>NZ_VXCT01000180.1:0-531 GCF_052850535.1 Shewanella sp. 1180_01
ATAGCCGAACTAATTCCATATCATCACCACAAAACGCACAAACTAATGGATGTCTACCTGCGACCTCTCTAAAAAAATCACTATATTTCAAACGATTAACGTAGCTAATCATACCTTCAACTAAATCTCCCGCAGCTTTAGCGATTACTTCATACCATTTCTTAAAGCTCGCTGTCGCTTGTAACCCATAATAACGAATTCGCTGGAATCCTTTAGGAAGGATATGTTGCACCATGCGGCCAATAAACACCTCAGCTTCAACGCATTCATATTCACGTTGTTTACTTCTATGTGATTGATAATAATAACTAACATATCCGTCTGCAACTCGGGTTATTCTTGATACACCTATTGGTGGGGATGCTAAGTACTTAGTCAGATATTTGAGTAACACTCGATAATGCTTCGTCGGGACTTTTTTACCATTGCCGGGATGTGCATAGAATCCCTTAGGATGGTTAACCCATAGTGCCTTAATCATACCGTTTAAGTCTCCAATACGAGCCGCCATGAAGCGAAGTAAATGCGCTT
>NZ_VXCT01000181.1:0-527 GCF_052850535.1 Shewanella sp. 1180_01
GCATCAACACAAACAACATGGCTACCGGTCTTGCTGCATTTCGCAATGCGCTGAATAACGGTCCCACATCCGACTCGCTTAACTGCGTGCCCACCAAAGGCGGCATCTTCAAACTCATTTGCACCCGATACCCCGCCAAGCTATTGCTGTCTAACACCCGTAAATCGGCCGCAACCGATAACGCCCGCTTTAATACCTTCACCGCGGCTTTGATGTAATTGGCCGAATACCCCTGCGCTAACATGGGTTTGATTAAATAACTGTCCACCGCGATAAAGTTCAGCTCATTGAGCGGTAACTCACCAAAGCAGCCGCTGAGATGTTTACTCACTAACGATTTACAGTTACTGCGCCAGCTGTTGCTTAAAGTGCGGTTACACTCCACATGGGTGACAAACCACGCCAGCAATTGCGCGACCGTGGTAAATTCGTTGCTGATTACCGTTTGGCCCATGCTGCGTTTGGCGAGCAAGCTAGGTAACTCAGTTAAAAAGGTCTTCAAGCACATCACTGGCCACACGCCCTGT
>NZ_VXCT01000182.1:0-526 GCF_052850535.1 Shewanella sp. 1180_01
ACCTTGCGCAATACAAATACCAAAATCGACTAACACGCCACGAATTTGATTGGTGCAGGCAGTGCGTTGTTTTACCAGGCGCTCTCTAACGCGATGTAACATCAGAATTTCTTGCTGCGCTTCGGTTTTAATCGGCACAAAACGAATGTTAGGCCTAAAACTGGCTTCATAAATCGCCATGGTGTCATTTTTATCATTCTTGCTGCCGCGCACAAACGGGGTGACATGTTGCGCTGGAATAAGCTTAACCTCATGCCCCATGGCGAGAAACTTACGCCCCCAATAATGGGATGAATAACAGGCTTCAAAGACCACATTGCAGACAGATTGCTGCGACATAAACTCATTCAGTTGAGCGCGATTTAAACGCTTATTGAAGACTTGTTTTGCATGGCAATCCATCCCAAGGACTTGAAATACATTCTTTGCCAAATCAATTGCAATAGTGGTAACTTTCATAATGGACGCTCCTTAAGTAACTGTATGGTCAACATCAGTTTGGCGCATTGACGCCGTATTAGGGAGC
>NZ_VXCT01000183.1:0-523 GCF_052850535.1 Shewanella sp. 1180_01
CAGAGTGTACACTGTACACCTTTGAGGTAGCATAAGGATTTTGATTAGTGAGCCATGCTATTGAGTTTGTCGAAACCTCGATCTTTACAAGACAGATCAAGGAACTTGCAACAGATGACGAACTAAAGGATTTGCAAGCAGAGCTTATTGCTCAGCCAGATAAAGGCGATATTATCAAGGGTACAGGAGGTCTACGAAAAGTTAGAATGGCTGTAGGCAACAAAGGAAAGAGTGGCAGTATGCGAGTGCTATACGTCCTTGCTCTGGCCGACAAAATTTACCTAGTACTCGCTTATCCAAAATCAGTTAAAGATAGCCTAACTGCGGAAGAAAAGGCCAAGTTAAAACAAATAGTTCAATCATTAAAAGGAGAGGAAAAATGAATATATTTAACGAACTTCAAGCCTCCCTTGAAGAAGCGGTAGAAATTCATCATGGTCTCAAAAAGCCCGCCCGAGTAACTCGTTATGAGGTTGCCGACGTTAAGTCAATCCGTGAAGATTTACTTAAAGTTACTCAGGCC
>NZ_VXCT01000184.1:0-521 GCF_052850535.1 Shewanella sp. 1180_01
GCCAATTTGCTTTTACCCGCAGCAGGACTTAAACGGCGTTTAACCGCTGTTTTATTGTTGGTTACAGTAGGTTTAAAGCCCTTTTGTTTAAACACTTCTAGCGCCTGTTCAAGCTCTGGCAAGTTCATTGCCCGCAAGGAATCTTTACCCGTGGCATTTTTCAGCATGGCGCGGTAGATGGCTTCATCGAGCTGCAATGATCCCTTAGCCACATTGATTAAGGTGATCAGGCGCTTCTTGTGTTGAGCGACTGGGTGCGCCTGCGCATTAGTCTGCACAGGGGCTTTTTGATTAGTTTCTAACATTCGTCATCCTCATCGGTTGTCGCACTGGATACTATCTTGATGGCTTTAGGCTGACTCTTAAGCTGCTGCCAATTCGGTGTTGCTGCATTTAAAAAGTTAACAGCCCAAAGCTCACGATCGGCGAGCAGTTCTGCCTTAGTTTTCCCCTTACGAACGGGCCTAACTGGGCAGTTCGCAATGGCATATTTGAGTAAGCGTTTAGCATAGGGTGTCATT
>NZ_VXCT01000185.1:0-502 GCF_052850535.1 Shewanella sp. 1180_01
CTGCCGCTATGGTCCATCAGGATACTGTGTACCTTTATACTGGGCATGATGTGGCCAAAGACAACAAAACCTTCTTTGAGATGCACGATTGGTTAGTCTTTAGTTCAAAGGACATGCTGAATTGGACCGAACACGGCAGTAAGTTAGCGGTTAAGGATTTTAGTTGGGCAAAAGGTGATGCTTGGGCAAGCCATGTAATTGAAAAAGAGGGTAAGTTTTATTGGTATGTTACAGCAAGACACGCCAAGATTAATGGCTTTGCGATTGGTGTGGCCGTTGCAGACAGTCCATTAGGCCCTTTTAAGGATGCGCGTGGGACGGCACTTATCACCAATGATATGACAACCGATACCGACATCGACTGGGATGATATCGACCCTGCGGTATTTATCGATGATGATCAGCAGATCTATATTTTTTGGGGTAACTCAAAGCCTCGTTATGCCAAACTAAAGCCCAATATGATCGAACTCGATGGCCCTATTCACGCTATCGATGTGCC
>NZ_VXCT01000186.1:0-500 GCF_052850535.1 Shewanella sp. 1180_01
CATGCAGGGTGGTGTGGGGGCTGGAGGCTAGATACCTCCGGCTACCCGATTAGGCATTTCTACTTCCTGCCCCTCGAAATGTAGTCGGCATATTCATCTTGAATCATAAACTCGTTTAATAATCTTTCAGATGATCCTGCGAATCGTTGCTCAATAAACTCTATCGCTTGGCCAAATGAAGTGAAAGATTTGACCTCATTGGCGTCCTCTAGCTCCAGGTCTGGATCAAGTGGACCGAACTCATAAATATCGATGAATGATTCATCACCCAGGTCAGCTGTTTCGTAAACTGAGACATCTATTTCGGATTTGGAACCTCGAACGCTTAGCCACCGAACACCAGCACGACCATCCCGTTCGCACCCACCAAGAAAGCACTCAACTGCTTTTCCTCGCTTAAGTGCCGACTCTGCTTCCTGAAGATTGAGGTATCTACGGCTCATCGTGTATGCCTAACGCTTCAAGAACCGGTGCGGCTTGCCGCATCCGGGTTACTTGAC
>NZ_VXCT01000187.1:0-494 GCF_052850535.1 Shewanella sp. 1180_01
GCCAGATTGATATGGATTTTATTACAGAAACAAGTGCCTTATGCCCCCCAATACGGTACCTACCAAGGCATGGGCCATGAGCAGGATTAACCCTGTTGTCGCTATCTTGCCAAGCTCGGTCGAGACAAGGGCTTATAGCCCGAGTGGGTGATAAGAGCGGCAAGATAGCACATTAACAACTCACCAAGGTTGTTGTAAATGATGAAGAAATGGCTCAGTCCAACCAGTGTAAGCCCGAACAGGCCAAGGATAGGGTAAGCCCTAATCCGCATGGGTGTTTCACATTTAAAGGCGCAGTGGTACGGATTTCATTAGGGGCGGCACATTCAAATGGATGCATGCACAGCCCGTATATATGGCAGTACAACCGCTTTAAGCGGTAAATGAGTCGCCTCAAAAGCAACGATAAGAGTGAGATTGTTGAACTGAAAACGAAGGCCAAAAAGCCTTCGGTGAGCAGAGTATTGTCTTGACTCACCGGGAGCGTCCATATA
>NZ_VXCT01000188.1:0-480 GCF_052850535.1 Shewanella sp. 1180_01
GCAGGGCGTGTGGCCAGTGATGTGCTTGAAGACTTTTTTAACCGAGTTACCCAGTCTGTTAGCCAAACGCAGCATGGGCCAAACGGTCATCAGCAACGAGTTTGCCACGGTCGCGCAATTACTGGCGTGGTTTGTCACCCATGTGGAATGCAACCGCACCTTAAGCAACAGCTGGCGCAGTAACTGTAAATCGTTAGTGAGTAAACATCTCAGCGGCTGCTTTGCTGAGTTACCACTCAATGAGCTGAACTTTATCGCAGTGGACAGTTATTTAATCAAACCCATGTTGGCGCAGGGCTACTCGGCCAATTACATCAAAGCCGCGGTGAAGGTGTTGAAACGGGCGTTATCGGTTGCGGCCGATTTACGGGTATTAGACAGCAATAGCTTGGCGGGGTATCGGGTGCAAATGAGTTTGAAGATGCCCCCTTTGGTGGGCACGCAATTAAGCGAGTCGGATGTGGGCCCGTTATTCAGTGC
>NZ_VXCT01000189.1:0-457 GCF_052850535.1 Shewanella sp. 1180_01
ATTATTATCGCCAATGCCTACAATATCATCAGGTTTTATCAACAAAGTGAGTCTATTATTTTCTGCTTCTTCATCAATTGCTACCTGGAAAAGGGCGGACTTACCAATTCCCTTGTGCCCAACCACTATTCTCAGTGGAAGGTCATTTACAACTTGCTTATAGGCTTTACTTTTGAAGTAATACTCTTTAAGTCTCTGAGGGTCTTCATCCTCAGCCGCTTCATGACCAAATAGTCTTTGTAGTTCGTATTCGTTAAAATCCATGTAATTTTCTCTTGATATATTTATATCTGAAATATAAATCGGCCATCCATTTTAGATCAACAACATAATGCACTTTCGGTTTGTCTACAACTTGTACTAATTAACATTGAAAGATCGGACAGGCACAGATCTTTGGGGATTAATTGTTCGCACAGTCGCTACAGAAGTAGACCTTCCCCTGCGATGTTGCTGA
>NZ_VXCT01000019.1:0-80122 GCF_052850535.1 Shewanella sp. 1180_01
GCTTAATGATAGAGCAGAATAGCGTTATGTTTAATTTTTAGATTTAGATGATGTCATCAACGCTAAGACTTCATCGTAAGAAATGTTAAATTCTCTCGACAAGTTAATGATTTTTGTTTTGTAGGTTTGAATGTTTTCTTGCTGGGCTAATTGATGTTTCTTTTCTTCAACTAACTCGTTAACTGTTTCTTGCAATATCAATAATCGACGTAAACTATAGTCGAGGGATTTAATATATTTACCCATTTGTTGCTTGTTACGTGCTTGCTCAAGATCCGTTGAGACTTTTTTATCATATCCATATTCATCTAGAGCCGCGATTGCGCTCTGTAAATCAAGATCAGTAGTCATTTGGTTTTCGCTTTATAACAAAGAGGTGTGAGAACAGATTGATGAAACTTTCTTATGAAACATTAAAGGGTGTCATAGGACGTTAACTATCGCAGATTATAGTGCCTATGCCAATATACACCAAGCCTTTGCTGGTTAAAATTAAATAAAAAATTCGCTGATTTTTGCTTTGACCTTGTCGGGGTCTACAATTATGGGTAGTCTAAAGTGATAGGCTATTATGGAGATTCAAATGCTTGATCTACTACCAGATTTATTTGACCACTATCCGTCTAAATTACAGTTACTTCCCCTCGAATTTAAACCCTATGGCGGTAAGCGGCTCTTTTGGGGCGAGATAGTCACAGTCAAGTGTTTTGAAGATAATTCTAAGGTAAAAGAAATACTTGCACAGGATGGGCAAGGAAAAGTTTTGGTTGTCGATGGGGGCGGCTCTCTGCGCCGCGCATTGTTAGGCGATCTCATTGCGCAAAGCGCGCTAGATAATGGCTGGCAAGGGATAGTGATCAATGGTTGTGTTCGTGATGTAGCCCGATTAAATACTTTTAGTTTAGGTGTTTATGCCTTAGGGGCCATGCCGATAAAAACCGAGAAGTTAGATCAAGGCCAAATTAATGTTGCAGTAGATATGGGCGGCGTGATGGTTACGCCCGGTATGATGCTGTATGCCGATGAAAATGGTATTGCAGTAAGTGATGAGATGTTGAACTTTGCATTTTTAAATGAATTAGTTGCTTTAAATTCAAGTTGTTTTTGATAAGGATATTTATATGAAATTCATTAAGTGGCTCCTGGCCTTAGTGGTGACGCTCATTCTTTTAGTCACAGTGTATCTCACCGTATTTTTCGACCCTAATGATTTTAAACCTGAAATAGTCGATGCCGTCAAAAAACAAACGGGTCGAGAATTAGTCATCGCTGACGATTTATCCTGGACCTTTTTCCCTGTTATCGGCATTAATTTAGGGGGCGTGTCTTTATCTAATCCTGAAGGCTTTACCCCTAAGGCTATGTTAGAAGTCAACAAAGCCGTTGCCGAAGTGGCGTTGATGCCATTGTTTAGTCAGCAAATTGAAATTGCGGAGCTGAGTCTCGATGGCGCAACCATTAATTTAGTGACTCGCAAGAATGGCACCAGCAGTTTTGATGGATTAAGTGGTGATAATAGTAAGAAAGCTGCAACTCCTGCGGCCGAAACTTCCTCAAATGCCAAACTGAACGATATTAATATTGGCGGTATTTCAATCACCAATACCCAAATTAATATGATTGACGAAGCGAAAAAGCAAACTCAAGTCTTTACCTTAAAAAGCTTCACCTTAGGTGAATTCGCTTTAGAACAATTTGCGCCCATTGCCTTTGAATTTAGTGCAACTATGCCGGACATGACGGTAAGCAGCGAAGGTAAAGGTGAGCTAAAACTAAGCCGAGACTTTACGCAACTCGTCGTCAATGGACTCAAAATTGACACTGTGGTGGAAGGTGAAAGTATTCCCAATAAGAAACTCGAAACATCGATTAGCTTAGCGACGCAAATCGCGTTGGATAAACAGCAATTGTCCGTCGATATTGCGCAGCTTAACGCGGCGAGCATTACCGCTGCAGGTAAAGTTGGTGTGAATTACGCCACAAAAATTCCGCAAATCAATGCTGATTTTCAAGTCGGCGATATTGATTTAGATACGCTGTTACCTAAAACGGAGACCGCTGCCGCAACAGAACAAGCACCCGCTGCCAGCACTCCGGCAGTTGAGCCTGATCTCTCTGCCCTAAAGCAGCTTGATGTAAAACTCAAGTTGGCCGTTAAGTCTATTAAGGTTGCTAACCTGTCGACTCAAAATTGGTTGATGGATGTGGGGATTAAAAATGGCGTGTTAGATCTAACGAAACTTAATGCGGATTTATACCAAGGTAAGTTGCTGGTGAGCGCTCAGGTCGATGCACGTCAAGCGGTGGCAAGTTATCAATTCGATAAAAAAGTGACGGGTGTACAAATTCGTCCTTTGCTGAAAGATGCGGCGGATGTGGATTTACTGGCGGGTACAGCCAACTTTGATGTGAAAGGTAAAGGTAAGAGTTTGATCCCTGAGCAGTTAAAGAAAAATCTATTAGCCAATGGCCATTTTGATATTAATGACGGGGCTTTGTACGGGGTTAACATACCGCAGATGATCCGTAGCGCCCAAGCTAAGTTAAAGGGTGACTTATCGCCAGAAACCAAGGAAGAGCGCAAAACCGACTTCTCGAGTCTGACTGGTAGTTTCTCGCTGGATAATGGCGTTGCTACTAACCCAGATCTTTCTATGTCTTCACCTTTATTGCGTTTGGCGGGCAAAGGTACGGCGAATTTATTGACTGAAGCCTTAGACTACAGATTGACTACTAGCCTAGTGAATTCATTAAAAGGTCAGGGCGGTAGCGACAAAGATGCGCTGGCTGGAATTGACATTCCGTTGGCTATTACCGGGACTTTCCAAAAACCTGAATATGCCTTGGATACTAAAGCGTTACTGAATAATCAGTTAAAAGAAGAAACCGACAAAGCTAAGGAAAAATTAAAAGACTCCTTACTGAAAAAACTAGGAGGTTTCTAATGGTTGCTCCAATGCGCTACGCATTGCTTGTTTGCGCGAGTGCTTTTGTCGGCGGGCAACTTGTTGGGTGCTCGGCGCCTGAAGCTGCTGACATGAGTCCGTCTACCAAGGGCGAGACGACAACAGCCGCGGCGGTTCAGCCTGAGATCGTTCGCGCTGCCGATCTTGCGCTCGATGTTTCAGGCCTTAAAAGTACACCGACATTAAAGGTTGAACCTATGACGACTGATGCTACGCCAGGACTGCTTCGCGGCGAGTTAGCCTTAGAGCCATTTGTGGATTTTAAGCAGCCAGTTAAGGCGACGTTGACTGTGACCAATCCACAAACCTATGCCGTCGGCCTGCGTTATAACTCAGGGATGACGGCGGATTTGTGGCTGGTAACGCAAGAGGGCAAACGTCTGTGGGCATGGTCCGATGATATGATGTTTACCCAAGCGTTACGCGATAGCCAATTGGCAGCGGGGAAAGTGATCAGCACTTCCTTTAGCATTCCACCCAAAGCGTTTGCTGGAATACCCGCAGATGGCGCTCGTTTAGAAGCGCATTTTGCCGCTAAAGCATTAGAGTCTGATGCCGTCGTTATGGCGCCTGTTGTCTTATTACTGACGATGGAATAACGCCGCATCTTATAATAGAGCAGGCTCATAATAGAAAAAGGCAGCAATCCGATAGGGTTGCTGCCTTTTTGTTATCAGTGGCTCAATCTAGCTAAGGGTTTATATTGCACCAATCAGTTCGAACTATGTGCCTGTTTAGCCTTATGCGTTTAACTTACTTTCATCGACTACTAATTTAATCACTTGGCCTGGTTGCAAATATTGTGATTGCGCTAGGCTATTCCATTCTAATAGCTCGGCCACAGTCACGTTAAATTTGCTGGCGATACGGGCGAGTGAATCACCGGATTTGACCTTATAACTCACAGTGCGAATTTGCGCAGTTTGCTCAAGATTTTTCGGCGCTAAGATCACCAGTTTTTGGCCATTTTGTAGCTTGTCACTCTTACCTAATTTGTTCCAAACGCTAAGTTGTTTCACGGTCACTTTATGGGCTTGGGCGATTTCAGAAAGTGTGTCACCAGACTTAACCAGATAGGCAATTTTTGTCGATTCAGTCGCAGCGTGCGATTTCTTCGGCAATTGTTGCTGAGTCGACAGGGCATAGAGCTGTTTGTCTTGCGCGTCGACAGGAATAATCAAATGCTTACCCGCGACTATGGTATTGTTTTTCATGCCGTTAGCGGCGCGAATTGCATTAATCGTCGTGTGGTGCTGCTTTGCAATTTTGCCAATACTGTCACCGGATTTAATCGTGTAGCGTAGCCAACTGATCCTATCTTCGGTTTCTGTTTCGGCGAGCGCCTTCTTAAATTCTTCCGATTTATCAATCGGCAATACTAAGGTGTGCGGCCCCAGTGGCGAAGTGGCCCAGCGGTTATAACCAGGGTTGAGCTTTTGCAGCTCAAGTGTGGTCATGTTTGCCAAACCTGCCGCCATGGCTAAATCAATTTGGCTATCAATATCAACCACTTCAATTGAAGGATTGTTGCTGATTGGCGCTAAAGTGATGCCATATTCATCGGCGTGTTTAATGACTTCGGCCAGCGCGAGCAGTTGCGGCACGTAGCGTTCGGTTTCACTGGGTAAATCCAATGACCAAAAGTCAGTTTTTAAGCCTTTCTTCTCGTTACTTTTAATCGCATTGAGCACCCGAGATTCACCCGAGTTATAGGCCGCAATAGCATAAAGCCAATTGTTATTGGTTTTATCGTAAAGATATTCCAACATGTCGAGCGCTGCAGTCGTTGAAGCGGGCACATCACGGCGACCGTCGTACCACCAGTTCATTTCTAAACCGAAATGGCTGGCCATAGGCGTGGTGAATTGCCACAAACCCGATGCCGCACTTGCTGAAGACGCCGATGGATCAAAGGCGCTTTCTATAATAGGTAATAGGGCGATCTCAATCGGAAGATGACGCTTTTCAAGCTCTTCCACGATCAGGTACATATAAGGTGCAGCACGCTCTGAGATGATCTCTAGATGCTGCGGATTTTTGATGTACCAATCGCGATATTGGTTTACCAATTTTTGATCTGGAACCGGTAACTGCATACCTTGACGAATTCGCTCCCACACATCGGTAATTTGCGCCGACGGAGCCTCAGTTGCGAGGTAATATTCTGGGACTGTATTTTCGGTTGTGACGGCTTCAACTTCTGTCTGATTAACGCCATGGTTGTCTAATGTCTGACAACCTGTGAGTAGGGCAAATCCCCCTACAACATAAAGTGATACTCTCATTGAAAACGGTAGTCCTCTGTTAGTGCATAGCTTTTCTTTATAGTAACAGTATGTTTTATATGAAGATAAAGACGACGCAGCGCGCAAAGTTTTCACGCAAAACGAGCCATTCTATGGGATCTTTTCGATCTTGTCCCTTAATTATCGTACATAATGTAAGGCCATTTTTGATTTACATCATCAAAAATGGGAAAAACTGTTTAAATTTCAAACTATAATATTGCTTTTGTGATCAAAAATTATCTTTCCACTGTCTGAGCAGGGTAAAACCGCCAAGTTCGTCTAAATTGGCATGATTTAGATCGCTAAAATGCTGTTTTATGCTGTCAACAATCTCAGTGTCGCTGGCACGTAGAAAGGGATTGATGGCGCGCTCTAAAGCGATGGAGGAGGGGATAGTCGCTTTGTCTTGGCGACGCAACTGTATGGCGCGTTCGTTATAGTCTTGCAGCGCGCGATTGTTGGGATTGACTGCGAGGGCAAATTTGAGGTTTGAAAGTGTGTACTCATGGGCGCAATACACCCGAGTGTCGGCGGGAAGCTGGGCAAGTTGCTGTAGTGAGTTGAGCATTTGCGCTGGCGTACCTTCAAATAAGCGTCCGCAGCCACCGCTAAAGAGGGTGTCACCGCAGAATAAGGCATCTGCAATAACATAGGCGATATGTCCTGCTGTGTGCCCCGGTACATCCAAGACTTGCAGCTCGCCACTCATATAGTCGAGTGTAAATCTGGGCTGCGCTGCTGCGTGCAGTGGATGGGTGATGCCTTTAATCTTCTCATTGTCTGGGCCAAAGACTGTGAGCCTGTCTTGACTGTAGGCTTGAAGTTCAGCGACGCCACCCGTATGGTCATTGTGGTGGTGGGTCAGTAAAATGCCCGCTAGCGTGAGTTGATTGGCCTCTAGATAGTCAATAACCACACTCGCATCGCCGGGATCGACGACATAAACCTGTGTATGGGGCTGTTGTTGTAACACCCAGATATAATTGTCATTAAAGGCTTTGATCGCTGTTATAGTGAGCATAGAACCGCCTATGTCTGTATTTCAATTCGAAGATAAAGGTATTATCCATGAGTGAACGGCCCTTGGCGACCTTTGCCGCTTTTGCCCTATGGCTAAATGGCAGTAATCTTTGACCCAATTGGATACTTGTCTACCAAGCTAACGGAGGAACTCTGTGTCGCATTTTAGTACTGAGCTCAAACCCGAACAATGGAGCGACTTACCCAATGGTGAGGCGTTGCAACAAGCCGTTGCTAAACAACTTGAAGATTGGTGGCCAAGAGTCTTTGGTTATCATTTATTAAAATTAGGGCCTTTGAGTGCCGAATTGTCGAGCATGGCATCGCCAGTCGCCCATCATTTTTCACTCTCACCATCCAAAGGCGCCTCGATCGAAGGCGATTTTTGCCATTTACCCCTGCAGAATGCGGCGATAGATGCGGTGGTGATGAGTCTATTGCTCGAATTTGAACCCGATCCTTACCGTATTCTTCGTGAAACCGATCGGGTACTCATCGCCGGAGGCTATCTTTTTATCATCGGTTTTAATCCCTTGAGTCCAGTATTTTTGGGTAAGTTATGGCCTAAGTATCAGGATTGTCTCCCATGGAATGGCCGCTTCTTTATGCCATCAAGGGTGCGAGATTGGTTAGGTTTATTAGGTTATCAAGTGGTGGGCGATGAACGTTTGGTCTATCACCCTTTAATGGGTGATTTCAACCAAGGTAAATTTTTTCAACAGAGTTTAGCGTCATGGCTGCCTAGCGCGGGCAGTTTGTATTTGATTGTGGCACGCAAACTTGAGTCGCCACTCACGCCTATCCGCGATAAACGTAAGGTGCGGCAGACAAATTGGACCACGGCACCGACCGCGGGACGTTCAGGGCATTTATCAAAGCATTCGAAAAACGGATAAGCCTTTTCCATTTTAAGTACAGGTTTTTATATGCGGATCACCCTAAGACAACTGGCGGTATTTGAGGCTGTGGCGCGTAGCGGCCAAGTCGCAAAGGCGGCGGAGCAGGTTAATTTATCACCACCGGCCACTTCTATGGCCTTGGCTGAGTTAGAAAAACAGCTCAATGCCCGCCTATTCGAGCGCATTGGCAATCGATTACAGCTGAACTCGCAGGGCAATTTACTGTTGCCACTGGCGACGGATTTATTGCACCGTGTCGAGCAAATTGAGCAGGCATTTACCTATCATGGTGGCGATTTGGTTGGGCGGTTAAGTATCAGTGCCAGTTCGACCATTGGTAACTATCTGATGGCGAAAGCCGCAGTGGCATTTTGTCAGCAGCACACTCAAACCCATGTGGATGTGGCGATCACAAATACTCAAGATGTGATCCAAGCGGTTGCGCAGTTCCGCTCTGAAATGGGCTTTATTGAAGGTCATTGCACCGATAATCGCTTGAGTGTTGAAGCTTGGCATAAGGATAGGCTGCTGGTGTTTTGTCATCAGGCGCATCCTCTGGCGGGGAAAGTGGTTAAACCGGCGCAAGTGAGAGGCCATTCATGGGTGTTACGTGAAGAAGGCTCGGGCACTCGTGAGTATTTTGTCAATGCCGCCAATGAGTTGGATATGCAGCCAGAAGCCAAATTCTGCTTTACTACGCCGGATGCAATCAAACTGGCGGTGAAACAAGGTGCTGGGCTTGGGGTATTATCTGAGCTGGCGCTGGAGAAAGAAATCAGCCGCAAAGAGTTGGCGTTAGTCACGATTGAGGGATTAGTGCTGGAGCGGCAGTTTTATCGCATCACCCATAAGAGCCGTCAGGCGACATCCCTTGGCCAAGCTTTTGTGCAGTTCTGTGAGAATTTTTTCAATATCGCAGGCGTGGAACCAAATAAGCCGTTTGATAGCAATGGCCATATGCAGTGAGCTTAAGCGGTTAATTTGAACTGTGGGTTTACGGTGAGATGAATAGTGAAATAAATCATCAAGCCTAAGTGTTTAGCTTAGGCGTGATGGCATAGAACTTACTTTTCGAACTTACTTTTTCGAATTTAGCTTGTATGAACTTAGTTTGTTCTAACTTAGCTTGTTTAAGTAAGGGCCACAGGGTTAAGGCTGGTAGCCTAAGTCGGGTTGGGTCGGTTTAGATTCTGCCGCGGTGCGAGCTAATACATCGCAACGTTCGTTTTCGGCGTGTCCTGCGTGACCTTTAACCCATTGCCAGTCGATAGTGTGCATCTGTGAGGCTTTATCTAAACGTTTCCACAGGTCAACGTTTTTGACTGGGGTACGGTTTGATGTCATCCAGCCTTTTTTCTTCCAGCCATGGATCCACGTCATTATGCCTTGGCGCATATATTGGCTGTCGCTAGTGAGCACGACTTGGCAAGGCTCTTTTAAGCTTTCTAACGCTATGATCGGGGCTAATAATTCCATGCGATTATTGGTCGTGAGCGCAAAACCGTCGGACATCTCCTTTGTATGGCCTTTATAATTCATTACAATGCCATAGCCGCCAGGACCGGGATTGCCTAAGCAAGAGCCGTCGGTGAAGATGTGGATCAGTTTTAGTTCAGTCATCAAATTGTTACCATAGCCGGGAATTTCGGCCGAGTATAACCAAAAATTGTCATAAGAAGCGCATAAAAAAATGAATATTATCTCTAACGCTAACCGTCAGGTTATTTTGGATACCGAAACCACAGGTATGAACCAGGGCAGCGGCGCCATCTATTTAGGCCATAGGATCATCGAGATAGGTTGTGTGGAAGTGGTGAACCGTCGTTTGACGGGGCGTTATTACCACCAATATATCAATCCAGGTCAAGCAATCGATCCAGAAGCCATCGCCGTTCACGGTATTACCGATGAGCGCGTTTCCAAAGAGCCGCGTTTTCATCAAGTTGCTCAAGACTTTATCAACTTTATCGACGGCGCTGAAATCGTCGCCCATAACGCGAACTTCGACGTGAGCTTCATGGATCATGAGTTTTCACTGTTGCAGCCGCGTGGACCAAAAACCGCTGATATTTGTCAGATCCTCGATACCTTAGTCATCGCTAAGTTCCTGCATCCTGGTCAGAAAAACAACCTTGACGCCCTCTGTAAGCGTTATGGCGTGGATACGTCGCGCCGCGAATATCACGGTGCTTTGCTCGATGCCGAGATCCTCGCCGATGTTTATCTGATCATGACCGGCGGGCAGACAAAGTTTAATTTGTCTAACGAGGAAGCGGGGCAGGAAGCGGGGGGGATTCAACGTTTTGATCCGCAATCACTTAACCTTAAAGTGATCGGCGCTTCGGCCGATGAATTGACTATGCATGAACAACGCCTTGATTTAGTCGCGAAATCAGGCAAATGCCTCTGGAGAGGATAGAAAAATCACTATGCCGATGTCGCGCCATAAACCCATTTTAGCGCTTTGCCTTGTTGTCACTACGCTGTTTGCCAGTGTGACGTCTGTATTGGCCGTCGAGGTTGAAACCGCTAAAAAAGTCGTCAAGCCGCCCAAGGCCGCGCCGATTATAGGATTGGAGACGGCTTCTGAGCTTAAAAACCGTTTTCGCATCGACCATATGGTCGATAACATGACGCTGTTAGTGGAGCGTGAATACGGCTCTGCACCGGTAGTCATTGTGTTGCCCGATGGCAGTAAATGGTACGCCAATCGCCATCCCGAAACCGTTAAGTGGGTCGATGGCATTACCGGCGATATTATTTACATTGAGTCGCCTATGCCTGGACCTTGGCAGTTGGTGGGTAAAGTCGTCCCGGGTTCGACCCTCAAAAAACTCTCTAAACTCGAAATCGAAGTGCAGCCTTTGCCGCAGCCGCTATTCCAAGGTGAGCAAGTTAAAATTGTCGCCCAGTTGATGGGTGATGCTCAGCGTGTGCGCATGCCGGGACTCGACTTTCTGGTGGAATGGACGGCTCATTTTGTGAGTAAGCACAGGGCCGGCGATGAGAACTTTGCCGCGGGTGACATTATTGTCGGTTCCTATAAAGACAATGGTGAAGATTATGATGAAAAACCCGATGATGGCGTATTTACCAGCAATATCAATGTAAAGCAGCCTTGGGGGGATTATGAGTTTGTGGTACAGGCTCGCAACAACGTGTTTGAGCGGCAGATTTCATTTCCGTTTAGATTATCGCCGCGGCCAATTAATTTAGAAGTCATTACCCCAGACGATCCGTTAACGGGGCAATGGAAAATCATGTTGCACGTCGATAGTGCTGTGCTGCAGCTAGCTGAAACGCATTTTTCCTTTGAGCTAGTGGGTCCTGCGGGCTTACAACTGCCTTTGACCGTTAATGGCCTTACTGAGCCGGACTCTGAATTAGATTTACCGACTGTGACTGAGTTTGGTAGTTATCGAATTAAAGGTTTCGTGGCGACGACGACGATTACGGGTCGAGAAATCGTACTGGATTTGCCAGAGCTGTTTTTCAACTTAATTCAGCCGCCAGAGCCACCACCAAGCGCTGAAGAGTTGGCCGCCGTTGCTGCACAAAAAGCCGCAGAGGAAGAAGAACTTGCGAAGAAAGATGCCATGTTCTGGATCATCACGATCAACGCTATCTTATTAGTCTTGGGCGTCGTGGGATTAATTGTGTGGCGTAAACGCCAAAGTTTAGCGCAGGCCTTAGCTGCCGCGGAGTTACGTTTATTGGAGGAAGCATCGGCGAATCCAGCAGCTGCGCCGTCATTAGATGAAATCGATCTCACTATGCCAGATGAGGCGGATAAAGATCGTTAGCCAAGTGTCGCTGATGTGTTTGAGTTATGACTTTGAACTAGGGCGTAGCAGCGATATTTGGCACATAAATCAAGGTCGGAAATTGATTTGGTTTTTTTTTAATCAAATGATAAATCTAAGTAAAAAAACGGTTGACGCCCGCAGGGCTCAACCGTATTATTCTTCGCATCTTAAGCAGAAGCCTTGATAAGTCAGTTGAATTATCTTTATTTCTGTTTTAGCTCCAGCGGCCTATCAGGCTGAGGTTAGCGGGTTTTGAAACCCGTCAGATGTTGGATATGGAAAAATTTGGAGCGGTAGTTCAGTTGGTTAGAATACCGGCCTGTCACGCCGGGGGTCGCGGGTTCGAGTCCCGTCCGCTCCGCCAAATCAATAAAAAGGCCTTACAGCAATGTAAGGCCTTTTTATTTCTATCTTTTTCATCAAATAATTGCTGCGTAAAATCGCTGCAGCTTGCAGTCCATCGCTGTTGCGCATTGGTTTCACTTAGGTCATGCAGTCTTCGATAAACTTTATAGCGTTTATGCATTTGCTGCTATTGTTAAGCGAAATAGATAATTCCCGAGCCATTATCATGCTCATGTCATCTATTTCATTAAAGATAATGCGAGCTCATTGTTTTCCTCACCTAAAGGATTTTTTATGGTTGAACAAATCACGGGTATGTTAGCGCTGATTGGGGTGTTATCGCTTTTTTGTCAATGGCTTGGTTGGAAACTGCGGTTACCGGCGATTTTGCCTTTACTGCTTTGTGGACTCACCCTAGGCCCCGGACTTGGCTTCCTTAATCCCGATGCTATTTTTGGCAATTTACTCTTTCCGATCATTTCTCTCGGGGTTGCCGTGATTTTGTTTGAAGGCGCATTGACTCTCAACTTTAAAGAAATCAAAGATCATGGTCGTATGGTGACGCATCTTGTGACCATAGGGACTGTGATCACTTGGGCTTGTATCAGCACGGCCACCTTTTATTTACTCGATTTTAGTTGGGAAATTGCACTCCTCTTTGGCGCATTAGTGGTGGTAACGGGACCGACGGTTATCGTGCCTATGCTTAGAAGTGTGCGCCCCAAATCCCAGTTGGCGAGTATTTTACGCTGGGAAGGCATAGTCATTGACCCAATAGGCGCGCTGCTCGCAGTATTAGTTTTTGAATATATTACAGTTTCAGGCGATCAGACAACGCATGTGCTTTATGCCCTAGGTTCAATGCTTTCTCTAGGATTAGGACTTGGAGCGGCAGCAGGTTACCTCACTGGGCAAATATTAAGACGCAACCTGTTGCCACATTATTTGCGTAATACCGCAGTCTTAACCTTAATGCTCGGCATCTTTGTCGGCTCGAACCTATTACAGGAAGAGTCGGGTCTACTGACTGTGACCGTTATGGGCATTTGGCTTGCCAATATGCGCGGTGTGGATATTGCTGAAATCCTTGAGTTTAAAGAGACCTTAACCGTACTACTGATTTCGGCACTGTTTATTTTATTGGCGGCAAGATTAGATTCTAATGCTATGCTCGATTTAGGTTGGGGTGGACTAGGCGTTTTAGCGGTCACTATGTTGTTAGCGCGGCCGCTGAGTATTTGGGTTTCAGGTATCGGCACCTCTTTGTCGAGGGCCGATAAGTGGTTTTTATGCTGGATTGCGCCGCGAGGCATAGTCGCTGCGGCGGTATCGTCATTGTTTGCGATTAAGTTAGAAGCCAACAATGTGCAAGGCGCCGATGCGATTGTGCCCTTAGTGTTTTTAATTATTATCGGCACGGTCGTTATCCAAAGTTTAACCGCGGGACGTTGGGCGCGATTCCTTGGTGTCAAAGCCGATTCTGCCCAAGGTTTATTGATTTTCGGTGCTTCTAAATTTTCCCGTGAGTTAGCGAAAATTTTAAAAGCCAAGGATGTCAAAGTGCTATTGGCTGATAATAACTGGGATAACATTCGCCTAGCTCGTATGGATAATATCCCAGTGTATTTTGGCAATCCCGCATCGGAACATGCTGAAACCTATATGGATTTAACTGGGATTGGCCGCGTGTTGATCATTTCGCCTTATCGACAATTAAACCCTTTAGTGAGTTTCCATTTTCAAGATTTCTTTGGCACTAAGAAGGTCTTTGGCTTAAATAATACCGAAGTGGGCAGTGCGCGCCACCAGCTCTCTGAAACTTATAAGCAGCGTTTATGTCTGTTTGGTGATGCCGTGTCCTATGCCAAGATAGCAAGCCTGATGGCGAGGGGCGCTCAGCTTAAAGTGACCAATTTAACCGAAAACTTCAGCTTTGAGCATTTCCGTAAGCGTTACGGTGAAACGGCTATGCCACTGGTTTATTTAACCAAGGAAGGTAAGGTCGTCGTAGTGTCAGGCAACGATACTGTGTTCCCGAATGGTATTGAGCTGATTAGCCTGTTGCCGATTGAAGCCTTAGAAGAAGCCAAAGTACAGCAAGCGATTGCAGAGCGAGAAGCACAGGAAGCCCAAGAGAAAGCTACTGCAGAAGCCGCTTTAGCGAAGGTAAAAGCGGAAGAGGAGGCTGAGCAATTAAGGCTCGATAAATCAGACGCTAACACTGTAATAAATGACGAAGCAGACAAGGGTGTGGTGGATAACATGATAAAGAGTTAACTTGAGCATGTCATAAGGTATTACTGCCATGTTTTATCTTGTTGATACGACAAACTCACTCTCATATTCGCAAGTTAAACTGGAGAATACCGATGTTGAAATGTTCCACACTCATGTGCTTGAGTCTGGTGTTTGGACAGGCGCACGCAGCTGAACAATGGCTACTAACAGCGGATCTCTGGGGTAATCCTGTGTATGGCACACTGACATTAACATCCAAGGGTGACAATCTCAGTGGCGATATAGACGGTGACAAGTTGAGCGGACATCGCCAAGGTACAAGTCTTACCTTTGAAAGCACAGATGCGAATGGCGCGGTCTATCACTATGAGGGCAAGATGCAGGATAATACCATTGAAGGTATTGCCGATTTTCCTGATACCAATCATCCAAAAGTTCGGGTGAAACATGCCTTTTCGGCAAGGAAAATAGCCACGCGTCCAGAAGGCCAACCGCGGCGTTATGAATTCATGCCGACAAACTATTCCAATCTATTTGATCCTCATCGCACACCCGTCCTCACGATTTGGCCTGGGGATACAGTACAAACAAAAACGATTGACTCGGGTGGGGTCGATGAGCACGGCGTTACTAAGGCTCTATTTGGAAATCCACAAACTGGCCCTTTTTTTATTGCCACCGCAGCGCCAGGAGATACGCTAGTCATACGGATAAATCGGCTTAGATTGAATCGAGATTATGCTGATAGCTTGGATGCGATAGTAGGGCGAGCATTGGGGGCAGGTTTTGCGACTCAAGCGGACGAACTTGGAAAGCCTGTGCGCTGGAAATTGGACAGAGAGCGTGGAATGGCGAGCTTGGAAACGCCAACTGAGCATTTAAAAGACTACACAATTAAAGTACGGCCTATGCTAGGTGGGCTGGCTGTTGCACCAGGTTTTGGTTCTGCGCCTGTATCTACGGGTGATACCGGACGCTTTGGAGGCAACATGGACTTTAACGAAGTAGTTGAAGGCAATATTGTTTATTTACCCGTGCAACAACCTGGTGCTTTACTTTATCTTGGCGACGCTCATGCGTTGCAAGGGGATGGTGAAACCTCGCAGTATGCGTTGGAAACTTCTATGGATGTTGAATTCACGGTTGATGTGATCAAGGCTAAATCGATAGCGATGCCGCGTGTTGAATCACCGGATCAGATCATGGTCTTAGGTCAGGCGGGATCATTAGATGAGGCATTACGTTCGGCGACAACAGGGCTTATTCAGTGGTTACAACTAGATTATGGATTGACGCTGCCAGAATGTGCGATTCTCCTCGGCAGTGCTGCTCATTATTCTGTTCCTAATCTCGCTGGGCGTAGCGTGGGTGTTGCCTTGAAGCTTGATAAGTCACTTCTTACTATGCCTCGTTTGCAGTAAGTATTGATACGCTACACAGTGTATTTAAGCTTGTATTAACGATGTATTCTTAGTTTTAAAGCACAACGCTTGGCACTGTCTTCACGCCATTACATTGTTATTTTTGTTCCGCGGTACTAGCTGTTATGCGACATCGTTTGCAGGATAA
The DNA here is from genome assembly GCF_052850535.1 of Shewanella sp. 1180_01. NCBI lineage: Bacteria > Pseudomonadati > Pseudomonadota > Gammaproteobacteria > Alteromonadales > Shewanellaceae > Shewanella > Shewanella sp. 1180_01. The sequence goes on from NZ_VXCT01000019.1 coordinate 15,132, forward strand.
AGGATAAGCTATGTTAACGCTGAATAGCTTTCGTCATCTGGTTGTGACGCTTTATCTGATTGAGCTTGTATCATATTGAGCGGTTGATTCGTGACGGAGGCAGATAGACTTGTTATAAAAAAGGAGGCTAATTAGCCTCCTTTTTTGTTGGTTTAAATCTTACTGAGTGGATTACGCTGCGCGTTCCTGTGAAGAGGTAGAAACCACTTCAGGACGCAGTTCAGCAGGGTCAAAGTCATCAACGTTGATTGACTTCATACGACCGATTTCCGCTCTCTCTAGCAAGTTAACTTCATCGTCGCTCAGTACGCCTAGTGCTTTACCTTCAGCGGCAACTTTATCTAACCACATGAAGGGTAGACGTTTACCGCTCGCTTTACAGACTTTGTCATGCAGAGGCTCAGATGCAATGATGTCCAGTAGCGTTTGTTCTTGGATACCCACAGCATTATGCTCAGAGTTGGTCCAGAACTGGCCTTTACCTAAACGGTCACGGCTTTCACACGGTGTTTGCATGATCTTAGCGACTTTATGATCTAACACATCGCTTGGGCGTTTCAGTGGACGACCGAATGGGAACATCACCACGCGTAATGCGCCGCCAAGACCCATAGGGAAGTTATCCAGCAAATCGTCTAACGAGGCTTGTAACTTGTACAGCGCATCTTCAACCGCCCATTGCACTAATGGTAAGTCGTCGGTTTGACGGCCTTCATCTTCATAGCGTTTCAGCGTGGCAGATGCCAGATACAGTTGGCTCAGTAGGTCACCTAAACGGGCAGAAATACGCTCTTTACGTTTTAGGTTTCCGCCCAAGGTTGCCATGGCTAAGTCAGAGAGCAGGGCAAGGTTGGCACTGAAACGGTTCATTTGTTGATAATAACGCTTGGTTTTATCTGAGTAAGGCGCGTTAGAGAAACGGCTTGATGTCAGACCTAACCAGAAGCTACGGATGAAGTTACTGGTCGCGAAACCAATGTGACCAAAGATGGCCGCATCGAAGTTAGCTAAACCTTGACCCGATTCGGTATCAAATGCTGACTCCATTTCTGCAAGCACGTACGGATGGCAGCGAATTGCGCCTTGGCCGTAGATGATCATAGAACGGGTCAGGATGTTTGCGCCTTCAACGGTAATCGCGATAGGCGCAGCTTGGTAGCCACGGCCTAAGTAGTTATTGGGGCCAAGACACACGCCTTTACCACCGTGAATATCCATGGCATCGATAACGCATTTCTGCATTCTGTCTGTCAGGTGATATTTCACAATCGCAGAGATAACCGACGGTTTTTCACCTAGGTCGATACCTGTAGTGGTCAACGTGGTTACCGCATCCATCAGATAAGCGTTACCGCCGATGCGTGCCATTGGCTCTTCGATACCTTCAAGCTTGCCGATAGGCAATTTGAACTGACGACGAATGCGAGCATAAGCACCCGTTGCCAGTGCCGCGGTTTTAACCCCACCAGCTGAGTTTGATGGCAGTGTGATACCACGGCCCACTGATAAACATTCCACCAGCATGCGCCAGCCTTGACCTGCCATTTTCGGGCCGCCAATGATGAAGCTTAATGGCACGAATACTTCGTTGCCGTGTGTTGGACCGTTTTGGAACATACAGTTGAGCGGGAAGTGACGACGACCGGTTTCAACTCCTTCCATATCGGTAGGGATCAAAGCACAAGTAATGCCAAGTTCTTCTTTATCGCCAAGTAGATGTTCTGGATCGCGCAGTTTAAAGGCTAAGCCTAATACTGTCGCGACAGGGGCTAAAGTGATGTAACGCTTGTTCCAGGTCAGTTTCATACCCAGAACTTCTTCACCTTCCCACTGGCCTTTACACACGATACCAAAGTCAGGAATAGAGCCTGCATCGCTACCGGCTTCTGGGCTGGTCAGTGCGAAACAAGGTACTTCTAATCCTTTGGCTAAACGCGGTAAATAATGGTTTTGTTGCTCTGGCGTGCCGTAATGTTGCAGCAACTCTCCAGGGCCTAAAGAGTTAGGCACACCAACAGTGGATGCCAACTCACTGCTCGAACCTGCGAGTTTTTGTAACACGCGCGATTGGGCATAAGCTGAATATTCTAAACCGCCGTATTTTTTCTTAATGATCATGGCGAAGAAGCCATTATCTTTCAGATATTGCCATACGTCGGCTGGCAGATCGGCAAGTTGATGTGACACTTGGTGTTGATTCACCATGCGGCACACTTCTTCAACAGGGCCATCGAGGAATGCCTGTTCGTCTGCACTTAAACGCGCAACTGGGTAGTTATGGAGTTTTTTCCAGTTAGGGTTACCCGCAAACAGATCGGCTTCCCACCAAGTGGTGCCGGCTTCAATCGCTTCTTTCTCTGTTGAAGACATTTCCGGCATGATGCCGCGATATACCTTCATCAGTGGACGACTGATCACATTTTGTCTAAATGCACTGATATTTAACGGCAAGGCTACCACAAGGAAAATGATCCAAGAGATAGGGCCGACAACATCGAGTGTCCATCCTGCTGTCATCACAACAGCGGCTGCAATAGTGGCAGTGAGCAAAGATACCCGAAGGTAAGCTAGGGCTCCTAGCACTAAGATCATGGCGATGATCCAAAGTAGGGTAGTCACTGTAATTCTCCTTAAATATGACCGAGTGCCAACCACAGGTCATAGAGTGTTTTGTTGATTGCGATCACAATTATAGTTTGTGGTCAGACCTGTGTCGCATAAAAGTTAAACCTAAGACAATTTTAATACAAGTATTTTTCAAACAATTGTTTAAATTATTTGTCAGCTTTGATCATTCCACAAATGTCATCAACTAGTTACAATGCCAACAAGTGGATTTTTGATTGATGATGGGCGAGAAATATGTGCGAGTTACTGGCGATGAGCGCCAATGTGCCAACCGATATTGTGTTTAGTTTTACGGGATTAGCACAACGTGGAGGCGTAACAGGTCCCCACGTGGACGGCTGGGGTATTACGTTTTACGAGGGCAAAGGCAGCCGTACTTTTAAAGATGCTTGCCCGAGTAGCGAATCGCATATTGCAAAATTGATCAAATCCTACCCGATTAAAAGTGAAGTGGTGATAAGCCATATTCGCCAAGCGAATCGCGGTTGTGTGTCTTTAGAGAATACTCATCCTTTTACCCGCGAATTATGGGGACGTTATTGGACCTATGCCCACAATGGCCAATTGACGGACTATCTGCCTAAGTTCAACGTCTCGCGCTATCAACCCGTTGGCGATACTGACAGCGAACTCGCGTTCTGCTGGATTTTGGAACAAGTTGCCCAGAAGTTTGGCGGCACTAAACCCGAAGATATGCTGGCTGTGTTCCATTATGTCGCAACGTTGGCCGAGCAAATCCGTGCCTTAGGTGTGTTCAACATGATATTGAGCGATGGCGAGCATTTGATGAGCTATTGCAGTAACAATTTATGTTACATCACTCGCCGCGCGCCGTTTGGCAAAGCGAAACTTATCGACACCGATGTGGTGATTGATTTTGATAAGGAAACCACGGCCCACGATGTCGTGACTGTGATTGCGACTCGTCCATTAACTGAGAACGAACAGTGGCATGTCATGCAGCCCGGCAACTGGAAGTTGTTTAGATTAGGCGAGCTGTTAATCGATCTTTGATGTTATCCAACAGTGCTAACACCTGTGCTAAAAAAAGGGGGCGAGCAGATTTGCGGCTGATTTTGCTTTGTTCAGGTCACTTTTTAAAAAGATTGAGTCAGTATCCAACACATCTTCTAGCAATGAATGGTTAGTGATAGACCATTAGCAACGAACATGCGGTAATGAACTGTTCGCTATGAACTAGTAGCTATGAACTATTAGCTATGAACTATTAGCTATGAGCATTAACCGAACATTAGAGGCTGGCCCTAGATTCCGTTAATATTAGTTCGGTTAAATATTAGCTCGGTTAGATATTCATTCGGTTCGGTATAACTTCGGTTTGGTTTTATCGGTGTGAGTTCAGCTAAGGCTTTGTATCATTGAGCTAAGTTGATTTCCTTAACTTAACTCAATGCTTTGCCAGTTAACCTTCTGTCGTACCGAGCAGTTTTGGTACTTGCGGTTGCTCAGCAATATCTGCAGGCGCGCTTTCTTGGCTCACAACTTCATCGAAGTGATATTTAAGTAACTTAATATCCAGCTGCTTACTGCCTTTTTCAAAATGTGTTAACCGCACGGGCAGGTAGGCTAAATCCGGTGCCATCCAGAAGAAGGTTTGGCGCTTTTTATTGTCACGCACCACTTCAATTTTGACTGTGTCGTAACTGCCACTGTCGATGTTCATCCGTTCTCTGCCAATCACATGGAACTTGTATTCATCCAGTTCGTTGTCTTTGACCATCTTGTAGTTGAGCGCTTCTTTGCCCGCTGCCATATCGAGCCTGAATTGCAATTGCACCATTAGCGGATCGAAAATCTCGCCTTCATAGGGGAATTTGCCTTTCTCGTCTTTATAACGGGTATGAATAAAGCCCTGCGCTTTGGCGAACGCGGTTTGCTCTGTGTAATTAGGGCCGACACCTTGGCGCTGCTGTAAGTAACGCAAAGGGCTGAGTTGACTATTTTCTTGAGTAAATTCACTCAAGATGTGGCGCACATCGGTTAGCAATAACAGGCTAAGATCGCTGTCAAAACGATACTTATACACCCCATCTTCTGGATTGGGCAGCGTGTATTTGGCTTTACCGAGTTCGATATCCCCATAATTGACTTGGTATTCGGCCGTCTGCGGTGTGAGCGGCGTCGGCGCGGCTATGGCAAACATACTTTGGGTGAGGGCTGTTAAGCTCACTAATAATGTGGGAATGGTACGCAAAGAATGCTCCTTGGGTCGCAGGTTTTCACCTTGTATCACTACAAAACGCTCAGTAGTGGTTGATAAAAAAGTGTCGAGTAGCATGCTTACTTACACAGTTCAGGGTAAATCAGTTCAGCGTAAATCAAAAATCGGAATCGACGGTTAGCAGGTTATAGCCGAGGCCGACACTTCTGTAAATAGCGATGTAAACAGTTTATGGATCAGTATATTAAACTAAAATGGCATTGCCATGACTAAAGTGACCAGATCGGGACGCCACAGGTACTCAGACAAACTAACTTTGCCGCAGTTCACTGTTATCCCTTCGATTCTTAATAATTCCATCTGTTCCTGAAAGGAGACTGAATTTTTCTCGAAGGAGATTTTACCCTGACTATTGAGGACTCTGTGCCAAGGCAGAGACAAATGCTCGGGTGCCAATTTGAGTGCCTTGGACACATAACGTGCTCGCCCCGGTAATCCCGCATAATCGGCAATTTTGCCATAACTGCTGATTTTTCCCTGCGGGATCATCGCAACGATATGCCAGATTTTCGCCATGGGAGACAAGTCAACCGCTTGCGGCTGGTGACTCACTAAATCCTGTTCATCTTGTTTATCTTTTTCAAGATAGCGATATAGCGGCGATTTGTCTTTTGGAAACGATGCCATCGAATAGTTGGCCCTCAGCTAAATGTGTGTTCATGCTCAGATAATAAGGCTTAAAAGGTCACACAGTAAAAGTCGCCCGCGACGAGGTTGCGCTAGTGTAACGGCAAAGTCTGGTTTAGCGGAAGAAGTGAGGGCATTAAGCGTTCAATGGATTATGCATTACTCGACATTTTTTATCGACTATCTCGATTGCTAACAAAATATTTAAACTGTTTTTAGCTTAAATATTGTGTAAATGGTCAAATAGTCCATAATAGCGCCAATTTTTTTGACTCGATGAGAGAAGATAACTGGCATGGCTGTACTCGATATTCTAACAATTCCCGATGAGCGCCTTAAACGTAAAGCGCAACCTGTAAAAGATATTGAAGCTGTTCAGGGATTTATCGATGATTTAATCGAAACCATGTATCACACGGATGATGGTATCGGTTTAGCGGCAACGCAAGTCGGCAGTACGGATGCGATTATCGTGATCGATTTATCTGACGGTCGCGACCAACCTCAAGTGCTGATCAATCCTGAAATCGTCGAAAAGTCTGGCGAGTTTGTGGGTGAAGAAGGGTGTCTGTCGATCCCCGGTTATCGCGCTAAAGTGTCACGTTTTGAGAAGGTCAAAGTGACCGCCTTAGACAGAACAGGCAAGGCTATTGAAATCGAAACCGATGAGTTTTTAGCCATAGTATTACAGCATGAAATCGACCATTTACATGGCAAAGTGTTTATCGAACATTTATCCATGTTAAAACAACAAATTGCGCTTAAAAAAGTGCGTAAATACGCTTAAGCCTATTGCATAAAAGCGTGCACAAAAAAGTGTATGAGCGCGCTGATTTGCGTGTTGCACCTGCTGACTAGCCGCATTTTATGATGCGGCTTTTTTGTATCTAAAATTGGTATGTAAAACCTGAGTTTGAATGTCTTTGATTTGATATGTGAACATAACAACTTGTTTTAACAGTAATGAGTGGATAAGGTTGCCAGCAATATCCGCTAGTAATAAATTCAGTAGCATCATTAGCGGCAGTGTATGGATACGGTAGGGAAACAGATGAAACTTAAGATCATAACCAGCGGCATAATCTCACTCGCAATGCTTTCACTCAGTGGCTGCAGCGCGTTTTTTAACGGCAATACCACAGATAAAAAGGCGGTATCGAGTAGCTTAGTCGAATACTTATACCCAGATGAGAAGAGTCGCCAAGCCCAGCAGCCATCCTTACCTGTGCTGCGTTTGCCAATTACCGTCGGCATTGCTTTTTTACCTTCATCCCATTGGCAAGCTGATGCCATAGACAGTCGCGCCCAAGTCGCTTTGCTCAACAAGGTGAAACAATCCTTTATTAAATACGATTATATCGATCGTATTGAAATCATTCCGAGCACCTATCTTAAAAATGGCAAAGGCTTTAATACCTTACAGCAAGTTGCCCGCCTGCATGACGTCGATGTGATGGCGCTGGTATCTTACGATCAATTAATGCAAAGCCACGAGAACAAATCCGCCATTCTTTATTGGACTATCGTGGGCATGTATTTAATCCCCGGCAATGAGAATGCAATCCAAACCTTTGTTGATACCGCAGTGTTCGATATGCGCAGCCAAAAGATGTTATTTAGGTCGCCGGGCATAAATCAGTTAACTGAAAGTTCAACCGCTGTTGGCGTGACGACAACCCTAAGGGAGAAATCCTATGAGGGTTTTGATCTTGCGGTGAACGATATGATAGTCAATTTAGACGATGAGCTCGCCCGCTTTAAAACACGGGTTAAAGAAGAGCACATTGCCACCATAGAACATAAACAAGGTTACAGCGGCGGTGGCAGCTTATCGCTATTGATACTTTCACTCCTGGGGATTTTTGCGCTGCGCCGTTTAACGATTTGCCGTGAATAAAAAAATTAAGCGCCAATTAAGATCGTTAAGGATGAGCAAATTGAGGTTTGCTTTGAATCAAGACGTGAGCAAAAAGTATATAAAGTTGAGCACAGGCTCTGGTTATCAACTTACTTGTAGTTAACGTTCTGATTTTATTTTTAAAGTGGTTTACTGAGGCTGTGGTATTGCGTCGGACACCACTTAAGCGGGCGCGATACATTACGCGTTTAACAAGGAGAAAAATTAAATGGATTTAAATTCACTATTACTGTTTGCAGTTGCTTGCCTTGCTATCAATCTTATCCCTGGACCCGATGTTATCTACATTGTATCTAACACAATGAAAGGGAAAATGATCAGTGGGCTTAAAGCTGCGATGGGTTTAGGTGTGGGTTATTTTGTTCACACGCTTGCTGCTAGCTTGGGATTATCTGCCATCATTCTCAGCTCAGCGTTGGCTTTTAGTATTGTGAAGTGGTTGGGCGCCGCGTATCTAGTGTATTTAGGCATTCAAGCGTTAATATCAATGTGGCGTGGCAACAATAAAATTGTGGTTGATGACAATAGCAAACCAAACGGCAACGTATTTTTCCAAGGCATTGTCGTTAGTGTACTTAACCCTAAAGTCGCTTTATTTTTCCTCTCTTTTTTGCCGCAGTTTATTGACCCGTTAGCGGGTTCAACGTCAATTCAGCTGTTAACCCTTGGTCTTATTTTCAGTTTGTTAGCGACCCTGTGTAACGTCCTTTATGCGTCGGCAGGAAGCTGGGTATTTAGTCGGCCCAATTCCCAGCGTTATTCCAGAGCCTTAGAGGGGATATCAGGGGTGTTGCTTATTGGCTTAGCCAGTAAAGTCATGACCAGTGATAGATAGTGGAATCAGGTTAGGCCGCTAAGAGCTGGGACAGGGCTCAAATAAGTGGATCTGAGTCGATGAAAGACCCCGAAAACAAGTTCCAGTGATGATAGAACGCAAACCGAAAGTGGATGTTGTTTGCGTTTTATCATCACAGGCCAGATTTAAGGTTACAGCTTGAGGCTATTGAGCCGCGTTTCGTGCTTCAGTAAGCCAACCGTTCCATTTATCTTGGTTCTTGGCAATCCATCCATCAACGTGGTGTTGAATATCTTGCTTACTCTTTTCACCTTCGTTCATACGCGTGTTCTGCTCGTTGATATCGGCGAGCGGTAGTGTGAATACCTCAAAAAACTTCCTCGCGGCGGGATTTTGTTTAGCGAATTTTTTGTTGGCAACGATCTGGATGTCAGAAGCGACAAACCCCAGTTTTATCGGATCGGAAACCGCGCCTTCGAGTCCCTTTACCGTCATCCGATCAACGGCAGCACTCTGGGCTTTTGTTGGTTTGATTTCAGGCACGTTTATCCACACAACGTCCTTGCCTGGCTTCATTTTAAAAATGGTCCAGTTGGGCGCCCAAGTATAGAAAAATATCGGGCCACCATTTTTATAACCCGCCATAGCGGATGCCATCCCGGCAGCATAGGACGCTTTCACTGGATTAATCGAATCTTTCAGACCGTAAACATCCATATGGTGAGTGATGATTTTTTCGCATCCCCAACCAGGAGGACATGCAGTCAAATCCGCATTACCATCTCCATTAGTATCAAATGCTTGTTTGACTTCAGGGCGTTTAAAATCTGCAAGAGAGGTTATATTGTATTTATCGGCTTCTTTTTTAGAGATTAAATATCCGCCTAATCCACCTGCTTTAATAACATAACCAATCTTTTCAGCTTTCTCGTCGAAATTACTCGGTAGCTGATCGTTATGCATTGGAAACCAACCATTGGCCCAATAGTCAATGTCACCGAGTGTGACGGTTTTATAAAAGATGGGATTGACCAATGTCTTAGGCTTTTCGACATCATACCCAAGCGTTTCAAGACCGCGTCGAACAAGTGCTTCCTGAAAAAAACCTGTGTCCCATGTCGCCCGAGCGGGTTTAACGGTTATGCCTTCCCCTGGATTGAGAGTATCTGCAAGCGCTGCGGATCCCGTCACTGTCATTGCAGCTAACGCTGCACCCAGTATTACTTTTTTAAGTCTCATTTTACGTCCTTATTTTTTTGGTCGCCATTGATTGGGTGATCCTATCGAGAATGATGGCTAATAAAACAATCGCTAGACCGCCCACCGTGGCCAAACCAATATCAAGTGTATTTAAGCCCAGAACGACAGGTGCCCCGAGGCCACCCGCGCCAATCATCGCGGCGATGACCACCATGGAGAGCGACATCATGATGGTCTGATTCAGGCCCGCCATGATGGTCGGTAAAGCAAGGGGTATCTGAACTTTAAGTAAAACCTGCGAGCTTGTTGCCCCAAAGGCGAGCGCAGCCTCGACTAACTCTGGGTGTACCTGCCTGATCCCGAGACTGGTTAATCTCACCAAGGGTGGCAGGGCAAAAATGATGGTCGCCAACACACCCGCGGTATTGCCAATAGAAAAAAGCATCACAATCGGGACCAAATAGACAAAGGCTGGCGTCGTTTGCATCGCGTCCAAAATGGGTCGTAGAACGTTGTTAACACGATCACTGCGTCCAGCCCATATCCCAAATGGCACACCAACAAGGGTGCAGAACACCACGGATGAAAAGACCATGGCGAGGGTTATCATGGTTTCTGACCAGAAACCGAGTAGACCAATGAGCACCAATGATAACAGCGTAAAGATGGCCAGTTTTAAACCTGACACTCGCCAAGCAATGGCGCCAAACAGGGCAATAACAAGCAGAGGGGAGGTTGCCAGTAGACCGTCTGACACACCAGACAGAATAAAATCGACGGGCCATTTGATCAGTTGGAAAAACCATCTATAGCCTTCAACCAACCAGTTAACTATATTGGTGATCCACACATCTAAAGGAATCACTCTTTCATCAAAACTGAACATGATATAAAACTCCTGAAGTGAGTATTCTAAGATGCTGACTGCTCAAAATAGGTCCCCTTTTCCGCACGGTTTAAGGTACGAAGAAACAGATTTTTAGAAACAACGCCGCGATATCTACTTTCTGAGTTTACAACTGGAATAGGCCAAGCATGGGAGGCGACCAAGGGTAAGATATCCTGAAGGCTATCTGTTTCTTGAACTGATTTAGCGTCTGTCAGAAAAGCATGCTCAAGTTTGCTAGCACCATTTCCTTGGTCAACAGCGTCGCGCAGGGAGTCTGAAGAGACCACACCTAAAAAGCGGTGTTCTGAGTCAAGTACATAGGCAAACTCGCGATCTTTAATACTCAACATTTCTAGGGTGGCGCGTGGGCTACCGGCTTTAGTATGCCAAACAACGGTTGGCTGACTGTCGCGGGCAATATCCCCAGCGGAGATAACACCGGTTGGATCCACACCACGGAAAAATGCGCGCACATAATCATCTGCGGGATTTTGCAGGATTTCTTCCGGCGTCCCCACCTGAATCACACGCCCACCCTGCATAATGGCAATTCGGTCGCCAATCCGTAATGCTTCGTCTAAATCATGGGAGATAAAAATGATGGTGCGTTCATGACGATCTTGCAGTTTCAGCAGTTCATCTTGCATCTCTGTCTTGATAAGCGGATCAAGCGCCGAAAATGCCTCATCCATGAGCAATATATCAGGATCAACCGCTAAGCCTCGCGCTAATCCCACTCGCTGCTGCATACCGCCGCTTAACTCATTGGGATAGGCTTTCTCCAAACCTTCAAGTCCGACTTGTTTTAAAGCATCTAGGGCTCGCTCTTCACGCTGTTTTTTATCCATGCCATCGAGTTCGAGGCCAAATGCAGCATTCTCTAACACTGTTTGATGGGGCATAAGCGCGAAGGATTGAAACACCATACTGGTTTTACTTCTGCGAAACCTGACCAGTTCATCCTTATTCATGTTTAGGATATTTTGGCCATCGACTAATACCTCTCCCGACGTGGGTTCAATGAGCCTGTTTAACATTCTTACTAGGGTTGATTTTCCTGAGCCGGATAGCCCCATAACGACAAAAATCTCACCTTTATTTACGCTAAAGCTGGCACCTTGTACGGCAACCGTCAGCCCTGTCTGTTCGTAAATTTCCTCTTTGCTTTTCCCTTGTTCAAGTAACTTCACCCCCTTGCGAGGCTCAGCACCAAAAACCTTATACAGGTTTTTTATCACTATTTTTTCCATAACATTTTCCATGACGCTCTTTTACGCCGTTCTGCTTTTTTGCACTAACGCTACATAAAAAACACATGAATAAATTCTACTCGGTTAAGCATTGAATGATGAACTCACAGAGTTCATAAAAAATGCACAGCACGAGTAGTCTCTTTCTACACTAGTGTCTTACAGGCCTATCTGTCAACGAATCTACGCAATTAAGTAGAATGTAAATTATTGAAAATAAGAATATTTATTTATTTTCATCGTGCGTTAACATTTTTTTGATGACTCAGTTGGCGGCTAAAACCTTGAAAGGCTGAACGATTCCAACAACGAAAAAAAACGTAGAAAACTGAAAGTCATCCAAGAAAAAGAAAATGCGGGTACAAACGAAAACACAGCGACAATTGCTCAGTAATTTGTGTTAGGAAGCCATGTAAGGCGTGTGATGGACTGCGCCAACAACCGTGGAAAAATTCACTATGACACTCATTCACCATGAAATAGAGGAGGAGTGATTGGACATACTTATGCGTGTCTGATCATAAATGTCATGACAAGTCTGCGTAGTTGGATTTATCGCTGGGATCTCGTGTGAACATTTTTAAAACAGGGACGACATTTATCTAGTGGTTGTCAGCACCTAAAAGCGGACTAAAATGCTCGAAATAGGTATCAAACCCGATTTCATCACTGTGGATGGTGCGGAAGGGGGAACGGGCGCTGCTCCCATCGATTTCTCAAACTATGTCGGTATGCCTTGGGAAGATGCGCTGATTTTCGCCGTGGATACGCTCAATACCTACAAGCTTAAAAAAGACATAAAAGTGATTACGGCGACTAAGATATTTACCGCTTTTGATCTGTTTAAAGCCCTTTGTATTGGTGCTGATGTGTGTAATTCCGCTCGGGGTATGATGTTGGCTTTAGGTTGTGTTCAGTCCTTGAAATGCAACACCAATGAATGCCCTACAGGCGTCACCACAAATACCCCCACATTAGTGCGGGGCTTAGTGGTTGCAGAAAAGTGGAAAAGAGTCCGCAATTATCACCAACATATGTTGGACGATTTCTTGGCATTATTGGCTGCTTCGGGCTGCCGTTCACTTGATGAAATGAATCGAAATTTAATTTATAGGTGAGTGGATAAGCAATGGCATTCCTATGCTGAAGTGGTAAAAACTCAGCAGATTTTATGACTTTTAACTGACTCTTACGGTTACAACTTCACAAAATACGGTAGCGCGATGAGGGCGATGCCGATGCAGACGAGTAAGATTAGGTTGCTGACAAAATAAGGGTAGATCATCAGGGTTATCCCAACGACGAGGGGGATGGGCGCGCCTTGGCGTTTGCCATAGGTGAAGAAACCAATGCCGAAGACACCAAATAGCATGCTCCAAATCAGTACCGCGGGATTATCTAGCACGCCTTGCTCCTTCTTATCTTCTGCATTGACTTAAGTTTGTCGTAATAGCGCATCACATTAGCCCATCGCATTAGTGCTTAGTCACTGCTCATAATGAGTTCTTAAGCACAGTGAGTGTAATCTTAAAGCAGACTTTCGGCGATTAAGCTTTCTTCATATTGCGACTTCACACTGTGACTTGAACTGCTACTTGTATTGGCATTTGAACAGCAACTTGAGATTCGCACTTGATACAGTGACTTAAGTTTTTGACTTTATAGCGGCGTTAAACACGCTTTTATATTTGCAGCTCGTTCGAGTTTCCATCGATATTTTAAACTTGGTAAAGCTCTAGGGGTAAGCCGTCAGGATCGCTGAAAAAGGTGAATTGTTTACCTGTGTACTCATCGATACGAATGGCTTCGACTTCAATATTATGTGACTGCAAGTGTGCAACGGTTGCATCAATGGATTGTACCCGAAAGGCTAAATGCCTAAGCCCACAAGCTTCGGGATAGCTCGGTCTTTGTGGCGGCTTGGTAAAAGAGAACAGCTCGATTTGACTTAAATCCGGCAGTTGTAGATCGAGTTTAAAGGAGTTGCGCTGCGCCCGATAATGTTCCGCCAGCGGCTTGAGCCCTAAAATTGTCACGTAGAAGTGTTTGGATTTTTCATAGTCGCTGCAAATAATCGCCGCGTGGTGTATGCCGAGTAACATAGGTTTCCTAATATCGCGTTTAAGATATTGTCTTAGCAGTGCATCTAAGTATTTATTCTTTTGTGCAGAGTAACTGTTCTTATTTCGCAACGTGTTATCTCGTAAAAGCCGATCACATTATTTACTGAACGCATTCGACCTTTATTATTCAGCAGTATGCTTATTCAGCCGCTTACTTATTTAGCCGCTTGCTCATTCAGTTGCTTACTCGCGGACTCACTTTTCCGCTCATCTGCCATAACCGTGAGCGAGAGGATCGCCGACGACAGCGGGGCTAGGGTGAGCGCTATCTTGCCTTCGCCTTGTTCAAGCTGCAGCTGGCTTGTTTGATGATCTTCGAGTAAATCCTTAAGCGGATATACGCCGTCCTTTAATTGCCACTGACGGATAAGCTCTTTGGGGAGTTTGAGCTGTAAGGCTTTTGATTCGGTCTTACTGAAGTTACTGACTACAATCAACTTTTGAGTCTGCTTTGAGGTCCCAGATATCACCTCGAAGCGGGCAAAGGCGAAGGTGCTGTCGTCATAGCCCGTTTCGTTTGCAGAACTATTTTGAGTACTCATACTTTGAGCGCTGTTACTTTCAGTGATATGACTTTGAGTCGCATTCTTCTTGCTGCGATTCGTGGCATCGAGTGAATAATATTGGCCTAACAGTGCAGGCGCCGTTTGGCCTGTGCTTAACGTTAATAGTTTTTGATAGTAAGCCCGCAGCGAGGTTTCCTGCGTCGTTGATTGTCCACCATCAAACTTGCCATTGTTCATCCAGCGCTGATGGGCGGGGACACCAACATAGTCAAAAATACTGGTGCGTGATGCGTGACCAAAGCCTGGATTGTCGATGGCGGCTTCTCCCACTTCTTGGCCAAAATACACTAACGTTGGTGAAGTGCCTATCGTTGCCGACACGACCATGGCTGGCAGGGCGTAGTTTGGATTTACGGCTTGGGTCTCTAGGGAGCTATTCGTTGGTTTATTCGTTTGTAACGATGCTAAAAATGCTGCATTACCAATACGTTGTTCGTCGTGGTTCTCTAAAAAGTGCAGCATGTGGGATTCAATATCCTGCACTTTTGCCTGATCCGCCGCGATATTAGCTGTGCTGGTTTTACCCGCCATCACGGCTTTTAGGGTGTCGTAAAGATCGACCTTATCGTACAGATAATCCATTTTTCCAAGCTGGATATAATCTCGGTACAACTTAGGGTTATAGACCTCGGCCAAGATAAAGGCATCGGGATTAGTGTGTTTTATCTGGCTGTTGAGGTAACTCCAAAACTCCACTGGCACCATTTCGGCCATATCGTATCGAAACCCATCGACTCCTTTTGCAAGCCAATATTGGGCAATCTGATTGAATTTAATCCAAGAGCTTGGGATCTTGGCTAAGTGTTGTTGCCAGAAAGCGTAATGCTGCGCTTCAGTAAAAGTGGCGAATTTGGCTGGCAGGCGAGGGAAGTCATAGGTGCCATCGGGGCGTACGCCGTAATTGATTTTAACTGTCTCGTACCAATCATTAGCATCGGGCTTGGCTAAGCGTGAGCCATTTCCAGTCCACTTTGCGGGAAATTCGTCGAATTTACCGTCACTTAAGGGGTGAGTTTCTCCGCCCAGCGGTTTAAGCTCTGCGGGTAAGCTTGGCACCTCAAAGGCATGCGCTTGTCCTTTCGTTCCCTTCACACTGTTATCAACGACGTAATAGAAGTTGTTGTTTTTGGCGTACTCTAGACTGGTATCATCATCTTCGCCAAAATCGCGCACGCCTTGGGGTTTACTGACGGATTGATAATGGCGCGCCACATGATTTGGCACGATATCGATAATCACCTTTAAGCCGTGTTGATGGGTACGGGCAATGAGCGCCTCGAACTCGGCTAAACGCTTGGCAGGATTGACCGCCAGATCTGGGTTGACGTTGTAGTAATCTTTGACTGCGTAGGGTGATCCTGCGCGGCCTTTTACCACATCGGGATCATCTGCACTTACGCCAATCTCACTGTAATCACCAATCAATGCATGGTGCGGAACGCCCGTGTACCACACATGGGTGACGCCTAGGTCCTTGATGCTATTGAGTGCAACATCGTCGATATCATTAAATTTGCCGACACCGTTGTCGGCAATCGTGCCCCAAGGTTTATTCGTTGGGTTTTTATTGCCATAAAGGCGAGTAAAAATCTGATATACGACAGGTTTTAGCGTCATAACCTCACTCTCTGACTTTGGCGGTAACTCATTATCAAGCGCCTGCGCCGATGCATTTGCATTGGCCGATAAGCAAAAAAGCGAGGCAGTTAATAAAGCTGCACTAGATAAAGAGGCATTAAACAAAGACTGTAGACATAAACTGAGTGATGATTGCCGCGACTGTCGGCGCTGCGGGGCTTTCGCCCCTTTGGTCAGTAAAGCCATTATGGGAAATTTAGCCGCTTGTTGGCTCTGAGTCACTCTGGAATCGATAGGTGATAAAAAGCTCAAGACTGAGTTCCTTTTTGAGTTGAGTGTTTGGCTAGGTTGATAGCACTGTTGTTAGTATGAGCGCGCGTTAAAGCGTTAGCTTGATTCCTAGAGAGCATTGAATCTTGGCGGCTCGGCAAGCCAGCATTCAGCGGCGACTTAGACTTAGAATTAGGCTTAAGCTCAAGGATAGTGACACCTGCATGGGGCAATGTTATCGCTTGATTGAGTGAAACTGTTTTGCCACTGATGATATCTGTAGCGGCGCCGCTATCGCCAAGTACACTGGCAAAGCGGTTTATATCTAGCGTGACTGCCTTGTCATTCTTATTGTAAATCACCATGACTTTATCGGCCGAGGGCTGAGTGCAGGCATTGTGTTGGGTTAGAGAATTGTTTTGTATTCGTGACTTGAGCGCCTCGGCTTTTTGTTCAGCAGATAATAGTGCATTTAATACGCATCGAAATTGCACATAGACGCCATCTTGCGGTACAAAGTGCAGTAAATCGCCCGATTGTAGCGCAGGGGATTGTTTACGGTAATTCAGTAGGGTTCTGACAAATTGCTGTGCTTGTCGCTGGGGTTCACTCAGTCCTTGGCCGGTAAAGGCGTTAGTGGCACTGTTGGCAAAACCGCCGGGGAAATCACTGCGCACAACGCCATCGTGACGGCCTTCTGTCGGGCTGGTCATTAACACTTCTGTACCGTAGAACAGCTGCGGAATGCGTTTGGCGGTCAGCACATAGGTGAGTGCCATCTTGTATAAGTCTATATTTTCCTTCACTAAACTGAAGATACGATTGGTGTCGTGATTGCCTTCAAATAGCACTAGTTGACTGGGATCGGCATACACAAGATCGTTGGCTAACATCTCATAAAGCTTGATAAAACCTGTGTCCCAGCTTTCCGGCTCATTGAGGCTGGCAATCAATTTTTCATATAGCGGGAAGTCCATCAAACTGGGTAAATCTGAGGTATAGCCATCGATATTGATTTTGCCCTTTTGCCAATAGGACATTGTGATGGGGTTTGCGGTCCATTCTTCGCCCACAATATTAAAATTCGGGTACTCAGTCATTACGGCCTTAGACCATTTAGCGAGAAACCCTTTGTCGGCGTAGGAATAAGTATCTTCGCGGATCCCTGAAAGTCCTGCGTACTCGACCCACCAAATACTGTTTTGGATAAGATAGGTTGCCAGTTTGGGATTGCTTTGATTCAGATCCGGCATAGTGTCGGTAAACCAGCCGTC
Organism: Shewanella sp. 1180_01; assembly: GCF_052850535.1. Classification (NCBI taxonomy): domain Bacteria; kingdom Pseudomonadati; phylum Pseudomonadota; class Gammaproteobacteria; order Alteromonadales; family Shewanellaceae; genus Shewanella; species Shewanella sp. 1180_01. The sequence goes on from NZ_VXCT01000019.1 coordinate 32,493, forward strand.
GACAAAATCACTATGATCTTGCGCTGCCGCGTAGGGATCTTGCACTGTGGTGCGCCTATGACTGGTAAAACGGGGGCTGGTAACGCTGGATGTGATAGTGCTGGATTTAGTATCGGCAGACTGAGTTAAGTCAGGCTTGGATTCGTGATTGTTTAGCGGCGTTTTTGTGGCGTCATTGAGCCAGTCTTGGCTAGGTAAATCGTTGAGCCACCAATGATTAGAGCCGATATGATTCACGACAACATCTTTAATTACCCCAAGGCCAAGCTTGTTAGCCTTAGCGACTAAGGCTTTATAATCCTCATTGCTGCCAAAGCGGGGATCGACGCGGTACAAATTGGTAATTGAGTATCCGTGGTATGAATATTGGGCTTGATTATTCTCAAGCAGTGGATTGATCCATAACTGAGTCACCCCGAGTTTTGCCAGATATGCTAAGTGCTGGCTGATCCCTGCGATATCGCCGCCATGGCGAGCATCGTGATAATAGGGGTTGCTGGGATTGCTAGGAGAGTTAGCCGCGACTTGCTCTATCATATCGGCCTGATTGTCATTGCTCGTGTCGCCATTGGCGAATCTGTCTGGCGTGATAAGGTAAATCACATCCTTATTGCTAAACCCTTGGCGTTCACGGCTGCCCTTAACACGCGCTTGCAACGTATAGGGCAGGCGATAAAGAGGCGTGTTGGTTTTTGAAGCGCTGGTTTTTGAAGCCAAGTCAGTGCTGGAAATCACCAGCTCAAAGGTTTGCGGCGCAGCTTGGCTCAGATCTAAATTGATAAACAGATAGTGAGGGTTATCAATGTGTTCAAGGCTTTTTAGCGTGATGCCGTGCCCTTGGATATCAACCTTAAGCTGCTGCGGTAAGCTAGGGAAATCGCGGCTATACAGCATTAACTGTAACTCAGGATTTTGCATTCCCGCCCACCAAAAAGCGGGTTCGAGTGTCAGGTCTTGATGCTGGCTTGATGTGTCTTGATGCTGGCTTGATGTGTCTTGAAGTGGTGAAGAGAGACTGCTTGAACTTGCCTGCGCTGTGTGGGCAGAGGCGCCTAGGCTAAGCATAATCACTAAGGAAGTGGTGAGAGACCGCAGGTTTAATATCATATTCTTTCCTTGTTGATTCAAATTTAAACTGCAAATTCAATTTATAAATCGATGAGTTAGTACACTCTTAACGTCAGTTGTAACTCTTAAGCCGTATTTATTATTTATGTGTCGATAAGTGCGCTAAATACTGATCATGGGTAGGTAGCTTAGTGACGGTATTATCAATAATGGTGCGCATGTTGAGCAGAAATTCACTCAGTGCTTGCGGTTGAATGGTTGCCGCTAATGGATTGAAATCTCGAGGCCTAATGCCTTGCCCCAACATGACTTGTATCCATGCGGCTTCGGTAAAAAGTTCATCTTGATGTCTAAACACTGTGCCTGTGGCACGAAATAGGGCGATTTTTTGCTGCAAACTCTCTGGCAGAACCATGGTTCGGCATTGATGCCAAAACCCATTTTCCTGAGCATCTTCCCTTTGGTTTAAATGATAGTGCAAGATAATAAAATCGCGGATTTGTTCAAATTCAAGTTGGGACTGGCGATTAAATTCATCGACATTCGCTTGTGCAATTCCTTGATGTGGAAAGAGTTTACTTAAGCGAATAATCGCTGATTGGACTAAATGCAAGCTGGTGGATTCTAAAGGCTCTAAGAATCCACTCGAAAGGCCGATGGCGACACAATTTTTATGCCACTGTTTGATTCGTCGTCCGGTCGTGAAATTGATTTTCTTAGGTTCAGCCAAAGGCTTACCATCTAAATTACTGAGTAAAAGCTGTTTGGCGGCGTCATCACTGATATAGCGACTGCAATAGACTAACCCATTGCCTGTGCGGTGCTGCAGCGGGATCCGCCATTGCCAACCCGCATCATGGGCGATAGAACGTGTATAAGGCACTATTGCTGGCGTTTTTTCGCAGGGTACGGCATAGGCGCTGTCGCAGGGGAGCCAGTGTTGGTAGCTATCGAAGCCAACCTTGAGCGCTTTTTCTATCAGTAGCGCGGCAAAGCCCGAGCAATCGATAAAGAAATCGGCTTTTACGGTTTGTCCTGTTCCTAAGATTACACTTTCAATATCGCCGTTTGGCGTGAGTTCAACCGCCGTAATTTTGCCTTCGATACGCTTTACTCCCAGTTGCTCACTGAAACGCCGTAAAAATTGGGCATAGAGCGCTGCATCGAAATGATAAGCATGAGTTAAGCCGGCAAGGGGAGAGTTTGGGATCTGCTGGAGTACTTGAAATTTATTGTGTTTTGCCGCTTGGTAATTAACCGAATAATCCCAAAACGAATTGACCTCTGTTGGGGAGGTGCTGAGCCAGTAATGATGAAATTGAGTAAAACCTATATCTTTACCTATATTGCCAAAAGCATGCATATAGGCTTCATCTGGTTTGCCCCAATTTTCGAATTGAATACCCAATTTAAACGTTGCTTGGGTGGCATTGATAAAATCGGCTTCGGAAATCCCAAGGACGTTATTGAATATTTGCAGTGGTGGAATGGTGGCTTCACCTACGCCCACTGTGCCTATATCTTCAGATTCAATCAGGGTGATATTCAGTGTTGATTTAAACAATCTTGCCAACATGGCCGCCGTCATCCAACCTGAAGAACCGCCACCGACAATGACGATATCTTTGATTTTATTCATGATATATGCCTTTTATTTTATAATTAGTGGTGATCAGTTAACGCAGATGAATAGCCTAGTGGCTTGAAATGATAAAGTAAAAAAGCCTCTGTAACAGGTTACAGAGGCTTTAAGCCGTGCAGGATTAGAACTTATAGTTCGCGCCTAACATAAAGTTACGGCCATAGTTTTGGTAATCACGGACTAAACGTTGATCATCGCTAGTGTAAGAGGTGAAAGGCTCGTTGGTTAAGTTGTTCACTTGGAACTGAACAGATAAACCATACAGGGACTCAATACCACTTTCGCTAAAGTCATAACCGATTTGTGCATCAACCACAGTTTCCGCTTTGATGTTCACGTTTTCGCGTTGCAGGCTGATCTTTGTGACTTCACCTAGGAAGTCGCTGCGGTAGCGTGAGCTAATGCGTGCTTCAAAGCCTGAGTTTTCATAGTAGATCGTCGCGTTTAAGGTTTTTTCTGACAGACCTGGCAAGGTTGTTGGATTGCTGGTCGGGGTTTCCTTCACTTCACTGTCGTTATACGAGCCACTAATAACAGTACCAAAGCCACTTAACACATCGGCAAACATACCAAAGTCGACAGATACAGAGGCTTCAACACCTTGAACATAACCACCTTCACCGTTTTGTGGTTGGGTGACATCGCCAATCGGGTTATCAGTAGGCCCTTGTGGGAATAGGGTGCTGAAATCAAAGTCTGTATGTTGATCGTAAACGAAGTTTTCAAGATCTTTGTAGAATACTGCTACCGAGAAATAACCTTGGTCGCTGAAATAGTTTTCATAGCTTAAGTCATATTGACGGGCTAACCATGGACGTAACTCAGGATTACCTGCGTTACCACTCCAGTTAACGTTGCCACCACTTGGGTTAGCTGAATAAGTGTAGTTTAGGTTGGCATTCATTTTGTCCATGCGTGAACGGGTTAACGTGCGCGCTGCGGCTAAACGAACCACTTGGCTATCGGCGACTTCGAAACTTAAGTTAACGCTTGGCAGCCATTCAACATAGGAATCACCCGCAGTGCGCGGTGTTAACACCACTAAGCCATTTTCAACCGTTGCCACTGTACCGTCAGAGGATTGATCGGTATGAACCGCTTGTAAGCCTGCGTTGCCAGTCAAAGGAATACCAAACACTTCTGATTCAAGGTTGGCCATCACATAGCCCGTTGTCACTTTTTCCTGTACAGCCCAAGAGTTAGTAGCGCGTGAAAGATCCACATCAGCGACGTCAGTTTCTGTATAGTTACCGTCATTGTAGAAAGCCAACGAGTCGTAACTTAATACATTGCCCATGCCAAAGAAGTCGAGTGACGTTGGTGCAAGTAAGTATTGATCTGGTACTGCCATAGTGTAATTGGCAGAACCGTCATAACCTTTGAGTGTCAGGTAATAACCTTTATCTAATTTGGTTTTATCGCGATTAGTACGATTGACACCAAACTCAACGCTACGAACGGCACCGCCATCGAGCACATATTCAGCGCTTAAACGGAAGGATTTTAGCTCATCCTCAATTTCAGGTTTGTTGATAAAGCCGTCTTGAGTGTTAGCGCCTAGCGGGCTACCCCAACCGAGTGGATCGCCAAGTTTGATCAGGTTTTTATCAGAATAATCGAGGTTATGGTCAAATACATAACCGCCTTTACCGTTGTAAGCAAAGCCTAAATCGTCAACCGCACCCACACCTGTACCGCGGCCAGTTCCTGAGTAACTTTCCATACCTATGTCAGTACGGTTAGCTCTAGACATGGAGATATCGGCTTCAACATTCCAGTTATCATTGATGTTGAATTTGTTATTCCAGCCAATAGAAAGAGAATCCGCATCACGTTTGTTCACGTCGTTACGGATAACGACTTCAGCGCCATTAATGGCACCAGCTGTCATTAATCCATCACTCACTGTAGGAGAAACTAGTCCACCATTAGTACCCCATGCACCAGGGATTTCAATGCCTCGTAGGCGTTGATCATCGGTAAATTTAGAGTAGTAAATGTCTAAGGTTGAGTGGAAAGTGGTATTTGGTGCATATTCAAATACGGCGAGCACACCATCACGTTCTAATTCACTTGAGCGAACGAAGGGCTTGGCTCCACCTAAACCTTTAAATCCAGCTGCTTCGCCAGGTACACCATTATAATCGGCATTGGCGTTATAAAACTCTTGGCCATTATCAATGTGCTTATATAAATCTGGGTAACCCCAAGCTTGCCAACGTTCTTCTTGGTTAGGTGACATCATGCGAGCATAACCAATGGCGACACCAATAGTGTCATCGGCGAATTGGTCAATATAAGAGATACTGCCGCGGTAGCCTGTGTCACTTGAGCCGCTGTTTAATGAACCTAAATCGTTCATTTCGCCGCGTAGCGAAACGGCAATCGTTTGTTCACCGTGGGCTAAAGGACTGATTGTTTGCATATCAACCGTACCGCCGATGGCTTGCGCCATCACAGAGGCATCGGGTGTCTTGTAAACCACAACGCGATTTAATAACTCAGATGGATATTGGTCGAATTCCACACTGCGGTTATCGTTTACAGAGGCTTGTTCGCGACCATTTAATGTGGCGGTAGTGAAGTCAGGGCCCATACCGCGGATAGAAATTACGTTGGCACGACCATCGAGTCGTTGTGCCGATACGCCAGGTAATCGTGCTAGAGATTCTGCAATACTGACATCAGGTAATTTACCTATGTCTTCCGCTGAAATGGCTTCAACGATAGAAGAAGATGACATCTTAAGTGATTGGGATTCTTGCAAGCTACGACGAATACCAGTGACTTGAATCACTTCAATATTTTCATCTTTAGCTGTCTTATCTGTCGCCGCTTCATCTGCCGCATAGGAGTGCATACTCGCACCTGCGGCAATGAGCGCTAAGGTTAGCAAACTGGGTTTAAATCGCATCATATCTCTCTTCCCCTTGGAGTCGCTTTATCGCTTTGTAGAGCGTTTATCGTTATCACCGCGTTATGTTTGCGGCCTTTTTTTTTGGTATCTGGGCGCTTAATTGACTGCATAAGTGCTGCGTTTATGACCAAATTGTTATGCAACGGTGAAGATACTACTCCCGAGCTTCTTGGCGGAACAACAGAGTGCATACGTATTCAATGCCTCGTTGAGTTAAGAATAGCCGTTAACTGGGGGAAATCTCATGGAGTAAAATGATTTTATTTTGCAATTAAGTGTTTGTTAGTAAATGGTAAAGCGAGTTATATCTCAATGTGATTTATGGAGAGGTCTTCTGCATACGTATGCAGGTGTATTGAACCTTATTTCCCTCTTCACGTATGCTCGGTGACACAAAATAAGCCGCGATACCTTTACTCTGCAGTAACAAAACGATAACTGTTTGCGTGAGTGTGTTAGGGAAAAATCGCTGTAGAATAACGATAAAGGGGCAACAATGAGTGAGTTAACTTGGTGGCGTGGCGCGGTGATTTATCAAATTTATCCGCGTAGCCTTTTAGATACTAATGGTGATGGCGTTGGTGATTTGCGTGGCATTATCGCTAAGCTGAACTACATTGCGAGCCTCAACGTCGATGCCATCTGGATTTCACCATTCTTCAAATCGCCCATGGCAGATTTTGGCTACGACATCAGTGACTACCACGAAGTTGACCCTCTTTTTGGCACTATGCATGATTTCGATAAATTGATTGAAAAAGCCCACGACTTAGGCATTAAGGTCATTATCGACCAAGTATTAAGTCATACCTCTGATCAGCATGCGTGGTTTGTTGAAAGCCGCGAGAGCCGTACGAATCCCAAAGCGGATTGGTACGTGTGGGCCGATCCTAAGGAAGACGGCACAGCGCCTAACAACTGGCTCGCGATTTTTGGTGGTTGCGCTTGGGAATGGGAGCCGCGCAGACAACAATACTATTTACATAACTTCCTGCGTAGCCAGCCCGATATCAATTTCCATAACCCTGACGTGCGCCAAGCTGTGCTGGATAATGTTGAATTCTGGCTTAAAAAAGGCGTTGATGGCTTTCGCTTAGATGCGATTACCTTCTGTTATCACGATGAACAACTCAGGGACAATCCGGCAAAACCTAAGGATAAACGTCAGGGCCGAGGTTTCAGTGAAGATAACCCTTACGCCTATCAATATCATTACTACAATAATGACCGTCCGCAAACCATCGCGTTTATTGAAGATTTACGAAAGCTTATTAATCGTTATCCTGGTGCGGTGACCTTAGGTGAAGTGTCTGCCGAAGACTCTTTAGCTGTGATGGCGGCGTACACTAAGGGTGAAGATCGCCTGCACATGGCCTACAGTTTTGAGCTACTGACCGACGATTACAGCGCCGCTTATATTCGCCAAACCGTAGAGGCATTAGAAGCGAGCATTGGTGATGGCTGGCCTTGTTGGGCTATCGGTAATCATGATGTGCAGCGCGTGGCGAGCCGTTGGGGGCAGGGCAAGCAGAATTCAGACATGGTCAAAATGCTCAATGCCATGCTAAGTTCACTGCGCGGTAGTGTGTGTAGTTATCAAGGTGAAGAACTCGGTTTAACCGAAGCGCCGATTGAATACCATGAGTTGCAAGATCCCTTTGGCAAAACCTTCTGGCCTATGTTTAAAGGTCGTGATGGTTGCCGTACGCCAATGCCATGGCAACAAGGCGCCGATTTTAGCGGTTTTAGTGAGGTTTCACCCTGGTTGCCGATCGCCCCTGCGCATCAAGCGTTAGCGGTGGATGTACAAGAATCAGATGCAGATTCCATGCTTAACGGTTATCGACGTTTTCTTGCTTGGCGTAAATTACACCCAGTGCTGGTTGAAGGCGATATCCAATTTGTGGATACTAATGAGCCCATCTTGGCCTTTATCCGCACCTTAGGCGAGCTCAAAATATTCGTCGGATTCAACTTAGGCGATACCAATGTTGAGTTGGATTTATCACAGTTTAAATTGGGTGAAATATTAACGGGACATGGCCTGAAAATCGCACAAATAGAAAACAATCAGCTGAAGTTTTCGGCATTTGCCAGCTTTTATGCAGTTTTAAACTGAAAATGATTCATTTTTATTCGGCTGAGGTGTTATATACCCAAGCCCACTATTCGACGTAAAGCCGCCCACGGGCACACTGGGGAATGTAACCTTACTGAGTTCCTGATAATAAAAACATACAGAGAGAATAACTATGGCGTCATCAATTAATACCGATAGCTACACGAGCAGCACTGGCGAAAATGGGTCGGGCAGTTATCGTTTTGCCTTGATCTCATTAACTTCACTGTTTTTTATGTGGGGTTTTATCACTTGCTTGAACGATATTCTGATCCCGCATCTTAAAGCGGTGTTTTCACTGAATTACACTCAAGCCATGTTGATCCAGTTTTGTTTCTTCGGTGCTTACTTCTTAGTGTCGATCCCCGCCGGTAACTTAGTGAAAAAACTGGGTTATCAAAAGGGGATTGTTACTGGTCTTGTGATTGCGAGTATTGGCTGTGCGCTGTTTTATCCAGCGGCCACGCTAGCGACCTATAATCTGTTTCTTGGCGCGTTATTCGTTTTAGCATCGGGTATCACTATCCTACAGGTGGCAGCTAACCCCTATGTTAACGCCTTAGGCAGTAGCGAAACTGCCTCGAGCCGTTTAAATTTAACGCAAGCTTTCAATGCATTAGGTACAACAGTCGCACCATTCTTTGGTGCAATGTTAATTCTTTCTGTCGCCAGTTCGGTATCAAGCGATTTAGCCCACGCAAGCGCCGAAGCCGAAGTGGTTAAACTGCCATACCTGTTACTTTCTGGCGCCTTGGCTATCTTAGCGCTGATTTTTGCGAAGTTAGATTTACCAGTGATCCGTGAGCATGATGAAAGTGTTCAAGGTGAAGTACAAACCCATCTAGGTAAAACCAGTGCCTTGCAAAGCAAGCACTTAGTGCTCGGCGCTGTGGGTATTTTTGTGTATGTCGGTGCCGAAGTGTCTATCGGTAGCTTCTTGGTCAGTTTCTTAGGTGAAAGCCATATTGCCGGTATGCCAGAAGCTGAAGCCGCCCATTACATCGCCTATTACTGGGGCGGCGCTATGGTGGGACGTTTCATTGGCTCTGTGGTAATGCAAAAAGTGCCGGCTGGCTCAGTGCTTGCGTTTAATGCCTTTATGGCGGCGCTACTTGTGGTTGTGGCGATGACAACCAGTGGCAGCATTGCCATGTGGGCAATTCTTGGGGTGGGGTTATTTAACTCGATTATGTTCCCAACGATCTTCAGCTTAGCGCTGCGTGATTTAGGTCCACACACTTCACAGGGCAGTGGCATTCTATGTCTGGCAATTGTGGGTGGTGCGATTCTACCTTTATTCCAAGGCATGTTAGCGGATAACCTTGGCGTGCAACTCGCCTTTATTCTGCCTGTTATTTGTTATGGCTTTATCTTGTTCTATGGCTCTAAAGGCTCAAAAATGTAACGGGTTAACTGGCTGACACTTAAAAGCGATCCCTTTGGATCGCTTTTTTTATGGCTTTAACCTTAACTCAGCGCCAGCGTGCTTGCGTATTAGGGCCTGACCTCCTATGATCCTCCGGTTTTATCATTCATGGTGACCTTTTAAATGTTGAATTCTCCGCTTTCTGCCAGCTCGAACGAATTAGTGATCAGTATCTTAACTATGGTGCTGAGCCAAGGAAAACCCTTAGATCGGGCCTATTCTCAGCATTTTTCTGGGTTGCAATTGGTACCCGCCGAACAGGCGCGTATCGCACTAACGACGGGTGATATCCTACGTCGCTTAAATTTATATTGTTATCTGGCGGAAATCAGTCCAGATGAGATGGAGCGTTTTGGCTCTAAATTGCTAAATGCGTGGCATTTATTCCATGGGCTTGAACTGCCTAAAATGCAATATTCGCTGCAAGTCGATGAGGCGCGTTTAGCTGAGCGCACTGAGCAGGCGAAAACTAAGCCAGTACTGTGGGACGGTTGCCCTGAGTGGCTAGATGCGATGGGCCGTGAGCAATTAGGCGAGTCTTGGGAAAAAGAGCGCGCCGCGTTAAGCACAGCGCCGAAGCGTTTTTTACGCGCTAACAGCCTTAAAGTGACGCGTGATGAATTGGCCGCTAAGCTTGCCGCTGAGTTTGTGAGCACGCTGAGCGTTGATGGGGTCGACTCTGCCCTTGAAGTGACCTCCGATTCTGCCTTGTTCCGTACCCAAAGCTTTAAAGATGGCTTATTCGAGCAGCAAGATGCGGGCTCTCAGCGCGTGGCGGCGGCGCTTGATGCCAAGCCAGGCATGAAAGTCATCGATGCTTGCGCAGGCGCGGGTGGCAAAACCTTACACATAGCCGCGCAAATGCAGGGCAAAGGGCGCTTGTTGGCCATGGATGTGGAGCAATGGAAACTCGACAAACTCAAAGAGCGTGCCCGTCGCAATGGGGCGCACAATGTCGAAACCCGTGTGATTGCCAGCAGTAAAACCATTAAACGCTTAAAGCTCAGTGCCGATCGGGTATTACTCGATGTGCCATGCTCAGGTTTGGGCGTATTAAAGCGTAATCCAGATGCAAAATGGCGCGATACTGTTGAGCGTTTACCTGTGTTAATGGAGCTTCAAAAGCACATTTTAACCAGCTACAGCCGCATGGTGAAGGTTGGTGGCATAGTGGTTTATGCGACCTGTTCAATCTTCCCCTGCGAGAACCGCGGTCAAGTCGATGCGTTTTTAGCCGAGAATCCTAATTTCCGCCTGATTGAGGATGAAAGTATCAGCCCAGCCGATAGCGGATTTGATGGTTTTTACCTTGCAAAACTTGAACGTATTCAAGAATAAAGCCCTGCAGTTAAGACTAAAGTAAGCCCTTTATTGAATTGATACAGGGTTTACTTAGTTAACATTAGTGCCTAGAATTTCCTATAAGTTATAAATATTTTAACATTGTGAATGTGTATTTATATTGCAACTTTTTTCTAAGGGAATTATGGCGTCCGGCGTTAATCTTCCAGATCTGCTTGACCATGCTGACGTTAAACTCGCCCACAATGTCAGCATAGCTTGCTATAGCAGTATTCTCTCTATGCTGCTTAATGGCGCACCGCTACATGAAATCTTGCACGCCTTAGTGCTAAAAATCGAAGCGCAAAAGATAGGCACTCGAGGGTCTGTATTACTGCTCAGCGGTGACGGCAAACGTTTGTTGTTAGGTGCTGCGCCCCATTTACCCGACAGTTACAACCAAGCGATTAATGGGGTCGAGATTGGCCCAAATGTTGGCTCCTGCGGAACAGCGGCGTATTTAGCAAAGCGGGTTATCGTTGAAGATATCGCTACACATCCTTATTGGGAAAATTATAAAGAACTGCCACTGCGCGCCGGTCTTAAATCTTGTTGGTCTGAACCTATCAAAGATACTCAAGGCAAAGTGCTCGGCACATTTGCCATGTACTACGATACGATAAAGTCCCCAATAGAGCTTGATTTGGAGCTGATTTCAGAGGCTGCACGATTAGCCAGTTTGGCCATTGAACGCAGTCGAGCAATGGAGTTTCAGCGTTTAGCAGTGAAAATTTTTGACCGCTTACCTTTAGCTCTGGTTATCTCCAATTCCGATGATTCCGTTCTCTATGCTAACCCCGCTTTTAAACACATCGTTCTTCCGCAAGATATTGATATCGAAAACTTTAACCCAAAGATGTTTTTATCTGCGTCTCAATCGAATGAGTTAGTCGGCCTATTTGAGCATTTAGCGCAGGATAAAATGTGGCAGGGGGAATTGGTTGGCTTAAGGGGCAATGGCGAGGAGTTTTATCTAGATCTTATCGTCACCACGTTTCGAGAGCCCAATGGATTACAACCATGTTTTGCGTGGTTATTTTCTGATATTAGCGAACGTAAAAAAGCGGCGCAGCTGATTAAGTATCAGGCCAATAATGACTCGCTTACTGGGCTTGCTAACCGTAATGCCTTGTTTAAACAGATCCAATCTTTAATTACCTCCGACAGTCTGACGCCCGGTTTTAGTTTTATGCTGATGGATTTAGATAACTTTAAACAAGTTAACGACACCCATGGCCACGACAAAGGTGATGCGTTATTAGTGCAAGTGGTGCGGCAGATTTGCGAGTGCCTCAATGACACTATGGTGTTTGCGCGCCTCGGCGGTGATGAGTTTGCCTTACTGTTACCTGGGATAGTCAATCAGAAAGAGTTGGCGCAACTTGCTGAAACAATTAATAAGCATGTTGCTAAACGTTATGTGCTTGCCGATGGTAAAGGCGTTTATAGCTCGGTAAGCATTGGAATTGCGCGTTTTCCTGAAGATGCCCTCGATCTCGAGCAGCTGTTAAATTGCGCCGATCAGGCCATGTATATTTCTAAGGCTAATGGTCGTAATCGTTATCATTTTTTTACTGAGCAAATGCAGCTTAATGCCGAGCGCATTGCCAGCCTTCATAATCAACTCAAGCAGGCACTGGATCAACAGACTTTTGAGCTTTATTACCAGCCCATAGTGAATGCGACCACAGGTTTGATTGTTCGCGCCGAAGTGCTGCTGCGCTGGCAGCATGAAGGGCAATTCATTCCCCCCGATGAGTTTATTCCCATTGCGGAGAACAGCGGCTTAATCGTTGATATTGGTCGAGATGTGCGCCTTGGCGCGATGCAAACCATCTTAGAAATGCAGGCTCATAATTGGCCGATTAACTTATCGGTGAATGTGTCGACCTTTGAGTTTTGGTCCCATGAACTGCAAGATGCCTTTGTGGATTCCTTTGCCGCGATTACCGAGCAACTTGAGGTGACAGATTTCCCCTATGACAGGTTAACCCTTGAGATCACTGAGTCTTTGCTGATGAAGCAACATACACATCTTATTGATGTGCTTAATGGTCTGCGGATTAAGGGGATCAAAATTTCCTTGGATGACTTTGGTACTGGCTACTCGTCCTTGTCCTATTTAGCGAATTTCCCTATCGATCAAATTAAGATTGATAAGAGCTTTATCGACCGATTAGATGAAGGCAAGCGCCACGAAGCGTTGGTGGAGGCCATAGTGCGGTTAAGCCATGCGTTAGATTTAACCGTGACGGCAGAAGGGGTGGAAACTGAGTCCCAACTTAAGTTTGTGATGTCGAATCATATTCAAGAGATTCAAGGCTACCTTTTCTATAAACCTATGCCTAAAGCTGCCTTCTTTGCGCTGTTGGCAAAGCAAGCTGAACTGCATTAGGGTTTTAACGTTGGACCTTGATGTTTGACCTAGATGTGAGGGCGGCTTAATCAGCGACAGTCTGATTTAGATATCGGGCTTAGATGTAAGGTTAGAATCAAGAGTTAAATATAACCAATTGAAATATAAAAACAAAAAGAGCGCCAAGGCGCTCTTTTTATTACTGAAAACGGGTGCTGCACACAGTATCTGCGTTCACATTGAGTCAGGTGGCAGACCTAAGATTTAGCGGTTAGCTGACCGTTAATCACTAGGCTCAAGTATTCAGTAAAGTCATGGCCGTGATTTTGCAGCATTTTAGGGAACATAGAAATCGGCGTAGAACCAGGGAAGGTATTGATTTCATTCAATAGAATTTCATTGTCCGCGGTTAAGAAAAAGTCGATGCGCGATAAGTGACGCAGCTTCATTCCTTTAAATGCCTTGATTGCATAGGCGCGGATCTGTTCGCTGATCTCTGCTGAAACATGCTGCGCGACCACATCGGTGCGCGCTTTACTGTTTTTGGCGTATTTCTCATCGAAGGTGTAGAAGGTGTTGGTATCACAGATGATTTCACCAGGCACTGTCGCCACCACTTCTCCATTGTACTCGTAGACAGCTACTTCTAACTCGCGGGCTTTAATGGTTTTTTCAACGATCACATAGGGTGCATAGCCAAAAGCATCCTTAAGCACGCCTGCAACTTTATCGCTGTCATCCACTTTGTAACAACCAACAGAGGAACCCTGTGATGCTGCTTTAACGAAGATCGATCCCCATTGTGCCAATGCCGCTTGGGTTTGCTCAATCGCCGCATCATCGAACTGATTCAGGAAAATATATGGCGTATTAGGAATACCTAAGGCCGAGAACCACATTTTAGCGGTGATCTTATTGAAGCAGTTACTGCTCGCTTCGGATTCACAGCCAAAATAGGGCAGTTGGATCAGATTAAAATAGGATTGAATGTCGCCAGTCTCGCCGGGATAGCCATGAATGCAAGGAATGACGTAATCGACTGGCCATGGCGTTTTGCTTTCACCACGGAAGCGAATCTCGCGGCTATTGGTCAGCTCACAGTCGTCACCAGCGGCAGTGCGGTACTGGCCGAATTTATCCAGCTCGACTCGCAACACGGAAAACTGCTCAGATTTTGCCAGTGAGGTTTCAAAATAGTTGGCCGACATTAATGAAATATCGTGTTCGGCACTTCCGCCGCCGCACAGCAAAAGCAGATTGATCTTAGACATTGTGATTCCTCAAAGTGAGCAAAATCGGATGATATCGGCCTGTGGCAATACGAACATCATCCTATAGTACAACCGCTGTCATCTTAGTTTTCTTGTCCCCATGAGTGCAAGGTTTTGCTGACTGACAGCTATTAAGTGGTGAATTTTAACGCATTTAATCGCACTGCAAATAAGGGCTTGTGCATTTGGTGAATTTTATTTTGATTTTTGTGGGGTTAGCTGCCAATGTTTTGCAACTGTGGAATCACTATTAGCCGCGATGAATAGCCGCGAAAAAAATTAGCAGTGATACAAATTATCAGTGACCAAATGACACGACAGTGAGTGTAACGGCATTCGGGATGCATTTCAGCATGGCATTGTTGCATTGAACGACTATGGTCAGATGTCATCGTAAAGCGTTTTGGTGAATCATGAGGAGAAATCAGTATGACGAATAAAAACATTCGGTTAGCTCAGTTACACGATGCAGAGAGTATTCAGTTGCTACTTGAGCAGCTAGGTTATGCTTTGCCTGTCGCCGCGTTAGCCCAGACATTAACCGAGTACCAAGATAATCCCCAGTCCCGCAGTGATGAGCTATTAGTATGTGAGCAACCCAATGCACAGGGTGAGCCGCAAGTTGTCGCTGTGATGGCCTTAATGTTCTTTGATTATTTCCCCGCCTTGAGTCGTATTTGTCGTATAACGGCGATTGTGGTGAATGCCGATATGCGGGGTCAGGGCATAGGCACTCAGCTGATCGATTTTGCTAAAGCGCGCGGAAGACAAGAAGCCTGTCAGTTACTCGAACTCACCACATCGACCCAGCGCATCGCCACTCAGCAATACTATGAAAGCATAGGGTTTACCAAAACCTCCTTCCGTTATAGCTTAGTCTTGAGCTAAACGAACCTAACTTAACTTAACCCCAAAGCCTGTCTGCAAGACCCGATGCGCGTTGGGTTGCTTGGCTACTGGCCCGCTCGAATACGTGTTGGGTGCCTAAGCAGGTAAAATGCACTTTAGCGCGGGTGATGGCGGTGTAGATTAACTCTTTGGTCAGCAGTTGCCACTGCGCTAGGCTGGGGTTAGGTGGCAGCACTAAGGCCACACGGCTAAATTCGCTGCCTTGGCTTTTGTGTACTGTCATGGCGTAACAGGTTTCATGGCTGGGCAAACGGGCTGGCAAGACTTTTAACAGGCTGCCATCGGCCTTGATAAAGTGCGCCATTAAGCGTTCGGGTTTATCTTCATCCTGCAAAATCAATCCGATATCACCGTTAAACAGGCCTAAGTTATAGTCATTGCTTTGGATGATAATCGGCCGACCCAGATAAAACTCCTGCAGCGGTTTAATCAGCTTGGCATTGGCCAGTGCCTGAGTCACAAATTGATTGATGCCTTCGACCCCATAATCGCCCGAGCGCATGGCGCATAAAATGCGGTACTGGTTAAAGCTTTCTATGATGTCAGCCGTGCTTGGACGTGTGCCTAGATCACTATTACTTGCATCATTGTTACTTTCATCGCTATTCAAGGCGCTGAGATAAACGCCATACTGCTGGCAGGCTTGCTCTAGCAGTAAATTGAGTCCCACATTATTACCCGGCTCGCTCACTTTGGCTTGGGTTTGGCTTATGACCATACTGTGTTCTAACCAGTTCAATTCAGCAAGGCCCTGTTGCCATACTTGCAATATGCCTTGAAGATCCGCGCGATTGACGGCGCTAGCAAGCAGCCCAATCCCCGCATCACCTTTAAATCTGTGGCTGTGCATCAGCATACACAAGCTATCGCCAAGTTTAGGGCTATCGCTGATAAAGGGTGTCAACTCAAAACCCGTTAGAGCGCTCAGGCGCTCGGCTTGCTCCTTGGAATAGCGCATTTGCCACAGAGCAGGGCTGTTTGACGCTATGTTATTTTGCGCGAGGTTATTGGGAGCTACTGGCATTTTAAGGCCAGCACAAATATCGGCGAGCACAGCGCCAGCCTCAACCGAGGCGAGTTGGTCCTGATCGCCAAGTAAAATCAAACTGGCGTGTTCGGGCAGTGCGCTGAGCAATTTATACATCATGGGCAAATCGACCATAGAGGCTTCGTCGACGATCAATAAGTCGAGCCGCAGCGGATTACCTTGGTGGTGGCGAAAGTGCGGCGAATTGGGGATCACTCCGAGCAGTCTGTGTAGGGTTGATGCCTCTTCTGGAATACGCCCCAATGCCGTTAAAAAATCTTGGTTATTTCTATTGCGAGCTTCATCAATAACATCAGCATGGGCGCTGAGTTCCTTCGCTAGACGCGCTTTTGAGGCTTTGATTGATTCGCTTAAGCGAGCCGCCGCTTTTCCTGTCGGTGCGACTAAACGGATTTCCTGTTGTGATTCCATTTGTAACAATAACAAAAGTTTAGTCACAGTGGTGGTTTTGCCTGTGCCTGGGCCGCCAGTGATCACCGACAGTTTTTTACCCAGCGCAGTGGCCGTGGCGACCTTTTGCCAATCAATGGTTGCTGCGTCTTCACTGTTAGTCAGTGCATTGCGTGTGAGTGAATGGGGATCGCTCACATAGGCAGGGAACAGTTGATCTAACAGTGACCTCAATTTAGCGGTTTGAGTATGCTCTTGGTGGCTTGCGTCTTCAGAGTGCTTAGATACGCTGCCTGATAGGCGGATTAAAGAAGCGGCCACTGAGGTTTCAAATTGATGATAACGTTGTAGATAGAGTCTGCCATTATCAAAAATAAGTGGTTTGTTACTGCCCGCTTGGCCAACGGCATCAAAGCTTTGTAAAGTCTCTGTGAGCGCTTCTAGGCTTAAGGCTATTTTACAGTGGCTATTTTGCTCGGCCATAGGATTAAGCGGCACGATATGGGCGAGCACTAGGCAGCTGTGCTGTGAAGATAATTGCTGGCTCAACAGCGCACATAGCAAAATAAACAAGGGTTGTTGGCTGTCGCATGGATGTAAGAGACTCATCTCGAGTGCGAAATGCCGATCGAGTGGCGTGAGCAGTCGTTCCTGCTCCCACAGTTTCAACAGCTCTGGTAGCGGCGCGCTAAGCTGGATTGCGCCATGGTCTATCCATTTCGCGGCTGAGAGTGAATGTGCATTTAGCCTTTGGGTTGAGCGCATCATGCCGTGACTCCTGTATCGATTGCACGAGCTAATCTGCTGTGAAATAAATTGTCATTAAAAAGTGAATCCAGCGCGAGAATAAGTGCCTTCGGCGGCTTGTCGTAGTAAATACCGTAGCCGGGATACTGAGCCGACATTCCCCGTAAGAACAAGTAATAACAACCGCCGATATGGCTGTCGTAGTCATAACTTGGCAGGCGTAAACTCAAATATCTGTGTAGTGCCAATGAGTAGAGGATGTACTGCAAATCATACCTGTGATCGGTTATTGCACTTTGCAGCGCGCTCTGATGATAGGCATTGATGTTGTCGCCTAAATGATTCGACTTATAGTCGGCGATGTAATATTTTCCTTGGTATTCAAAGGTTAAGTCGATAAAGCCTTTGAGCATGCCCTTGAGATCATCAAACTTAAGTGTCGACTCATAGCCAAACTGCTGCAGTAGCGCATTGAGCTCAGTATCCTTAAGCTCGCTTAGGGGTAAATAAAACTCCATTTCGACTAAGGTATCCTGCGGCGATAACTTGGCTAAGCACAAATCAGGATGCTCAGGTTTGGCCGTCTTGGAATTATTCTCTAAGGCCGATGTTGAAGGCATTGTCGTTGGCATGAGCCCAAGCGGCGCATGTAGCACATCCAGATACCAAGTGTGCAATACCGTTTGCCACTCGGGCGCGATACCGTATTTCAGCATGGCTTTAGGCAGTTGCAGCGGTAAGTCTCTGTCTGCCTGCGTAAAATCAATCTCTTCTAGCACTAAATGCATAAAACTACCGGCGTTAGCACCGCGCTCAAAGTTAAAGCGATTGAGCATGCCATCCTGCAGCTCATGACTTGGCTCATCAGGAATAGAGAGTGTTTGCGCAGCCATATATTCAAGTGTGCCTAATGCTTCATCATCGGCGCCAGGAGCGGCTTTACCATGGCTGGTATTTTTAACTAGGCCTGAATAACTGCCGACTCGCCACGGCGTGCTGTATTGGCGGGTTAAGGTTTTCGCGCTCAGTATTTGTGCTATGTCTTGGCTTGAGGGCAATGGCTGCTCGTCTATGTCATCGGGCACCTTATCAATACTTATGGCTTCCACATCTTGTGCGAGCTGCTGCGCTGCATTGCAGATACGGGCAAAGTCACATTCTGAGTCGCCTATGCCGAGCAGATAGCCGATGGCGGTTTCATGCAGCTGACTTTTAAGGCCATTTTTAAGCTGACGACTGTGATTGGCGATATACAAGTAACACAAATACACAGGCCGAGTGAGCGCCACATATAGTAAGCGCAAGTCTTCGGCCAAGGTTTCTTGTTTGGCGCGATCCCAACCCTCATCCGTGCCTTCGATATCCCATACTAGCTCTTGCTCACCTGCATCGTTGGTTCTGTGGTACAGCATAGGCGTCGGGCGACGGCGATTGTCGCGGGCTAGGCTGACAAAGGGCACAAAGCACACGGGATACTCAAGGCCCTTACTCTTATGGATAGTAACGATCTGCACTAGATTCTGCTCGCTTTCAAGGCGCAGCTGCTGTTCATCGGTGCCCGTGTTATCAATCAGTTGTTGTTCATACCAATTGAGCAGGGCGCTAATACCATCAAGCTCGGTGGCCTTTTGCTGTAATAGCTCGGCAAGGTGACGAAAATCTGTCAAACGGCGCTCGCCGTTGGTGGCATCTTGCTCCTGTGCATCGGTTTGCGTACTAGCGGAGTGCAGTAAACGGTCAATCAGCTTAGTGCTATTGGCAAGGCTTAATAGCGTGGGCATGATGCCGCGTTTTTGCCACACTTGGTGCAAGTTAAAAAACTGCTCTAATAACAGCTGTCTGTGCTCTTCATCTTGGTTGAAGGCATGAATTTGCTCGGCGCTGTAGCCCAATAATGCTGTAGCTAGCGCGCTGCGCAATGCCCGTTCATCCTTAGGATTCGCCAGAGATCGCAAAATTAACGCCATTTCCCGCGCTTCAAGGGTATCGAATACACTGTCACGACTTAAAAACACTGCGCCTATGTGGCGTTTACTCAATGCGGTTTTCATCACCGCGGCTTCGTTGCGATCCCGCACTAAGATAGCGATGTCTTTAGTGATCAAAGGCCCTTTCGGGCTGTGGCACGCGCCATTGGCCGCATCTGTCAGTAAACGGGTGATCTCCGCCGCTGCATCTTCGGCGAGCAAGTGTCTGGCGGTGGTTTTGTTGAGGCCGTTTTCTGCGCTTTCGCTTAAGAGTCTTAATCTTAAGGCAGCTGGATTGACGGTTTTTTCAGTGAGGGTTTTCCCCTTGGCACTACTGGGCGTTTTCACGCTATCAAAGGGGATCGACTGACTGATAAAAGGATCGTGATGCTGGCTAAAGAGATGGTTAACCCCAGCGACCATGTTTGCACTTGAGCGGTAGTTGGTATCTAGATGATAGTGGGCCTGCGTATGATGACGGGCCTCAATATAGGTATGGATATCGGCGCCGCGAAAGGCATAAATGGCCTGTTTAGGATCGCCAATCATCAACAGGCTGAGCTTGTTCTCTGTAGTATCTACACCTTGCTGCTCAAACGAGTAGCGGCCTTGGTAGATGCCAGAGAAGATCGCAAATTGCAGCGGATCGGTATCTTGGAATTCATCGATAAGCGCGACGGGGAAACGTGTCGCCACGGCTTTGGGCAAGGTTTCATTATTGGCATGTAGCGCGCTTGCTAAGGTTGTGAGCAAGTCATCGGGAGTCAGTACGTTTTTTTGCTGCTTTTGCTGGGCAAATCGCTCGCTTATACCAAGTTTCGCACTATACAAAAACGCTGGTTTAATGGCGGCAATCAATGTAGCGAGCTGCTCCATATGATCCATCAGCGGCGCTTCGCTCACGCTTGGGATCACGCCGCCCTTGTTGAGCTTTAACTCAGACAAGGACAAGGCTTCTAACTCTTTCAGTGGCGGCAACCCATGACCGAAGGCGAGCCAGTTATCCAGTGCATCGAACATGGCGGCGAGCTTGGGGTACTTATCCGTTGCTTTGCCAAAGCGGGTGCCATTCAGTGGCAAACCTTGTAGCAATGCCAATAAGCCATCGCGCCCCCGCGGCCAAGCTAATTTAAAGCGCTCTAAACTTTGGCGCAGTGACAGGGCTAAGGCATCAAACTTAAGCGCGGGTTTCAGAGGCTTTGCTTGACTGGCGCCAAGGAGCGGCCGCAATTGTTTGACCAAACCATCGGGCTCGCCAAATTCCTTAGCAATGATTTGCGCTAAGTAATCGGGCAGCGGATAACAGGCCTCACGCCAAAAATCCCGCACGGCATGGTGCAAAAACTCGCTGTCGTCTAAGGTGAAGTCCGATTCGAACAGCAGGGAGGACTCAAAGGCGAGATCCGATAAAATTCGCTGACAGAAACCGTGGATGGTAAAAATTGCCGCTTCGTCGAGGGATTTAAGGGCGAGATCGAATCGCCTTAGGGCAATGGCGCGATCACTCTCTGGGGTGTTGTCATACAACGCCTGCACAAAGGGATCGGCAATCGTTAGCCCTAAGAAGCACTTAAAGGCGACTTGAATACGCCGACGAATACGATCCCTTAGCTCTTCGGTGGCCGCATTGGTGAAGGTAACCACGAGAATTTGCTCGCAGGTGAGCGGCGCTGCTATGCCATCGCCAAGCAATAAGCGTAAATAAAGACCTGAAATGGTGTAGGTTTTACCTGTGCCAGCGCTGGCCTCAATCAGACGACTACCACCAAAGGGCAATGTGAGTGGATCAAGCGCCTGCGCCGCTGAATGTAACGCCGCTGCGTTTAACTGCTTGTGATCACTCATGATTGCTCTCCCTGTGCGCTATCGCGGTTCAAATGTGCTGCAGTCGCTCGTGTTTCAGTCGCTTGCGTTTCAGTCGCTTGTACAGCGGGAGTCTGGCCTTGGCTCATGCCATCATTTAGCGCAAATTCTTCAAGCTGAGCCAAGGTATCTTTGAGATATAAACTCACCATAGGGCGATAGATGCGCTCGGCTAATGCGCCAAAGCTATCCTCAGAGAAATCCCGCGGAAAACTGAATAAGCGTTGGTAATGGGGTTCGTTCCCTTCGCCTAATTGACTCTGCTCATCCAGCCATTCAGGTAACGCTTGCTGCAAACGCTCATCGTGCCCACCCTCGCTGCTGACGTAGGCTAGTGAGGTGCGCGGCATAAAACACAGTGGATATTGCTGACCTTGATAAAACAGCACCAGCAAATCGGCCAGTAACGCATGGGCGCGCTCAGCAGTAATTGGCGCTAAGGCGTGGAAATGCCCCATGTCGAGTAGATAGCTTGCATGTGTGTGGCCCATTGCCATTAAACACAGGTGGCGAAGGTATAACCTCAGCACATCGCGGCCGTGGGCGCTACCGGGACGGTAATTCACTAATCCCTTAGGGCTGATGTCATCAATACGGCCTTGCAGTAACACTTGCTGGGATTTACCCGCCGTGATGGGTAAGTCAAATAGGAGTTTAATATCCGCATGACTGCCGGTTTGTTCTCCCTTGAGGAACAAGGTTCTGCCAATCAAAGGCTTAATATCTTGCTGATATTGGCGTAGCAGCAAATCATCGAAGGGCTGCATCGGCAAACTGCCGCTAGCTTTGAGGCGTTTAATCAGCTCGATATCGGGCTCAGTCAGACCTTGGCCTATGGCATCGTCGAGTAACTGGGCCTGCAACATATAGCGCTCTAGAGCATTTAAGCTAAAGGGCTCGTCATTATCATCGGCCTGAATATTAAGACTAAGGTCGACTTTAAGCGTTCGGTTGAAGAAGTACTGCGCCGGATTTCGAAAGAAACGGATCAGGGCAGACACATCAACTTGCTTGCTTTGCGTTGCGTGCAGAGGATCGGGCTGTGCATCGGCCTGCAGGATGGAGTCTGGCTCATCTGCTTCCAGCATGATGCGAGTTTGCGCGCCGATAAAGCGGCCAGCATGTGTGCCCGCAGCGTCGGCATTGGGCGGACACCATTGCTGGCTATAACTTTGGCCTATGCCTGACTCATTTTTACTTATGCTTGAGCCATCTATGTTTGAGCTATTTTCGTCATCACTTTTTACTGCGGCTTGATACAACTTAGGATCGAAGGGTTGCAGCGGCTGGTGGCTGACAATCGCGTTATAGAGGGCTTTTTCAGCATCTTCTGGGTCTATGGAGCTTGAAGCGTTTTGCGATTGAGCCAATAGCGTTTCAGGCAAATAGCACAGCTGACAATATTCAATTAGTTCAGAGACGAGCATAGAGGCGATACGCTCAGAGTTATCCCGTTCGCTGCGACCGATATAGCTGATATACAGTTGCTCGCGCGCCGACAATAAGGCTTCTAAAAACAAATATCTGTCATCGAGGCGGCGGGAACGATCGCCTTTACGGGCACCAAAGTGTGCCATTAAATCAAAGCCGACGGGATGTTGAACCCTAGGATAAACCCCATCGTTCATGCCGAGTAAACACACGATCTTAAAGGGGATCGAGCGCATCGGCATCAAGGTACAAAAGTTCACGCTTCCCGCAAGATAACGCTGGCCGACCCGAGATTCGGTTAAGCGTTGATTAAACCATTGCTGCAGCACTTCGATACTGAGGCTCAGTCCGCTTATGTTCTGTTGGGCTAGTGTCACGAACATACTTGTATCTAACGAGTTTGTATCTAATGGCTTACCCGCCGATAGTAACTCTTGCTCTAGGGCGGCAATGGCATCGCGGATTTCCTGCAATTGTTCGCGCTCGTCTTCATCTGTGTCGTAAAAAGCATCCAGCAGCTCAGTTAATTCAGCCAAACGCAGGGCGCCCACTTGCGGCAGGGCGAGTATTTGCGCCGTTTCATCGAGTACTTCAATAAAATTGAGTAACTTACCTAACGCCTGCGCCGATTGGCCTTCGATGCCAGTCACGATCAGATGGTCTTGGTACAGCGGAGCATCGTCACTCAAGGCGTAACCTAAAATCAGCCTTTTAATACCAAAGGCCCAGGAGTTTTGCTCAAACGCTGGCACACCTTGTTTTAGGCGGCTTTGCTCATCGCGGCCCCAGCGCACGCCCGCTTCATCTAACCAGCGGCGGATAAGTTGCAATTCATCGTCATCGAGCTGGAAACGGCGCAAAATGGCGGGCACTTCGAGTATGCTCAAAATGTCGGTCAGACCAAAACGACTTTGATTAATCCCAAGTAAATTCAAAAAGCTATTGATGAGCGGTGATTCCTGCGCCGCGCCGCGGTCGGCAATGGCGTAGGGAATGTAATGCAGGCCTTGCTTCGCCGAGAAGACGGCATCGATGTAGGGCGCGTAGGCGGCGACATCGGGCATCATGACCACTATGTCTTTGGGTGTCAGGTCGACATCATTGCTGAGTAACTCAAGCAAGTGATCGTGCAGGGTTTCGACTTCCCGCAATGGGCTGTGACAACTCTTTACTCGAATGGATTCATCGTCGCGCTTAAGCAGGCGTCTGTTCTCGACATTTTGATACAGCTCGGCATCAGGCCCTAGTACTCTGTCTAAGGTTTGCATCTCTAAAATATCGTATTGCACCCCGTGGAGCATGCTGGCATGACTGTGTGGATCGTTGGGATCGTCGCAGGGCTCACAATACACATCGTCGCCAAAGTCGCAGTGTTCGGCGGGAAGCTCAAGCAGCATATCGAGTAATTCACGGCCCATCTTGCCGTTATTGGCAAGCAGCGGATTGCCCACTTCGAGTTTATCTTCCCACAGTTCGGCTAATTGGCGTTTACCCGCATATTGCACCGCCATGCGGGCACGATTACGGGGATCAACAATATCCCCCCAATAGTGCTGACAAGGGCTTAAACCCAGCACGATCACATCGATGCGGCCTGCCAGATGGTACAGCACCTCAAGGGTTTGCGGCGCCATTGAGGAAATGCCAAACACAAATAAGCGTTGTGGCAATTGGGCGAGTGACGTGTCGGGATTATTCAGCGCGGCAATCAAGTCGCTGTGTAGATTGGCCCTGTGGTAATGGCTTTGATTAAGCTCATCACGGTTAAAGGCAATGAGCGCGCGCCATAAAATAGGTTGCCAGCGTTGGTCTTCATTCAGCGGCTTGGTAAGTGATTCGGGATGCTCGTTTTGCTCCCACGCTAAAATCCAATCGGGGCGATACACTAAGTATTGGTCGAAGATGTCGGCGATACGGCCACAGAGTTGGTACAGCTTAATGTCGTCAGCGGTCATATCACTGGTGTTGAGTTGTTCACTCGTGTTGGCGGTATTTGTGGTGGACGTACTTTCTAGGGTATTACCTAGATAGTGTCTCAATGGCCCAAAGGCGTCATCTTGTAACATGCGCGGCAAGAGTTGCATCAGCTTCCACGTCATCGCCGCTTTAGTGAAGGCGTTGTCTTTGGGCACATCGGGCAATAAGTCATGGCACAACTGCCAGGTAAAGCTCGATGGCAGCGGGAATTCCAATGCGGCGGCAATCCCATTTTGTTTGGCGATTTCGAGGCGCAGCCAAGTCGACATGCCAGGACTCTGCACCAGAATATGCTCGTTACTCAGTAGACGTGCAAAAGCAAGGGGCTGGGTCAGGTAAGCGGCTAAATGGGCGCAGAGCACTTCCATCTGATTGGACTGGATTAACTTTAGCATGTGCAACTCGGCATGGTGACAGTAAAACAATTCTATGTGTTTGATTTATAAGATTCAACACTATTGCTGCTTCTGTGGAATTAACCCGCAATTTTAGGCGTTTACTGAGCCTTGAACTGATGCAACTTGGCCGGCTAATGCTCAGTTTACAAATCCTAGGCTAGCGTGAACTTCTTTTTCACCTTAGCCCTGAGCAATAACCAATTCAGTTGCTTCGCCGCCGCTTTAAATTTTGTTAAATGCGCTTGATAGGCATCAGCCGGTAAATCTTGATACTTCAGCGCCACATAACTTTGGGTAAAGGTGTGCATTAGCGCACAAAGCAGTGGTGCACTGTGTTGGTATTGCTCGATAATCTGCTGCGCAAATTGGTTTGGCCCATCACTGTCATTGCGTTTAATACCATGGCGGGCGAGGCGATTGCAGACCTGTTGATAGCGAGCGCTGATAGGATCGCCTTGAGTGCTAAAATGTAATAGCCCCGCACTGTAGGCGATATAGAGCACGATAAGGCTGATACACAGCCCCATAAATACCGCGATTTTAGTGTTAGTTACATCTCCTAAGATGCCGCTGAGCACTTGATTTTGTCTATCTTGATTGAAACCCAGTACCCACACGCTCCAGTAATAATCTATGCTGGCAAAACGTTGCCTTAACTCATTGAGCCAAGGCATAGATTTAAAGCGTAAGCTACTAAAAGGGCTTTCTTGCAGGTAACTCAGCGCTGGATCAAACTGGGCGTCGAATCCTTGTTCGATTCGATCGGGCGCCACCATAGCGGTCGGGTCGAAACGTACCCAACCTTCACCTTCGAGCCAAACCTCAGCCCATGCGTGGGCCATATATTGATACACGCTGTAGTAACCCGCTTGCGGATTAAACTCACCACCCTGATAACCCGTGACCATGCGTGCGGGCAAGCCTGTGGCCCGCGCCATAACAATGAAGGCTGCGGCATAGTGCACACAAAATCCGGCTTTGTTTTCAAATAGAAAATCATCCACTTGCTGCGGCCCAAGGGGAGGCGGCGTGAGTGTGTAGAAAAAAGGCTCGGTATTAAAGTGGCGCATCATGGCCCACAGTCGTGGCTTAGGTTCCGGATATAGAGTCTTAAATTGCTCGGCCAGCGCCCAAGTTCGTGGATTACTGTTACTCGGCAGTTCAAGGTTAATCTGCCTTTGCCGCGCAGAGAGCCTAAGATCCATCTTCGCCTTGGGCCAAGACTCCACTTGATAACTCATTCGCTGATCGACATTGCGCAGTGCTAACAGCCGATAATCGGGCATATTGATCACACTATCATCTTGGCTGTAGGCGACATCGAGGCCAAATAACCACGGCTGGTGGCTCGGCTCAGCAATCACTTGGTAACGAAGACTAGGCTTATTATTTTGCTTGTCTTGTTTTGCAGCATCTTGATCTTCGCTGCTTATCGAAGCGGGGCTCTTTATTAAATCAGGGTTATTGTTCACAGAGTCAGGACTGGTGACTGTCGAAGCTGGATTATTAACCATCAAGGCGGGGCTGGGCCGCGAGGGCGGGAACAGCAACGCATCTTTTTGCAGCTTTTTAATGCCTTCCTCCTGACGCCAAGTCATACCGTCATAGTTTTCCATCACCAGCGCGCGCCAATATAACTCAGCATTAATGGGCGCTGCATTGGTAAAACTCGCTCTAAAGGCCAGTTCGGTCGAACGGGTGAGCTTGCCGATATCACCAATGGCCAGACTATCAGACAAGCCCGTTTGCGCTTCTTTCATGTTGGGCACTAACCAGAGCGGCGCAAAACGCGGTAACACTAAAAACAACAGCAACGCGAGGGGCACACTCTGGAGTAAAAATTTACTACCGAGCCATGCCGTGTGTTTTAGGGAGTGTTTATCTTGATACAGGGTCACGAGCACGCAGGTGTTGATCAGCGTCACCACGAGCAAGTGTGCAGTATTAAGTAAGGATTGGTGATCGATAAAGGTCAGCGCGATAATAAAATAGCCCGCTAGGACGACAACCCGCACATCCCTTTGGTTACGCATTTCAATGTATTTTAAGGCGTAACCTAACAGCAGCAGATTCACCAGCGCATTGAGTAAGCCTATTTCCTTTGAGACTAATGCCAATGTGGTTGCGGCGCCGAGCGCAAGACTGGTCACTAGAAAACGCGGCGGCTTTGCCACTTTGCCGACATAAATCCCCACACGCCACAGCAAACAAATTGCGCAAATGCCTAAGGTCCAAGGCGTGGTTTTATCAAATAGCGGGCTCAGTACGGCGATATTGGTGATCAATAACCAAAAGAGTGTCTGACGGCTGATATTATCGCCAATTTGCGGTGTCGTACTGCTGGCCGTTAATGTCATGCCTGTTCCCTCGAGGTCGGGATATGACGCTGCTTGCTGGTGGTTTTCGCCGTTTTATTTGAGTGCTTTGCCGCTGATGACGAATTAACGGCTGACGGCGCTAGCTGGGGATACAAGGCAAGGGCCTTATGGCAGGCGATTCTATGGTTATGACCGATAGAGGGCGCGATAAATATATCCTCGCCCATTGGTGTTTGCAGATGTAAGCCAAAATATTGCTCGAGTTGTGTGAGTTTATTGATTTGCCAGCTTAATTGACTCAACTGGGTTTCGAGCCGTTTAGCATCGGGTCTGAGTCTTAACCAAACGGGATCGCCTTGGGGCTGCTGAAACTCTTTACTCAACATACCGCGACCCTGTGCCCACTGTTTCCATGCCACTTGCTTGAGGGATTCGCCGAGCACATGGGGTTTAAGGCCTTTAAACTCATCAATGCCTGACACATGTTTACCCGCCAGCAACAGGGGATCTTGCTCCGACTGTGTATGATCAGCCTCAAGCTGCAGCGGTGCTTCAATCGGCTGGGCAAAGACTAAGTGACTAATGGCCAAATCCACATGGGACCATGCGCGGCACAGCCCTAAGGGATAGAAGGATTCAATTTTGAGCCGACCCGGTGACACTTGGCCCCGCTGATGATATTCGAAGGGCACGAGCGCTTGCTGTTCATCTGTGCTGACGTTATGCACCGTATAAGTGCGATTATGCGGATAGTTAAGCTGGATATTATGACCACTGTGATGGGTGCTGATGAGGACCGGAAAGGTTAAGGTTTCGCCCGCATAGACTTCGGGTGGCGTCATGGCGCGTAAATGTAGACCCGCCAGATTTTTGTAACTGTAGAGAATACAGGTATTAAACAGGCTTAATAATAAGATGCTAAGGCCAATGACTAAGTTATTTTGATAGTTAGTGCCAAATAGATATAAGAGTAAAACCAACCCGAGCCAAACTAAGCCAAAACCGCTCGGCAAAATAAAAATGCTGCGATGGCTTAAGGTGATTTCAGGACTCGGTGGTAAACGCCTTGCTAACCAACGCTGCCAAATCGGTACTAGAATCGGAACGAAAGTAGGGCGTATCAGTCGTTTCACTTCTGCATCACTTCCATGGTTGAATTATTTAGTTGAACACCTTAACTGTATGCCTTAGCGATATCGTTCATGACAGTGGCTCGCTACATGATGGGGTTAACGCTCGCCAGAATTCGCTCGGATAAGGCTTCACCCTGTAATTGGCTACTGGTTCTGAGTCTATGTTCCGCCACGCAGCAAAATACCGCTTGCACATCTTCAGGGACTAAATAATGTCGCCCCTCTAAAAAAGCCCATGCCTTAGCGGCTTGCAATAATGCTTTGGTAGCGCGAGGCGATAAACCCACGCTGTCACTTTGGCTGCGAGAAAAATTCACTAAGGCCAGAATGTAATTGAGTAAAGCATCGGAAGCGCTGACCTTGTCGCATTGTTCTTGCAGTTGCATCAAGGCCAGTGGCGTCAGGCATTGGGGCAGTTGCTCTAAGGTTAAGTGGTTATGATTGCTCTTCAGCATCGCAAGTTCGGCGTCGTGGCTTGGATAACCAATTGATAGACGCATCATAAACCGGTCGAGCTGCGATTCTGGCAGTGGAAATGTGCCGGATTGATCGGTGGGGTTTTGAGTTGCGATCACAAAGAAAGGATTAGGCAATCTGTGAGTGATGCCATCGACGGAGATTTGTTGTTCTGCCATCGCTTCAAGCAAGGCGCTTTGGGTCTTAGGGCTGGCGCGGTTAATTTCATCGGCCAAGATCATCTGCTTAAAAATCGGCCCTGGATGGAAGATAAATTGCGCCTGATGTTTATCAAAAATCGACACACCGAGAATATCAGCGGGCAGCATGTCGCTGGTAAATTGAATTCTTTGGTAACTCAAGCCCAAGCTTTGGGCTATGCCATGGGAAATACTGGTTTTACCCATGCCGGGTAAATCTTCAATCAACAGGTGGCCGCGGGCGAGAATGCAGGCCAAAGCAAGCCGAATTTGCCTTGGTTTGCCCAGCAACACTTGTTCGAGTTGATGTAGTAATTCGCTGATCCCAGATTGTGCCACGGGCGACTCCTAATACATTTAAAAGCGTAACTGAAAGTGCATGCGAAAGCAGACAAGCTTTACCACTATGGCGGATCATCGCCTGCTTATCCAGTGGCATTTCTAGTGCGAAATCAATTACTCGACTGAATGACGTTTAGGCTTGCGTGTGCTGGTGGCGCAAAGTCAAAGGGCGGCGCGTGGCTCTATGCAAGACACAGCTCTTGAGTGCGGGTTGGGCGAATAAACCAAGATTTAAACAGAAAGCCTTGGACTAAGTCGACGCCTATGTCTCGCGCAAACGCCAAGTGGGCTTCGGTTTCTATGCCTTCTAGAATGCACTGTTTATTGGTTTGCTTGGCAAAGTTAATCAGCGCTATGAGTAACTGGACTCCCTCGGAATGCGTGATGTGGGTTAACCAATGGCGATCGAACTTGAGATAATCCACATTCATCATCAAATCGACACAAAGCATAGAGTGGGGCGCACCAATATCGTCCAGCGCTACCTTGATATTTGCTTGTTTAAATTGGCTGAATAGCTGATTGGCAAGCTGGGCATCGTTAATGCAGGTATTTTCAATGATCTCGACCGTGACTTGCTGGTACTTCGATAACAGCTTTATAAGCTTGGCAGTATGTGGCCCATCGACAGCGTGGGGATCGACATTGATAAAAATGCGCTGCTGGCTGGGCGCGTGAGCGAGTTGAAATGCTTTGGCTTGATATTCAACGGCGGCGAGTAATTCTGTGGATTCATGCAATTGCTCGAACACGATATTAGGTGCAACCGCATCGCCATCAGGTAGATAAAAACGCGCTAAGGCTTCATAGCCGTCGATGGCTAACGTATGGGGATCGACAAAGGGTTGGTATTCGCAGCTGAGCGTTAACGAACTAAGGTTAATCATGGGCCTAATGGGAGTCTTAATGCATTAATACTAATTATTCGCATTTAATGCCTCGCAGTGCAAACAAGTTTACGATAAAACGGCGTGATTGCTGAATAATTATTCGCTTTGCTAATTATTTGAATTTAGAGAATATCATTCAAAATTTTTGGCGGTTAAAGCATGAGCATTACCCTAGGGTATGCTGAAAAGTAGGAACTCGATGCTCAGCAGCATCGAGTTCCTTTTTATGTCGCGAGTCAGTAAGCAAACTTCAATTCGGCTTCGCTGAATAATGGCTGCGCTTTTTGCTCCTGCGCCTCATAAATCAATCGATAGCTGAAAACGGCTTGCACATATTCACGGGTCTCAGTGAAGGGAATGGCTTCGATAAAGCCCATAGCATCGAGTTTTCCATCCGAGTTTGCCAACCAGCGACGCACCCGTGACGGGCCGGCGTTATAGGCGGCGGTCGCGAGGATACGGTTCTGGTTAAACTCTTTTAACAACTGGGCATAGTAAGCGCTGCCAAGATTGAGGTTAAGCTCTGCGCTATAAAGATCCTTAGGATCGCTATATTTAGCCCCATGTTTCTTGGCGGTTGCTTTAGCGGTCGCAGGCATAATTTGCATTAAACCGCGGGCACCGACGCCTGAGGTCGCATAAAGATAAAACGCGCTCTCGCGGCGACTGATCGCTCGGATTTCATCTATGTTCACTTTGTGCTTTTTACTGGCGTGTTCAAAACCTTCTTGGTGCGCCATCGGGAAGCGAAGGGGAATGTCATCCCACAACTTACCTTGGATACTGGCTTCTACGCCAAAATCATACCAGCCTTGCTCATGGGCATAACGGCCGTAACGGGCACGCATAGTGTTGTCACTGCGTCTGAGCAGCGACATCCATTCGTATCGTGCATCGAAATAACGATCCAGCGCCATTAGCTCTTGCACGCGCACAAAACCCAGATCATCGGTTAATTTTTGGCTGCTGGCGTCGACGACAGGCTCAGGGCTTTGATTCAGCGAGACGGGTTTATTTAAAAACTGCGCGGCGGCAAAACCGTAAAAATTACGTTCATTGCTGATTGTCGCAAGAGCTTTGGTGGCACTTTCTGGCGCATCTTTAGCATTCGTGCGATAGAGCCAATATTGCCAGCGCTCCTTAGCCAAGGTTTCTGGTTGCAGTAAATTTAAATAACGGGCAATGCTGCGCATGTCGTGATCGCGAATGGCCCATCTTAACCGGCGTTCAAATAAGTCGTCACTTTTCAGCTCGGCCAGCACATTGTCGACATAGCTTTTATGGCTATCATCTTGTTCGATTAAGATGCGGCGAACTAAGTATTTATCCAGTTGTTGGGCTTGTGCTAGCGTGAAACGATTAGCCTTTTGATACCGTTCATACAAATTAATCGCTTGGTCGAGATCCTTGCGGGCAAGGCGTTTTAATCCCGCCGCAACTATGTCACCCACAATCGGATTTTTATCCTTAAACTTTTCGGTATGGCGCAGGCTATTTGGATCTTTATACACGGCGACTAAGCGCTTAGCTTCATTATTATGGGTGGTGATTTTCTGGGATAAATAGCTCAGCAGACTGGTTTCGCCAGTCTCAAAACTCAGCATCATCCGCGCCCATATGACATCTTGAGTGCGTTTACCCGCTTTGGTCCAAGCGTTGAACAGGGGATCACATTCTTTTGGCCGTGAACTACCAAAGACCCACAGTGATTGCGCCGCCGCATAGGCGGTTTTTATCTCGCCCTTGGCGAGTTTTGCTTCGTAGTAATAACATTGCAGGCGGATGTCGGTAGGGACATCGGGGCTTATCGTAAGATAATCACTCCAGCGTTTTTGGGTGCCCGCATTGTTTAAGTATTTAGACCTTAACCTGTTGTACATAGGCGTAGTTTCATACTTATCAATCAGATTTTTTGCCGCAGCGCCATGCAAACCATTGAGATCGCCGATGTCGATATCATGGTCTAAGTAAATCGCCAGCGGATAATCGCCCAATTTTGCCCGTAGGGGTTTATAGACTTCATAGTCTTGTTTCTTTAAGGCTTTTTCGGCCTCAAGGAAGGTTTTCTGCGTTGGCGTTAACGCGAATGCAGAAGGGGCATTCAAGGCGCCTGCGAGCAATATTGCGCTGGATATAACCACATTAATCACGGCTTTGCACATGGAGCGTTTGCCTCCGGGCATCAAGGTATCAATCGACATGTCCGTATCGATTCAAGGTTATTGGCGAGTGTTCAACTCTATCAATCAATTAGGTCTATCAACTTTGTTTAACGAATCAGTTTATTAACTCAATTTATCAACTCAATCAATCATTTTGGGCATTATGCGGGTTCGAGTTCTGTGTCCTTAGGATCGCACGTTGGCGGCAGCGTTAGCTCAGCGTCATCATCCTGTGTGTCGTTGTCGTCTTGGGCTTCATTGAGTGCTTTTTCTAGCAGCATTTTATCCAGCTGTTTACTGGTATCGACCCCGAGTTGCTGCATTAAATGGGCTTGACGCACTAGGTTGCCTTTGCCCGATGACAGCTTGTTCATGGCGCTGTGATAGGTTTTTTCGGCGTTATCTAAGGCACGACCCAGTTTTTCCATGTCTTCAATATAACCACATAACTTGTCGTAAATTCGACCCGCTTGCTTAGCAATGGTTTGCGCGTGTTGGTTTTGATATTCGTAGCGCCAAATATTGTTAATCGTGCGCAGGGCCACCAGTAAATTCGTTGGGCTCACCAACATGATATTCTGCTCAAGGGCAAAATTGACTAGGCTAGGATCATGCTCTAACGCCAGTAAAAATGCCGGTTCAATAGGAATAAACATCAACACATAATCGAGGCTCTTAAGACCGTGCAGATTTTGATAATCCTTTTGACTCAAGCCCTTAATGTGACTGCGAATCGAGATCACATGCTCATTAATCGCCTGTTGGCGCAGGGCAGGATCTTCACTGTTGAAGTAACGCTCATAACTGACTAAGGACATTTTAGCATCGATGACCACGTCTTTATTTTCTGGCAGATGCACAATCACATCCGGCTTAAAGCGCTTACCGTTGTCGTCCTTGAGATCTTGCTGGGTATGGTATTCATGGCCTTCACGTAGACCGCTTTCCTGCAGCACGCGATCGAGGATCACTTCACCCCAGTTACCTTGCTGCTTGTTATCACCCTTGAGCGCTTTGGTCAGGTTGATTGCATCTTGGCTCATCTTCAGATTGAGATCCCGTAGGTGCTCAAGTTGATGTTTAAGGGCGCTGCGCTCGGACTGTTCGTGGGTGTAGGATTCACGAATTTGTTGTCTGAATCCTTCAAGCTGTTGTTTCAATGGCCCAAGCACGCCTTCGAGTTGACTGGCATTTTGATGCTTAAAGTTTTCGCTACGTTCTTCAAAGATTCGATTGGCGAGGTTTTCAAATTGGGTCTGTAACCGCACTTCGGCCGATTCTAGGCTAGCGATTTTATCCTGCAGTGATTCTTGCTGGGCATCGGCCTTGGCTTGAATGGTTTGCTGCATGGCATTGGATTTCGACAGCGCCAATTGAATTTCTAACTGACGGCGCTGGCTGTCATTCAATTGTTGCTCTAAGGTGGGGACACGTTCGGCTAAGGCCTCGGCTTTACCTAATTGTTCAATTTTGAGCTCAAGGCGCTGCTGGTATTGGCGCAGTTGCGCCTCTTTGTCATCAACCAAAATTTGCTGTTGTGCTAAGGATAATTCAGCATCTTCATTCACTTGACGCATCTCTTGCTCAAGTTGGTCTTTGTGTTGTTGCCAACGTTGGCGCGTGAGTTTTTGATTGAGCAGGGCACCAATCAACAGGCCTAAGAAGGCAATGGCGAGAAGGCCGATGATTTCGGCGACGGAAAAAGATTGAGAAAATGGCATTATCAATAGCACTCCTTTAGCTTTGGCGCTTAGGTTCGCATGCCGCCCAATAGGCTTCAAGCCCTTTAATCAACTATATCTGCGCTTAATGCTTGAATGAGCAAGTCTTATACGTTTAAGGTGAATTTATTCACGGGTGGAAAGTTTTTCTGGCTTTTGCCTGTCTATATTAAAGTGAGCATAGAAGTGAGCATAGAAGTGAGCATAGAAGTGAGCATAGAAGTGAGCGATACAGACGAGCGCCAGATAAGCTTTTATCGCGACTCGGTGGCGTTAATCATTAGATGGTAGAGGTGTCAATTGGCTAAACATTCCCGTTTTACCCCAGGTATTCTTAAAAAAGCGCAGTGGTACATGCAAGATAACCAAGTGACGCCCGAAGCGGTGTTTCGCTCGCGCCGGCAGATAGTGAAAGCCATGGGGCTTGGTGCTATCGGCGCCAGTGTGCCAGGTTACGTGCAGGCCGGCTTGTTCGATCTGTTTGGCGATCAGCCTAAGTCCTCATTTATCACTACGCCACTGACCTTCCAAACTAATAAACAATACGGTGATGCTGATGTGTTAACCCCGTTAGATAAGGTGACACAGCACAATAACTTTTATGAGTTTGGTACGGATAAGCAAGATCCCTTCAATAATGCCCAAGGTTTTAAAGTCGATCCTTGGCAACTGCGTATCGAAGGTGAAGTCGAACGGCCCATGACTTTAGATTTCAATGATCTCACTAAAATGTTCCCGCTTGAGGAGCGTAATTATCGTCTGCGCTGCGTTGAAGCTTGGTCCATGGTGATCCCTTGGGTGGGGTTCCCGCTGGCGGCATTACTGAAAAAAGTGGGTGTAACTAGCAAGGGCAAGTATGTCGCCTTCGAAACCGCTTTTGATCCTGAGCAAATGCCGGGACAGAAGAGTCGATTAATGGGCGGTGGTATTCATTATCCCTATGTTGAAGGCCTGACGATAGCCGAAGCCATGAACGATTTAACCTTAATGTCGGTCGGTTTGTACGGTAAAACCCTGCCACCGCAGAACGGCGCGCCCATTCGATTAGTGGTACCGTGGAAATATGGCTTTAAGAGCATTAAATCGATAGTGCGAATTCGCGTTATGGATAAACAGCCGCCGACCAGCTGGAATCAGCTTGCCTCACACGAGTATGGATTCTATGCCAACGTGAATCCGGCGGTGGATCATCCACGTTGGTCACAGGCCAGTGAACGTCGTATTGGCGAGGGCGGACTATTCTCAGCAACCCGTATCGATACCCAGCCGTTCAACGGTTACGGCGAGTTTGTGGCTTCACTCTATGACGGTATGGATCTGAGGAAAAACTATTGATGCTTGTTTTGCTGTTTGGAAATACGCCATTAAGCGGGGATGACTTATGTTGAGATTAACCGCTAAGCACTTGTTTTGGCTAAAAGCGTTATTCCATTTGCAGGGTTTAGTGCCCATCGTCTACCTGCTGCTCACTGTAGTGTTAGGCCGTGCGGGCGGCGATCCCGTGCAGCACATTATTCACTACACAGGTATAGGCGCGTTAAATGCCTTAGCGGCGACCTTATTGATCTCACCGATTGCCAAGCTGACTAAGCAAGGGCTATTAATGCAGACTCGTCGCTTGGTGGGGTTATATGTGTTCGCCTATGCCACTTTGCATATTCTGGCATTCTTTAGTTTAGATCTGTTGTTTGCTTGGGAATTACTGTTTAGCGAAGTGGTAAAACGGCCGTACATTTTAGTCGGCGCTGTGGCTTATCTTATCGTCACTGCTTTGGCGATCACTTCGTTTAAAGCCTTGATGCGTAAGATGGGACGTCGTTGGCAGACCTTGCATAATGGGGTGTATTTAGTCGCGATATTAGCGCCAATCCATTTTTACTGGTCGGTAAAATCGGAAATCATCGAGCCGAGTCTGTATATCTTAGGTTTTTGCGCGTTATTGCTATGGCGCACGATTTGGCTTAAGCGCATCCTCAGCCGCAAAGGGATGAGTAAAACCGTGAAAAAGACGACTACTAGTGGACAAGAGAAAGCGTCGATAAAATCAGCTTAGACGCAAGGTGCTAGCGGTGAATCGTTGGCTTGTGTTACGTTTCTTTGTACCTAACGCAAGATATAAATTATAAAAACAAAAATGCCGAATCAAGATTCGGCATTTCTCATTTAGCGAACTGTTCTGCTCAGTTAATCTTCTTGCTCAGGTGGCAAGACTTAACCTAAACCTTGAGTCGCCGATTTCATTTGGATGAACTCAATTTTATAACCGTCTGGATCTTCAACAAAGGCAATCTCAGTGGTGCCGCCTGCGACTGGACCAGGGGCGCGTGTTACTTTGCCTCCGGCTGCGGTAATAGCAGCACAACGGGCGTAAATATCTTCATCGCCAATGGCTAAGTGGCCAAAGCCTGTGCCTAAATCGTATTTGTCTGTGCCCCAGTTATAGGTCAGTTCAACTATGGCTTGGCCAGTGGATTCTTCACCGTAACCTACGAAAGCTAAAGAATATTTGTACTCTGGGTTTTCAGAGGTGCGAAGGAGTTTCATACCGAGCACTTCAGTATAAAAAGCAATACTGCGTTCTAAGTTACCGACGCGGATCATAGTGTGTAATAGTTGCGACATAGGTCCTCTCTATAAATAGATTACGGCGAGGAGTATATCAAAAATGTATGTGCGTATGACTACAAATGTCATCCATTGTGTTTTTATCGAACTTGACCAACATAGCTGGCTAGGATAGGGAAGTGCTTGCTGTCGACGGACGATTTTGCGAATTTTGAAAAGAAAATTGCCGATAAATTGGCTGTCGCTCACAAAACACAGATACAAACATGGGTTTTTACCGCAGGGTTGACGATAATATGGCCATACCAACTAGGAGAGTGAATGATGAACACCGAACTTAAAATGGCCTTAGGCACTACACTTGTAATTGCTTTATTTTTCAGCGCGTTCTTTGTTTCAATCTTTTAACTAGCAATACAAGTTTCAGTTAACCTTGTACCAAGTTAAGCAAAAAAGCCGCTATTGCGGCTTTTTGTTTGTCTGGGATCCAGTCTCATCAATGTGAAAACAACGCTGAAACGTCAATTTGCTCGACTAAGTTGATTCGAAGCTTATTCTTCAGGATAGATTTTTTCTTTAAAGTATTCGCACAAGTCTTCAATGATACAGCTACCGCAGCGAGGTTTGCGCGCAAGGCAAGTGTAGCGTCCGTGCAAGATAAACCAGTGGTGCACATCAACTTTAAATTCCGCAGGCACGACTTTCAGCATTTTCTCTTCCACTTCGACCACGTTCTTGCCGGGCGCAAATTTAGTGCGATTAGCGAGGCGAAAAATATGGGTGTCGACGGCGATTGTCGGCCAACCAAACGCAGTATTGAGCACCACGTTTGCCGTTTTACGGCCAACGCCTGGCAGAGACTCTAGGGCTTCGCGGTTTTCTGGCACTTCGCCATTGTATTTCTCAATTAAGATCTCACAGGCTTTGATCACATTGATGGCTTTGTTGTTATATAAGCCGATGGTTTTTATGTATTGTTTTAAACCATCGACGCCAAGGGCATAAATGCTATGGGCCGTGTTCGCCACAGGAAAGAGTTTGTCCGTTGCCTTGTTGACGCTCACATCCGTCGCTTGGGCGGATAAGGTCACTGCGACTAAGAGTTCAAAAGGACTGGAAAAATTGAGTTCGGTTTCAGGTTTCGGATTGTTATCGCGAAGACGGGTGAGGATCTGGATGCGTTTTTCTTGATTCATGTACGATTCCTGCGCGGTTATTGGGTTCAACTAGCCATTATCAATAGGGTATTAATGATGATTGAACGAGCTTGAAACCTAGACCTGCTGATTTCCTATGCTTTGAGTTCTTATGCTGAGTGCTTATGCTTTGATATATTATGTTTTAATTCCAGTCGCTTAAGTGCGCTAGGCGCACATTAAGCGTTGAACACCATACTCTGTACGATGCTGGAATTAAGCCTTTATGTTGAAAGCCTAACCAACCTTAGTGATGCGCGCACGGGTGACACTTGGCTCGGCAGCGACTTGAGGCTGGCGTTCTTTCACTTTTTTATCAATCACATTTTTCAGTGCAATCAATAGTCCCATGACGATAAATGCGCCAGGTGGCAGCATAGCAAGCAGGAAGGGAGTATCGACTTGCCATAAATGGATGGTTAAGGATTTCGCCCACGGGCCGAGCAGTTGATCGGCGCCATCAAACAGTGTGCCTTGACCTAATATTTCCCGCGTTGCGCCAAGTACTGTAAGCACTAAGGTAAAACCGAGTCCCATCATTAAGCCATCAAAGGCGGCGCTAAAGGCGTTATTGCGCGAGGCAAAGGCTTCGGCGCGACCGATAATGATGCAGTTGGTCACAATCAACGGCAGGAAGATCCCAAGGGATAAATACAGACCATAGGCATAGGCATTAATAAGCAGTTGCACTGTGGTCACCAGCGCGGCGATGATCATCACAAATACCGGAATACGAATTTCTTTGGGCACATAGTCGCGCACCAGCGACACCAAAATGTTAGAACCAATCAGCACCAACATAGTCGCTAGGCCAAGGCCAAGGGCGTTCGTGATCGTCGCTGTGACCGCAAGCAGGGGGCACAAGCCTAACAGTTGCACTAGGCCAGGGTTATTCTTCCACAGACCTTGCCAAGCAATTTCGCGATAATTAGTCATGGTTGGCCTCACAATTTAGCGGCAGACTGAAAATTTGCGCTTGGTTATTGTTGAAATACCATACTGCGTTTTTGACTGCTTTGACATAAGCGCGCGGGGTGATAGTCGCGCCGGTAAATTGATCAAAATCGCCACCGTCTTTTTTAACCAACCATTGTTTGTCATCTGCCGATCCTAACACTTTACCGACAAACTGAGAGACCCAATTGGATTTACGCAGATCGATTTTATCACCGAGCCCAGGTGTCTCTTGGTGAGCTAAGGTGCGAACGCCTAGGACTTCACCTTTAGTGCTAATACCCACAATCAATTTGATGTTGCCGTTATAGCCATCGGGCGCAATAGCTTCAATGGCGATGGCCACAGGTTTGCCTGCACTGGTGGCTATATAGGCGGGCATTGGGCTGTCGGTTCCTAATGCGTCTTTATCCAGCAGCAAAGTACATTGAGCCGTTAGCTCGTTATCGTGCATCTCATCAGGGATTAATTGATGTAACACTCGCATTAATTCCTGCTGTTCTTGCTGCTTAATTTTATCAACAGTTTGTTGATTGACTGCGGCGACGAGCCCAGTGCAAATCAAAGCAAACAATGCCAATAAAAAACCATTTTTAATCATCGGATTTTTCAACTTTTTATCCTTAAGCTCTCGTTGCCCGCAGAATGATGTTATCGCTGAGCATGACCTTAGCTCGTTGAATGACCATAGGTGCGTGGACGCACGTAATAGTCAATAAAGGGCGCACAGAGGTTGGCCAGTAACACGGCAAAGGCGAAGGCGTCAGGGTAACCGCCTTTGGTGCGGATGATATACACCAACACACCAATTAACGCGCCGAAGATAATACGGCCACGGGGACTGGTTGCGGCTGTAACGGGATCGGTGGCGATAAAAAACGCCGCTAACATGGTCGCGCCAGAAAACAGATGCATCAGTGGACTGGCTTGGGTATCGGGTGACAGTAAGAAACCGATACT
The DNA here is from genome assembly GCF_052850535.1 of Shewanella sp. 1180_01. Classification (NCBI taxonomy): domain Bacteria; kingdom Pseudomonadati; phylum Pseudomonadota; class Gammaproteobacteria; order Alteromonadales; family Shewanellaceae; genus Shewanella; species Shewanella sp. 1180_01. The sequence goes on from NZ_VXCT01000019.1 coordinate 72,260, forward strand.
CGATGCCACAAAGAGCCCTAATAACACGCCAGTGCTGATGTGCCAGCGAATGGCTTTTAGTTTAAGTAACACTAACCCGCCAGCAAGATAGGCCAAGTTGACCCAGAACCAACCTACACCAGTGCTGCCATCAAAAATGGCTTTGGTGAGACTTTCTGTGGTGGTTAATCCCATGGATAAATCGGTTTTGAGGGTATCGAGTGGCGTCGCCATTGTCATGCCATCAATGCCTAAACGGAACTGCTCCATATTCACGTGCGCGCCAACATTGAAGATAAGTTGCAAGCTTTCAACAAGGCTGGGTGAATGCAGTGCAACTGTGCTCGGTGCTATCCAGGTGGTCATTTGCACCGGGAACGAGACTAACAGCAATACATATGCCGCCATTGCAGGGTTGAATAGGTTATGGCCTAAGCCGCCGTAGAGGTGCTTAACTATGACGATCGCAAAGGCGGTGCCCATGACGATCATCCACCAAGGGGCGAGGGGCGGAATGGCGACACCAATTAAGATGGCGGTCAGCATGGCGCTGTTATCGCTAAGGCTTGCTTTGATATTGCGGTTGCGAAGTTTCATCACCGCGGCTTCGCAGCTTAAGGCGACGAGGATCGCCAGCAGGACTTGCACAAGTGTGCCCCAGCCAAAAAAGGCACATTGCACGACAAGGCCCGGCAGTAAACATAAAATCACCCTTTGCATGACCGTTGAGGTATGCAAGTTACGCGTTACATGGGGTGATGAGGCTATTTTAAACGCCATTGTGTTCCCTTTTAATCATTCTGTTCTTAATCAACACTTGAGTCGCTCGAAGCGTTGGCTTCTTGGGCGAGTGCCGCTTTTTTGGCTTTTGCCTTGGCGATGGTCGCAGCAATCCGCGCTTTTTTAAGTTCATCACTCGATAAAGGCGCCGTTTCAATGGGCTCTGCAGCAGATTCCAGCGATGGCAAAACGGCATCAGCTTCAGTTGTTGCAGTATCAAGCGTTGCTGCTATCGAGGGCGATGCCACGTTAGCTTCAGTTTGGATCTCGTCAACAGACTCTATTTCAGACTCAGTTTTAGACTCAGCTGCAGATGCCGCAGCTATTTTCTTCGCTTTAGCACGAGCAACTGCGGCAGCCACTTTGGCCTTTTTAATCGCTTCAGCGTCGTTAACGCTAACGTCAGTGTTGCTAACTGCAATATCAGTAGCGGCTGCATTAACAGCGGTTTCTGCAGATTCAAGCGGCGCGGTATCGGTTTGCTGAGCCGCTTTTTTGGCCTTGGCGCGCGCAATCGCCGCAGCGACTTTGTCTTTCTGGGATAAAGGCGCTTCCTGCGCTATCGCAACTGTTGCTGAGATGGAGTCGTTTGCATCCATAGTCACAGCATTGTCTGTTTTAGCACTGTCAGTTTCAGCACCATTGGTGTCAGTGCCATCGGCATTTGCTTGCGCAGCTTTTTTCGCCTTAGCACGGGCGATGGCGGCGGCAACGGCGGCCTTACCCTTAGGTACTTCCGTGGTGTCAGTTGTTGTGACGCTTGACTCTTCGGTAATTGATTCGCCAGTGACAGCTTGTGCCGCAGCGGCTTTTTTCGCAGCGATACGTGCCATGGCTTCGGCGACGGCATTTTTATCTGTACCTGTCATGCTGGCTTGTCGGCGTTCAGACGCCTCTTTCGCCTTAGCTTCACGGGCCAGTTTTTCTTCTTCAAGACGCGCTAAGCGGGCATCGAAGCGCTGTTTGGCGCGCTCTGCTTGCTGCTTCTCATCGGCGGCTTGTTTAAGTGCAGATTTGGCAATGCGGTAATACTCTACTAATGGAATATCACTCGGGCAAACGTAACTGCAACAACCGCATTCAATACAATCCTTTAGATTGTAACTGGCGGCTTTATCATATTCTTCGGCCTTGGCGTGCCAAAAGAGTTGTTGTGGCAACAAGAGTGCAGGGCAGGCAGTGGCGCATTCGCCGCAGCGGATACAGGCTTTTTCTTCGGGCGTGCTACCAATTTCTTGGCTGCTTGGCACCAGAATACAGTTGGTACCTTTTAAAATAGGCACTTGGATATTCGCTAACGCATGGCCCATCATAGGCCCGCCAATAATCACCTTTTGGTCAGGCTCTGGCGTGAATTCAGCTGCAGTCAGTACGTGATCAACGGGCGTGCCTATCGGTAACCAGTAGTTCCCCGGTTTGCTGACATTTTTGCCTGTCACAGTCACAACGCGTTCAATCAGCGGCTTGCCTTGGGTGACGGCTTGATGAATTGCATAGGCAGTACCAACGTTATGTACCACGATACCGAGTTTGGCGGGAATGGCGCCCGAGGGCACTTCGCGGCCAGTAATGATTTGAATTAACTGCTTTTCACCGCCAGATGGGTATTTGGTCGGGATAACCGTTACCCGAATGCTGCCCGCTGGGAGTCCGCATTGGCTGACAGCTGTTTGCATGGCTTTAGCCGCTTCAGGTTTATTGTCTTCAATGGCGATAACAATGCGTTTTGGCGTTAATAGCCGATGAATTATGCCAATACCTGCGAGGATATCTTGGCTGTATTCACGCATTAATCTGTCATCGGCGCTGATATAAGGTTCGCACTCGACGCCGTTGATGATGACTAAATCGATTTCACTGACGGGATTAAGCTTGATGTGAGTCGGAAACGCTGCGCCGCCCATACCTGCAATACCGGCTGAGCGAACCTTATCAACGATTTGCTGATGGCTTAAGTCATCAAGTTGATTTTGTACCAACTCGCACCAGGTGTCTTTGCCATCGGCTGCGATAACGCAAGTGTTAACCGGCAATGCAGAGGCATGGTTGCTCGCCCTTGGTTCGATAGCAACAATAGTGCCCGATGTTGGCGCATGCACAGGTAAATGCCAAATCGAGGTACCTTGCGTTAGTGGCGTGCCTTTTAAGACGCTATCGCCAACCTTCATCGCAAGCGTACAGTTTTCACCGACTTGAGGGACGGGCACTAAGTACGTAGAGGCTAATGGCAGTTGGCCAATCGGCGTCGCGTTGGAGAGGAATTTGACTTCGGGAGGATGTATTCCACCGGGTGAGCGCCAAAGGGTTCCTTTATCTAATTGATCTAATAAAGTTAACACCGCTTTTCCTCTTCAGACTTTGTCTCTTGAATATTGGTTTCTTGAATACTGTTTTCTTGGATGAGCGTCACTGGGATAGCATTTAAGCGCCAGTTCCAATTTTTAAGATTTGGGGTGACTGGGATCATATCAATACAATCGACAGGACAAGGCTCAACGCAGAGATCGCAGCCCGTGCAGTCGGTTGTAAGCACGGTATGCATGAGCTTTCCTGCACCGATAATCGCATCCACAGGGCAGGCTTGAATACATTTAGTGCAGCCAATACATTCATCTTCGCGAATGTAGGCGACTTTTTTTACTTGAGATTGTGCTTCGGCATTCAGTGGCTCTGGCTCGACGCCCATTAGGGTCGCCAGCTTTTCCATGGTGGCTGTGCCGCCAGGGGGGCATTTATTGACTTTATCACCATTGGCAATGGCTTCAGCATAGGGACGACAACCTGGGTAACCGCATTGACCGCATTGGGTTTGTGGCAGAATTGCTTCTAGCTCATCGACAATCGGATTGCCTTCGACCTTGAATTTAAGGGCGGCAAAACCGAGCAATACCCCAAAGACTAATGCCAATAGGGTCAACAATATGACTGCAATTAAAATTCCGGACATCTTACTTAACCAATCCTGTGAATCCCATAAAGGCGAGTGACATAAGACCTGCGGTGATCATCGCAATCGCCCCGCCTTTGAAAGGTAAGGGGACATCGGCGGCCGCTAAACGCTCGCGCATCGCCGAGAAGAGAATTAACACTAATGAGAAGCCTAACGCAGCACCAAAGCCATAGATAGCCGATTGGATAAAATCGTGCTTCTCATTCACGTTTAATAAGGCTACGCCCAATACCGCGCAGTTAGTCGTGATAAGCGGCAGGTAAATTCCTAAGGCACGGTGCAGAGCGGCACTGGTCTTTTGCACGACCATTTCAGTAAATTGCACCACAACGGCAATCACTAAAATAAAGCTCATGGTTCGCAGATAGCTCAGGTCAAAGGGTAATAACAGATACTGGTTGACGAGATAACTGAGAATAGAGGCTAACGTCAGCACAAAAGTGGTCGCCATAGACATGCCAATAGCGGACTCCAATTTGCTGGAGACCCCCATAAAAGGGCACAGGCCTAAGAATTTCACTAAAACGAAATTGTTGACCAGCACTGTACTGATCAACAAGAGGAGATATTCAGTCATCCTAATACTTTTCTAAACGGATCTTGGCCGTATTATCGACTTTTCCGTATGCATAAACAACATATAGAATGCAGGGTTAACCATCTTTACTGTAAATTTTGGCGATGAATTAACCCGTTAAAGTATTAAATCTGATCTGTAATGGCCATGGCTTGGGGTTGTGCGATGTAATAGCCCTGCAATCCATCGACTAAGAGTTTTTCGAGGGTTAATTTTTCTTCTTGGCGTTCGACACTGGTTGCGATGACCCGAATGCCAATTCGTCTGGCGACATCCACCATCATACGCACAAAGAACTTATTATTGCTGTCTTCATCGATGTTAGACGTGTAGCTGCCATCGAGCTTAATGTAGTCGGGGCGCACTTCGCTGAAGAATTTGAAGGAGGTAAAGCTCATGCCAAAACGCTCAATCGACACCCGTGAGCCAGCACTGTGTACTTCGCGGACAAATTTATAACTCGCGCCTAAGTTAGACTGCATGCCGGACTCATTGATCTCAAATACTAAGCGCGATGCTATGTATTTTTGCTTACCTAATATGTCTTTTAGCCAAGCGACAAACATGTCTTGATGGGCTGAAAATGCGCTGATATTGATACCAAAGTTACCGATAATAGTCGGGTTTTCCTTAAGCATTCTTAATGCACTGATCACGACCAGTTTATCTAATTCTGAGCTCATACCGTGACGTTCAGCCATAGCAATCACTGTGGTGGTAGGTAAGAACTTGCCTTCGCTATTGTAAAAGCGCGCCAACAACTCACGGTAAACTTCTACATCGGTACGACAAGGCTGAATAGGCTGTTGGTAGAATTTCAGTGCTTGGCGAGTCACTAAATCATGAATCGCCATCTTCCAACGATCGTCACCAAACTGTTCATCCCCATTGAGTTTTTCTTGGATATGATAGCTATTGGGGCCAAGGGTCTGAGCTATGCTGACCGCGGTATCGGCAATTGTCAGTAAATTTACCGCTTCTGTACCTTGGCGATAGGGGACTAAGCCTATATGGGCGACGGATTCTGCATTGGTCATCTGCTGATATTCATCGAGGTAAATTTTTAACTGGTCTAAAAATTTCGGTGCATCTTTTAGCATGACATCGGGAATAAACACCGCAAAATCGGCACTCGATACCCTAAAATATTCAGCATCTGCATATTTGCTACAGGCTTTTCGGATGCAATTGGCCACACTCGAAAGATAATCATCACCCGCGGAACGGCCTTGTTTTTGATTAATGAGGGTCAGCTCGGTCGCTTTAACCATCGCCATCAGCCCAAGTTGAGGAATATCGGGATGACTAATGGTTTCTAATTTTTGGGTAAAACGTTGGCGACTACCAAAACCTGTGACGGCATCTTGATAGGCGGCCTTATGCAGTTTTTCATTTTCTTGATTGAGCTTATCGATTTGGGCTTTAAGTTGCAGGCGACATTCTTCGAGGGAGATACCAATAGGGGTGATCTCGCCAGTCAGTTTCGATGCTGCGACGGCAGAAAAGCCTAACTCTGGTATTTTTGAAATATAATCAGCAGCATAACGTACTGCAGCCCTAAGCTTCGACATTAATAGAATAAACACTAACAGCAAAATAAGGTAAGTCGCTAGCAACATGGCACCGAGTTTTTCAGTGTTACTAATTGCAGTATCAATGGCTTGGTTTGCACTGAGCTTGACCTGTAAACGACCCGATGCCAATTTTTGTGTGTGGCTGAGCTCGATGGAAAATAGACTCGCTAAAGGGTGGGGATGTTGACTGTCTAAGCTTCCTTCGGTATGGCTCAGTTGGCCGTCGGTATCATCAATATATTGGAAGAACTGGAATGAGTAGTTTTCAGAAAGTTTTTTAAAGAGTTCTACACCGTTACCCTGCCATTGTTGGTAGCGGCTTAAGTTAGATTTAAAGCTATCGAGTTCTTGCTGCTGTTGGACTTGCAATTGGCTGTTTTCGCTTTGATACACCCAAGCAAAGAGACCTAAGAAGATAAGCAGTAAAAAAACTGGATATGATTTTGACATGGCCATAAAAAATCCGCTCTAGATATAGGTGAGTTCGAACAAGATAAGTTTAAGTTAGAAATACTTAAAAACCGCTATCTGTGTGATGACACTCATAAATTTTTCTTAATAAGTTGATAACAGTGTAACTGCATTTGCTTAAAAACAAAACGGAAAAGAATAGCTTAGCAAGAAGTAACTAGATGTAGAGAATTGGAGTTTAAACGAAGAAATATTGGCTCCCCTGACTGGACTCGAACCAGTGACATACGGATTAACAGTCCGCCGTTCTACCAACTGAACTACAGGGGAATCGAAGTGTGATATTACTATCAACTGTATTGAGATAACGCTTTAAAAGTGGCTCCCCTGACTGGACTCGAACCAGTGACATACGGATTAACAGTCCGCCGTTCTACCAACTGAACTACAGGGGAATTGGGTGCGATATGGCTATCGACTTAAAACTTGCTTAAATTGGCTCCCCTGACTGGACTCGAACCAGTGACATACGGATTAACAGTCCGCCGTTCTACCAACTGAACTACAGGGGAATCGTTTTAAAACAGCAGTGTAATAGTGTAATTGGCTCCCCTGACTGGACTTGAACCAGTGACATACGGATTAACAGTCCGCCGTTCTACCGACTGAACTACAGGGGAATCGTTTACAACTTATCTTTACTGCTTTGTCCTACTTTACTTGCCTTTACTCAGTGTTGAAATTGGCTCCCCTGACTGGACTTGAACCAGTGACATACGGATTAACAGTCCGCCGTTCTACCGACTGAACTACAGGGGAATCGTTTCACACAGTCGTAGCGACTCGTTGAGAACGGAGCGCATAGTAAAACGCTCTGTGGGATGAGTCAACTCGAGTTACTAAAAAAAGTGTAATTATGCTGTTAAGTGCTCATCTAATGTGCATCGTGGTGCAGAATTCGACATTTTTAGTGAAAAACCACTTAACAATTCGCAATATAGCTTTGAACGGCGCCATCGTTTGCGGGGTGAAATTTCTATGAAATTGAAATCACTCGTTAAAAAATAAGCACTTTTTAGAAATCAGCCGAGCTTAAGGCCAATGAATAGGCTTAAACAGCTTAAAGCTTAAGTGCAGCCAGCTATCGCTTCGGGTTTATCGCATCTTTTTAGCATATCGATAAGTATTGGGTGAGCAAGATGAATCGAGATAGCGATGCGGTGTGAAGTTATCGAGCAGCATAAAAAGGGGGGGTAATCAGCGGTAAATAACGATGGGGTAAACCGTTAGACTTATTGGCGTAAGGTAGACGATTAAGTAAAGCTGCTTTCTAGGTGCTAGATAAATCACCATGATCGATGAATCATTGGCTATCAACTATCAACAGTGAACTATCAAAAGTGAGCAGTGAGTAAGTTAAGAGTTAAGCTACCTTTCAGTCGTACATAGAAGACCTTTACAGTAAGAGTGAACCATTTATGGCGATGACGCGTATCTCGAATGTCGATGAGTCGATCCATTAAAGGATAAAAATATTTGTATAGCGTTTGATGATGAGCTTTATGTTAGATTTTAGTTTGGCGCAAACATGC
>NZ_VXCT01000190.1:0-448 GCF_052850535.1 Shewanella sp. 1180_01
TCACGACCTGTGGGTGTTGGTAGTTCACCGCCGAATACGCGGCTTAGAAAAAACACATAAACGATGCGACATGGCGACTTATGTTCACCGCCGAATACGCGGCTTAGAAACATACAACAAGGCCAATCTTTCCTGTGCCCATGTTCACCGCTGAATACGCGGCTTAGAAAAGTTACCGTATTTGAGCACCTTGCTTTAAATTGTTCACCGCCGAATACGCGGCTTAGAAACGTTTCGAATCATCCATATTTTAAAATCTGCGGTTCACCGCCGAATACGCGGCTTAGAAAGGTTTGAAAAATAGCAATAGATGCCAATGCGGGTTCACCGCCGAATACGTGGCTTAGAAAGGTTAAATACTTTGTCTAACATACCTGCTTGCGTTCACCGCCGAATACGCTGCTTAGAAAAATAGCCGGTGGTTCGAGTCGGCCTGCTTTATGTTCAC
>NZ_VXCT01000191.1:0-440 GCF_052850535.1 Shewanella sp. 1180_01
TGCTGCATGGGCTAGAGTGCTCCCAACTTTTTGAGGCTATCTAGGGATTATCTAGGCCGCATCAAAAAACTGTTGAACCATATTGGTGCAACACATTGAACAACACCCATCAAATTAAAACATATCAATAACAATTCAAACTAAGGCAGCATGAGCCTAAAAACGCGTTCAATCACTCAGAAACAGTGTGCAGATCATCCCACTTTGCCTGCTTTTAATGACCAAAAACGGCGAGCGGATAGCACCCAAGCAGGATGAGGCAACGACCTAAACCGTGAGCCGAATAGAAGGATCCATTTAGGCGCCATCAATTCACCCAGAACTACCAAAAAACTCACCTTTTGCCCTACCCTTTACGCCCCTCAAGCGTTAACACAAAAGCAACAAAAGCGAGTCATTGCATCCTCCTCTAGGGTTGATGCAACGACTCGCCTGTAGCC
>NZ_VXCT01000192.1:0-435 GCF_052850535.1 Shewanella sp. 1180_01
TGATAACGCCAATGACCAAGGCGAATGCTGGCCGAGTTACCAGAACATTGCAGAGCAGTGTGAGATAACCCGCCGCAGTGTAATGAACCACGTAAAAACGTTGGAGGACGACGGCTTTTTACGGCGCGAATATCGCAAGGGCGAGAAGGGTAACTCAACCAATATTTTCCACATTCGTTTTGAGCCGATGGCGCCAAAATGCAAGGGAGACGCCGCTGTATTAGGGGGTGAAGCAAATTCACTATCCCCCAATGGCGCAGATTTGCCCCCTAGTGAATGTGGTTCACTACCCCCTAGTGAAGCAAATTCACCCCCTAGTGAATATGGTTCACCAGCTAGTGAACGTGGTTCACCACCCCTAGTGAATCTGGTTCACCCAGAATCTATCAATCTTGAATCTATCAATGAATCTTTAAAAGACTCTTGTCCAGCAAC
>NZ_VXCT01000193.1:0-427 GCF_052850535.1 Shewanella sp. 1180_01
TGCTGCATGGGCTAGAGTGCTCCCAACTTTTTGAGGCTATCTAGGGATTATCTAGGCCGCATCGAAAAACGGTTGAACCATATTGGTGCAACACACTGAACAACACCCATTGAATTAAAACATATCAATAACAATTCAAACTAAGGCAGCATGAGCCTAAAAACGCGTTCAATCACTCAGAAACAGTGTGCAGATCATCCCACTTTGCCTGCTTTTAATGACCAAAAACGGCAAGCGGATAGCACCCAAGTAGGATGAGGCAACGACCGAAACCGTGAGCCGAATAGAAGGATCCATTTGGGCGCCATCAATTCACCCAGAACTGCCAAAAAACTCACCTTTTGCCCTACCCTTTACGCCCTTCAAGCGTTAACACAAAAGCAACAAAAGCGAGCCGTTGCATCCTCCTCTAGGGTTGATGCAACGA
>NZ_VXCT01000194.1:0-426 GCF_052850535.1 Shewanella sp. 1180_01
GCCACTTCAGCCGTAAGCGGCCTAAAGGTAAGTAATTTATTGGAAGCCATTGATTGGTCTCTGGATTCAACCCTCCCTCTCCTAATAAGATATGAAGATGGGGGTTATAGCTCCCATTCCGCCCATGAGTATGGATAAACACGATACTGGCGATTTTAAGCGTATTACAGCGGAGTCAATCCTGAATGAGCGCCTCTAAGCACGCATGACCCACACTCATCAACTCTGAATATAATGCCCCTTGTTCTGGATGATTATAGAAAACATTCCTGAATTCACTGGGTAACGTTAACACGACTTGTCTGTAGCTCAATCCAGGTAACAGTCGGCTGGCTATTTTTTCCATACTTTCACGTGAATAGCGTTTACCGCACTGCGGGCAAGCTTTGCCTTTACAACTAAAGTTCACTGTGTGATCACCTTTAC
>NZ_VXCT01000195.1:0-421 GCF_052850535.1 Shewanella sp. 1180_01
ATTACTCAGTTCTTATTTTCTAAGCCGCGTATCCAGCGGTGAACCAAACCAAGACGACAGACGATGAAGAAGCTAATTTCTAAGCCGCGTATTCGGCGGTGAACCTCTTTCGATAGATGCGTATCACAAGAAGACTTTTCTAAGCCGCGTATTCGGCGGTAACGATTTATTATCGCAGCACGAAAAAAGACGGACTTTCTAAGCCGCGAATTCGGCGGTGAACTACTTCGACATTGCTGGTTCAGCAGTCGCAACTTTCTAAGCCGCGTATTCGGCGGTTAACAAAATTAGACCGGGTTACAAATTCAATATTATTTTCTAAGCCGCGTATTCGGCGGTGTGTCCCGTCCTAAGATAGGTTGACAGTTTTTAGGCCAGCTCCAGTAGCTGGCCTTTTCTATTGTGCACTTGATTAGGGGTT
>NZ_VXCT01000196.1:0-416 GCF_052850535.1 Shewanella sp. 1180_01
CGCACTGCGCAAACTGTGCCGCACCATTATTGCCGACATGGGCGTAGATACCATGGTGGGTGAGCGGATTTTGAATCACACCTTGCCGCTACTGCTGCGAACGTACGTCAACAGCACTTTAGATAAGGGCATGTTGATGGCGTTGGATGCCTACCACGCACACTTAATCACGCTGGGGTTTGATGATGTGGCGCCCGAGATTATGCGCCAATCGACCACTGAGCCGAGTGAGCCAGACGAGCCAGACGAGCCAGACGAGCCAATGTTAGTGGGGTGGTTATGACAATGACAATCACAAAAACAATCACAAATAAAACAAGTGGGTTATGGACTTCACGCAGGAGGATTTATGGCTAATCGCGCCGCGGATGTATTGAAAGTAGGCCGCCGTTTACGGGGCATGACCCAAGACGAAG
>NZ_VXCT01000197.1:0-405 GCF_052850535.1 Shewanella sp. 1180_01
ATTGCAAAAAACAAACAAGTATTCATTACAGTGTTCTTGCTGTAACTCATTGGCAACGATTTTACTTAACCTGAACTCGGGATAAGAAAATTTGAACTAATAGCCCTCCAAGTGATCGGATCTTTCGACCAAGAGAAACCCCATCACACCGGAGGGCTTATGCATAAATTAGTGGAAGTGTTTTGCGATGTCGATGATTTTTGCGCTGTTTTCATTCCTGAATTGGAAAAAACGCTGTTAACCGATGGTACACGCAAGTGTCAACGCGCTGGCCGTATGACGATAAGCGAAGTGATGACCATCATCATACTTTTTCAGTTATCCCACCACCGTGATTTCAAGAACTTCTACACCGGCTATCTGACTCATTTCTATAAATCAGCTTTCCATAATTTACTCGGCTAC
>NZ_VXCT01000198.1:0-399 GCF_052850535.1 Shewanella sp. 1180_01
ATGGCTGACTACGGTTCTGGCGCCATGAATAAGTTGTTTGCGTAAATAACAATCACCTCGTTTGGTGATGCCGCCATTGACGCTCTTGTGACCAGAGGCAAATTGTTTTGGGGTTAATCCTAGCCAGACTGCTAATTCTTTAGGGCTATTAAAGGCTTGTCCTACGCCAATGGAAGCGGCAAATGCTGAAGCGATAATCGGGCCAACACCTGGAATACTCAATAGGATTTTACCATTAGGGTCTTGCTCGACCAGCTGCTTTAATAGTGAGTTAATTCGTTCAAGACGTTTAGTGAGTGCTTGATATTCTTCCCAAAAATCATTGGCCATTAATTTGATAAGTGGTCGTTGCGCTTCATCACAGATGATGCCCCACATGGCTCGCTCAAACGCACTGTG
>NZ_VXCT01000199.1:0-398 GCF_052850535.1 Shewanella sp. 1180_01
GTATTGGTTCCTGTCGAATAGCTAACGAGTTGTTTGGTATGAACAAAATCTAAATTTCTGCTGATACGCATACTATTAAAGTTAGCAGTGTCGACAAAAATTTGGGGCTATAGCTCAGCTGGGAGAGCGCTTGCATGGCATGCAAGAGGTCCACGGTTCGATCCCGTGTAGCTCCACCAATTTACTGTAGATATTAAGCAGGAACGTGAGTTCGAATTAATATGTATGAGGTCACCTTCCTTATTTAGAAGAGAGTGCCTAGGACACCGTAGATGTTAAACGGGAACAATAAGTTCAAATTAATATGTCCGGGGTCCCCTTCGTCTAGAGGCCTAGGACACTGCCCTTTCACGGCGGTAACAGGGGTTCGAATCCCCTAGGGGATACCAAATTTTGGT
>NZ_VXCT01000002.1:0-161337 GCF_052850535.1 Shewanella sp. 1180_01
CCCATTGTTAAATTTACAGAGTGCATGCTTGTAAGAAGGGGTTCAGATTACTGTAGGGGTTGGCAAGATTAAGCACTGTCATGGAAGTGACCGTTGACGGCATGGATGCCGTCGTCGAGCCTATAGGGATATATTTACGGCGAGTCACTGGAATGACAGTGCTTAATCGCTGAAACAGAATGATGAACACTCTTTCTATGAGCAATTAATACAGCCTTGCATTTGTTCAATTCCTACTCTAAAAACAAAGATCTGTTACCGAAAAGCTGGATTCCCGCCCACAAGTATTGCGGGAATGACAGTGCTTAATCAATGTCGTCATTACAATACAAGCGCAAAGCAAGATGCGGCAACATATCACTCACCTTATGGCTCTCGTCTTGTGGATCAAACGCGCAGGCGGGTTTTCTTCTGTTATAATGCCCCCTCGATTTTTTGGAGGCGAGAATGGACGTATCTTCTTTACTAGACGGCCTGAATGATAAGCAGCGCGAGGCTGTCGCGGCACCGCAATCTAGCATGTTAGTGTTGGCGGGCGCGGGCAGTGGTAAAACTCGGGTGTTGACCCACCGCATTGCGTGGCTGATGCAGGTTGAACAGCAGAGTCCTTACTCGATTCTTGCGGTGACGTTTACCAATAAAGCTGCGGCTGAGATGCGCGAGCGAGTTGAAAAAGTCGCTGGCACCAATATGGGCCGCATGTGGATTGGGACTTTCCACGGCTTGGCGCATCGCTTGTTGCGCACTCACTTCCAAGATGCGGGTTTACCGCAAAGCTTCCAAATTCTTGATTCTGACGATCAAGTGCGCTTGATCAAACGTATTCTTAAAAGCTTGAATTTGGATGAGAAACAATATCCTCCACGCCAAGCTCAGGGTTATATCAATGGTAAAAAAGACCAAGGATTACGCCCTAAACATATCGATGCGGGCGGTTTTCCGCTTGAGCAGAATCTGCTAAAAATCTATCAGGTTTACCAAGAGTCTTGTGACCGCGCTGGTTTAGTCGATTTTGCCGAAATCCTATTACGTGCCCATGAGTTATGGCTCAATAAGCCGCACTTGTTGGCCCATTATCAAGACAGATTTAAGCATATTTTGGTGGACGAGTTCCAAGATACCAACGCGATCCAATATGCGTGGATCCGCGTGCTTGCCGGTCAAACTGCCAATGTGATGATAGTGGGTGATGACGACCAATCGATTTACGGCTGGCGTGGTGCTCAGGTTGAAAACCTACATAGATTCTTAAAAGATTTCCCGAGTGCGACCACGATTCGCCTCGAGCAAAACTATCGCTCTAAGGGCAATATTCTTAAAGCTTCCAACGCCTTAATCGCTAATAACCCAGAACGTATGGGCAAAGAGTTGTGGACGGATGAAGCCGATGGCGATCCGATTTCGCTTTATTGTGCCTTTAATGAAATGGACGAGGCGCGCTTTATCGTCGGTCGAATTAATGATTGGCACGAAAAGGGCGGCAACCTCAGTGATTGTGCGATTTTATATCGTTCTAACGCTCAATCGCGGGTATTGGAAGAAGCCTTATTACACAAAGGCTTAGCCTATCGAATCTACGGCGGTTTACGCTTCTTCGAACGCCAAGAAATTAAAGATGCCATGGGTTACCTGCGGCTGATTAATAACAAAGACGACGATGCGGCGTTTGAGCGTGTGGTGAACACGCCGCCCCGTGGCATTGGCGATCGCACTTTAGATATTTTGCGCTCCACGGCGCGCCAGCATGAGTTAACCCTGTGGCAGGCGAGTGTGCGTTTACTCGACGAGAAAGTGCTTGCGGGTCGCGCGGCAAATTCTGTGCGTGGTTTCATGGACTTAATCATGACACTGCGTGAAGACACCCAAGATATGGTGCTGTATCGCATGGCCGATACTGTGATCCAAGCGTCGGGCCTTAAGGCCATGTATGAAGCCGAAAAGGGTGAAAAAGCCCACGCTAGAATCGAAAACTTAGAAGAACTCGTCACGGCGGCGCGTACTTTTGAGCTGCCAGAAGAGCTGGAGGACATGGGTGAACTTAACGGTTTCCTCTCCCACGCGGCGCTCGAAGCGGGCGAAGGCCAAGCCGATGCCTTTACCGATGCGGTGCAGCTAATGACGCTGCACTCTGCCAAAGGGCTAGAGTTCACTATGGTGTTCATGGCGGGTGTCGAAGAAGGGATCTTCCCTAGTAAAATGGCACTCGAAGAGGGCGATAGACTCGATGAAGAACGCCGCCTCTGCTATGTGGGCATGACCCGCGCCATGGAAAAACTCTACATTACCTATGCGGAATCGCGCCGTATTTATGGCCGAGAAGATTACGCCCGACCATCGCGTTTTATCAAAGAGATCCCGCCGCAATATGTGGATGAAATCCGCCTCAAGGCGCAGGTTTCAACCCCTATGGCGAATAATCGTTTTAGCACTCAAAAGTCGGCTGCCACAAACGATACCGGTTTTAACGTCGGCCAACGAGTCAATCACCCTAAATTTGGTGAAGGCAAGGTGACCAACTTTGAGGGCAGCGGTGCCCAAGGGCGCGTGCAAGTCAGCTTTACTGACTTTGGCAGCAAGTGGTTAGTCGTGGCTTACGCTCGTTTAGAAGCGCTGTGATGACTGACATCATCGCGATAAATGTCAGCTTTTTGTGACACGCTTTTAGGGGATGAATTCGCATCGGGAGAAGCATGGGTATATGATGCTAAGCCTGAAAACGAGTGGAAACTTGAGGGTATTGGGAGTACCTAGTTAATGAATTTAAAGCAAAAGTGGGATGTGTATTCCCGTCTTACTCGAATCGACCGTCCAATCGGTACGCTATTATTGCTGTGGCCATGTTTGATGGCGCTAATGTTAGCTGCGGGTGGCATGCCGGATCTTAAGGTCTTGGTTATCTTCATTATTGGCGTAGTGATCATGCGTGCCTGTGGCTGCATTATTAACGACTATGCCGATCGCGATCTCGATTCTTTTGTTGAACGCACTCGATCACGCCCGCTAGCCAGTGGCGAAATCAGCACCAAAGAAGCGCTGATACTGTTCGTCATTTTAGGTTTGTCCGCTTTGGGTTTAGTCTTATTACTCAATGGATTAGTCGTTAAATTATCCGTTATCGGCATTATCCTCACGATTATTTATCCCTTCACTAAACGTATCACCAACATGCCACAGATGTTTTTAGGCATAGTGTGGAGTTGGTCTATCCCTATGGCTTATGCCGCGCAAACGGGTGAAGTGCCGATGGAGGCTTGGTGGTTATTTGCCGCCAATTGGTGTTGGACTGTCGCCTACGACACTATGTATGCCATGGTCGATAGGGACGATGATCTAAAAGTGGGTATTAAATCTACTGCGATTTTGTTCGGTAAATATGATCGCCAAATCATAGGGTTATTTCAACTTGCCGCCTTGGCTTGTTTTATCGCCGCAGGTTGGAGCGCCGATCGTGGTTTGCTTTATGGCTTAGGCATTCTGACTTTTGTTGGCTTTAGCACTTACCAACAAATGCTGATCTTTGATCGCGAACGAGCCCCTTGTTTTAAAGCCTTCCTCAATAATAATTGGGCAGGCTTAGCCTTATTTGTTGGGCTGGGTGCGGACTATTTGATTTAACGAGTACCTTTTACGCTGGGCAGATCTTGATGGATCATCCATTGATTTTCCGGCGCTAATATTTGTTCTAAATCGATTTGGTGGATGTTGTCTTGGGAGATGACCTTGATAACAGGGCTCACTCTGCGGGGATAAGGCGCACCTTCGAGTGTGCGCACCGCGAGATCGATGGCAATTCGAGCCTGCAATACCGGTGAGTCACTGACTGTCGCGAGTAGCTGCTTTTTCTACACTAATTCTATAGTTTGCGCATTAGAGTAAAATGCGATGACTTTGCCGGTTTGATTCCGGCGTCCATCTAGAAAGCGCGCCGCGAAAGTGGCCGCCACCGCATTGGCAATTACAAAATCTACGCTTTGTTTTGCAAGTACTTTTCGCACCAAATCCGCTTGAACAAATAACTCAGTCGTACCGTAACCGCCTTCAATAACCTCGAACGCTTGTTTGCCCGCCGCTTGCCTAAACCCTTGTTCCGCCGCCATCACCCAAGATGCACCCTTAGGCCCAGGAAACCACGCCACCTTAAGCTTAGGTGAGTCCTGATTGATAGCTTCTCGCTGCTGCGCCGCAATATATTCTGTCGCCGCAACGGACATATCTTCAAAGCTGACTAAGGAGCGACTCGTGAGTTTGTCGGTCGCGATACCATTGACTAAATCGATAACCGGAATGCCCGCAGCGCTGAGTTGTTCAATATCCGCAATCAGTCCGTCAGCGGTATTGGCAGCAATAATATAAGCTTGAGCCTTGAGTGCATAACAATCATGGAGTTGCTGTTTTTGCCGCTCAATCTTGTCATATCCACCAGCATCATAAATGCCGAGTGTTACGCCTTGGCGCTCGGCTTCTTGTGATAATCCAAAGGCGACGCCCCACCAATATTGATCTTTACCGTGGGGAAGTAAGGCACAGATCCGCCATGCTTGATTGGCCTTAGCGAGTGGCGTGTAGAGGATCTTTTGACCGTCAGCAATGACATCGGCGGGATACCAAGCTGCCTGCACTGCAAAGACGAAACTATTGAGGATTAAGAGGAGGCAAATCCTGAGTGATCTGGCGAAGAATGCAGTCAAGTGCATAGGCTCATCATGGTAAGTGAACAGTGAACTAAGCATAGAACAAGGATCCGTAGTTGCTTAATCATAGTTAAATAAAGCTAATTTATTGTTTAATAACAAGCGTAAAGCAGTACTGTTATGGTTTGGCCGCAAAGATATAAAATGACTTAAACGCCGTGGGGCAACGCATCCGCAGGCTTTACGCTTTGACTCGTTCACTGAATGCTTAAGTTTACATTTCACGTTGAAGGCTTAATGGCTGCGGGCTAGTTTTCGCCCTCGTGCTTGGTCTATAGTGCATGACTTATAGTGGCTTTCTATTGTCAACATCATGCTTGGGTAACAAGGAGTCGTTATGTTTATTCCGCCAGGATTTTCACGGGTTAGCCCGTATATGATTATCAACAATGCCGATAGTTTAGTGGCCTTTATGCAAAAAGCCTTTGATGCTAAAGCGCTACATATTTCCCATCGATTGGATGGCAAAATAGCCAATGCGCAGATGCAAATCGGCGACTGCCTATTTATGTTAAGCGAGGCGAGTGAAGCGTTTCCGCCAATGCCAGCATCCTACTATTTGTATGTGGCAGATGCCGATAAATCGGTAGCTCAGGCGCTTGCTGCTGCGGGCGAGTTAATCATGGAAGTGGCGGATAAACCCTATGGCGATCGCCAAGGTGGAGTGCGGGATCCCGTGGGCAATTTGTGGTGGATCTCCCAACGTTTAGCCGCAGGACCATATCAGGATTGAGCGTTAAGTGATAACCAGTCTAAGGAGATGATGTATGCCGTGCCAGTTAACCCGATTATTTGGAATCGAATTGCCAATTATTCAAGCGCCTATGGCGGGTGTTCAGGGCAGTGCCTTAACGATAGCCGTGTCGCAAGCGGGTGCGTTGGGATCTTTGCCCTGCGCCATGTTATCCCTTGAAGCCTTAGATGCCGCGTTGATACAGATCCGCGCCCAGACGACTAAGCCCATCAATGTAAACTTCTTTTGTCATCACGAGCCAGAACCGCAAGCGGCGAAACAAGCCATGTGGCTCAAGCAACTCGCGCCTTATTTTGCTGAGCTGGGTATCCATCCTGATACCCAAGCTGCGGGAGCACAACGCGCGCCCTACACGAGTGCTCAGGCTGAAGTGTTAGCTAAATTCAAACCTGAGGTTGTGAGTTTTCACTTTGGTTTACCCAATGAAGACTTGTTGCTGGAGATAAAATCTTGGGGATCTAAGATCATCTCGACGGCGACCACAGTAGAAGAGGCGCTCTGGTTAGAAGCGCGTGGCGTAGATGCCATTATTGCGCAGGGCTTAGAAGCTGGCGGCCATAGAGGACATTTCTTATCCGATGATTTGACTGAGCAACTCGGCACTTTTAGTTTATTGCCGCAAATCATTACTGCCGTTGATGTGCCCGTTATCGCCGCGGGTGGCATAGTCGATGCCAAAACCGTGCGTGCCGCCATGGCGATGGGCGCTTCGGCGGTGCAAGTTGGGACGGCTTATTTACTTTGCCCTGAATGCACGACTAGTGAGATCCATCGCGCCGTCCTGCAAAGCGAGGCGGCGCAGCATACGGCTCTGACTAACTTATTTTCTGGTCGCCCCGCACGCGGCATAGTGAATCGTTTTATGGCTGAACTTGGACCTATCAATAACGCAGTACCGGATTTTCCGCTCGCCTCCAGTGCCGTCGCAGGATTGCGAAGCGCCGCCGAGCAACAAGGGTTCGGCGATTTTAGCCCACTTTGGTGCGGCCAAAATGCAACCGGCTGTCAGGCTATTCCCGCCGCAGAGCTAACAAGACAATTGGCGTTAGGTTTGATGGTCTAATGATCAGTTTGAACGTTTTTAAGCCAGCATTGTATTCATGGTTTTATCCATCATGTTATTGATAAGCCAAGCTACTTTTTTGGGTTTTTACTATCGCATAGGCTTGGCTAGATCAACTGACAAGGATGTTAAATGCTAAAAATTCGACTAAGACGCCCAGCTAAATATCGAATTTATTTTCTCATTTTGATGATTATTGTGTATTGGCTTGGGTTTAATTTACTGCCAGAACAGTTAACGCAAACAAGTGAGCAGTTGTCTTTGGCTGTCGTCAGTGCACTATATTTTGTGTTGTTACCTCTGCTTTATTGGTATTGGATTATCAAAATTGGTGCGCAAAAAAGCTGGAAAATATTAGTCATTCTCAGTTTGAGCAGCCTCATGGCTCGCCTCAGCTACCCTCCTCAAATTGCAGAGTATTTCGAGTTTATCGCTTGGCTGCGTTTCCCTATTATCACGGTATTACTGCTCATCGAATTGTACTTGATGGTGAGCATTATTAAGGGATTGTGGCAGGCGAGGAAGGCTTCAGGCGATCCAAGATTAGCGATCATTGCTCAATATGCTGCCACTGTGGAGCAAGAGCTGGGTAATGGGGCAAATGAACTTAGAACGCTTAATATTGAGGGCGCATCAAACACTGATTTGCCAAAGAATCAAATGCCTGACGATAAGAAGCTGACCTTAGGTTTAATACTCGCTACCGAACCCGCGAGTTGGTATTACGCTATCCCTTATTTTTCCCGTCGCCACCCAGCATCGATCACACCGCTTAAGTTACTGAGTGCCCAACCTTGGCATGCTTTAGTCATCATAATGTGTTTAATCGTGGCCTCCACACTGAGTTACATACTACTCGATTATGTGAGTCATATTGTTGCCGTATTCGTTTCTGGTTTGATCTTATATTCAGTGGTATTAATCGCAGCCAATTACCGAATCAGTCGTTATTACTCCCTGTATCAAAGGGAAGGTAAGCTCATTATCAATAATGGTATCTGGGGTTTTATGGCGATTGATTTAACCCAGATAAGTGAACTGAAATTTGGGGCATTTGTGACTCACGTGCAACCACAGCAAGTGGGCGGCATTCCTATTGGTACTTCATTTGGTAATTCTGTCGACACATCTGTGGCAATCGCTGCACCAGAAATCTTGACGATAGGACGGGGTGATGTCGCGAATGTGCAGCTGATTTTTAAGCATCCCCAAACTTATTATGGCGGAATGGGACAATTGCCTGAGTCGTTAAGTATGGTCAACCTCGTTGTAGATGATCCTCAAGTATTCGCTGATGCGTTTGGCCATATCCACAACTTGCAGAAAGCATCGTAGACTGGATTCATCATGATGGGATTGTATTTCAAGATTTTGATTTGTTTAGATATTAGATGATGCTATTCACTTGAATATTTGAATTGATCACTTTGGATATCAAATAATGTCATGAGTAAAGGCCGCGATAATTTGGGCATTGATATGCTCACCAAGGCTTACATTTTACATGGCTAAATTAGCGGCTTGTTAGTTTATACTCACTGTTTAAAGGTTGGTTGCTGGGTAGACTGTCGCTCCCTTTGATTATGTATTTTCTGTGTTAATGGCTGCAAATCACTGGCCCCATAGTCGTGGATGCAAGTGGTCTATCAATTTAAGGAAAACACTATGTTGTTACGTCAAATCATTGTTATGTGCCTTGCCGTCGTGAGTTTTGCTACGTTTGCGGGCGACAAAGCCTATCAAGATATTGCACTTAAAACCTATCCCGATCAGCAGCAAGTGACCTTAGGCAGCGTTGCGGGTGACAAGCCGATATATCTAAAGTTTTGGGCAACTTGGTGTCAGCCCTGTATGGAACAAATGCCGCATTTTGAAGTCCTGCAGAAGAAGTATCAGGACAAGATTAATATCGTCGCAGTGAACATCAATATTAATGAAGAGCAGCCTAAGATCGCTGACGTTATCGCGCGCTTCGGGCTCACTATGCCCGTGTGGTTGGATAATGAAGGTGAGTTGGGTGTGGCTTTAGGCTTGGTCGGTACGCCCTATAGTGTATTGATCAATCGTGCGGGTGATGTGGTTTACACTAGCCATGAGTCAGACGCTAATTTAGATAAATTTATTGATATGTTGGCGAATGGCCAAGAGTTGACGGCGCAGGCAACAGAGGCGCCCAGTGCCGAGCAAACGGCTAAGTTACTCAAGCCTTGGGAACAAGGTGAGCATTTACTCTTTTTCACTGCAACTTGGTGTGATTGGTACTTGGCTGAGAGCCGTCCAGAAATGTCGAAAGAGTGTATTGCCGTCCAAAAAGGCTTAAATAATCTCGCGCAAAAAGTGCCGAATAAAGCGTGGCACGGTGTGGTCAATCACCTGTGGACAGACGATAAAGCGCTCGAAGATTTTAAGCAGCTTTATCAGACTAAAATTGATTTTAGTATCGATGAGTTAGGCGTGTTATTTAATCATTTTAAAATCCGCAATATCCCGACGTTACTTTGGGTTAAGGACGGGAAAGTCATTCAGCGCATTACCGATTTTAGTCAACCAGAGCAGCTCGTTAAGCAACTCTCGGCGCAATAAGCTCATTTCAACTGTTCGGCCTTTGATAGATAGCCAAAGGCCTTTTTCTTAAAAGATTGAATCGATACATAACGCAATATTCGGTATTAAAGTGGTTGCCCATGGGAAGCACTGCGCAATAAACTGACTCGCAGAACGGGTTGAACTCAAACGTTAACGGTTGGCACAATGCCGAGTGTTTTCCATCTTATCGTTGGATTGTATTGTGGGGAGTGTTAGCACTATGACGCCGATTTTCAGTAATGCCGCGATTGGTCGTAGTTTGTTGATTTTGCTCTTATGCGCTGGTGTATTCTTTTTTATCGACTTTTTAGTGCCTGCCTTAGCCGCCTTGATTGTGTGTTTTTCGAGTTGGCCTCTTTATCAAAAACTATTGGCAAAATGCGGTGGCCGCTCGGCGTTGGCGGCAACCATTGCCCTATGTTGTATTGTGCTCGGGCTGATTATCCCGCTGGTGTTTGTATTTTCCTATGCGTTACAAGAAATTAGAACTTGGGTTGATTGGTTGGTGTTTACTAACCAACACGGTTCGCCCGTGCCCTTGTGGATCAAAGATTTACCTTGGATGGGTGAATGGTTAACCCTGCAATGGCAGCAATTTATCGGTGAACCCCACGAGCTAGGCAAAATCATCAGTGCCATCAGTGGTCAGAACCTAAGTGGCATTTATCGCTGGGTGCTGCAATTGGGCTGGAACACGCTAGGCCTGCTACTGACCTTACTCTTTATGCTTATTACGTTGTTTTTCCTCTATAAAGATGGCGAGCAAGTGGCCAAACAGTTAGATATTGTCGGCGAGCGAGTATTGCCTGCCCGCTGGCATAGCTTCTCCCGTGTGGTGCCTGCGACGGTCAGTTCGACGGTAATCGGCATGACGCTTATCGCGATTGGTGAGGGCATAGTGCTGGGGATTGCCTATTGGATTGCGGGTGTGCCATCGGCCGTGGCTTTTGGGGTGTTAACCGCCTTTATGGCCTTGGTTCCCGGCGGCGCGCCAACCATGTTTACCTTGATTTCACTCTATCTTGTCGGCACTGGCGATATGACGGCGGGCGTCGGCTTGTTCCTTTGGGGCAGCATAGAGCTGTTTATTGTTGATAAAACCCTGCGCCCCAATCTTGTCGGCGGGCCGATTAAATTGCCTTTCTTACCGACTTTTTTCGGTTTGATCGGCGGCGTGAAAACCATGGGTTTTGTCGGTTTGTTTGTCGGCCCAGTATTGATGGCCTTGCTGGTGGCGATTTGGCGGGAATGGTTAAGGGAAGAACCTGAAATAATACAAAGTGATAAACAGGCGGGAAGCTAAAAGCTAAGGTTTAGTCTGCCCTAAGGTATTTTTGCGCTCATCGGTGTAAAACCACCAAGGTTTAGCATCTTCGCCCGCCATAAAACGGGTGATGGAGATAAATACATCTATCATGCACGGGTCGTGTGTTTTTCCGGTCAAACGATTGAGTGCTTGATATAGGTCGTAGGGATTTTGCCCCAGCAGTTGCTCAGGTTTATCTAGACCGAGCAAACGTAAATCCGCCGCACAGGCTTTGCCAATATTCGGCAAATCAGTTAATTGCTTCACCTCAGCACGCACTACTTTCGCAGGATTCATACGGATTGCCTCGTTAAAACACACGCTGAAAAGTCATTACTGCTGGATAATCGCTTAGGCGAGATAATTGCCTTGGCGAAATAAGAGCCTGTAAATAACAGGCTCTAAACAAAGCTATAAAATCTAGGCTTTAACCAGCTTAGTCAGATCTGCTGGGCGGTAGTATACCGATTTTAGTACCTTGCCTTGGCGAACCACTTTACCCGCCATTTCCACATCTTTAGCGCATTTGGCTATGATGAAGTCGCCTTGTTGACTACCAACAATTTCAACACCTTGCTTAGCATAAAAGGCAACTGTCTCAGCCAATTCTTGCTCGTTGCGGCACACTTTACTCATATTGCTTGAATGGACTTCGTCCCAGCAGCGAATAAAGTCGATTTCACGGTTTTTAGCGACGCATAGCAACAAGTCGATTAAGTAACTGATTTCGAGTCTGTCGGTCATGGCTTGTGCGCCTAAATGCACTAAACGTCCCATTAAGACATACACAGAGTCGACAATGGCATCGGCCTGCTCGATACGGCTATCGGCTTCTGCTAGCTCAGTTAACTCTTCAATAATCAATGAAGTATGTAAGGTGTCGGCCTTATCATCCAAAGAATCAACATCACTAACTGGCAAGTCGAAGGTGCTGCGAAACTCACTGATATCACGATATAAGTGGTCATAAATAGGTTGAGTTAAGCTGGTGAGTTTCATCTGGATTGCCTTGGGATCAATAAACAATAAGTAGTTGGCGGCAATTTTAAAGAAATGCGCCGCAGAATACAAAGTTCAGGTATTTGTTCAGAAGTGTAAAAATACCCGCTGCAAATTCGGGTGCAGCGGGTTTCGGCAAATGTAGGGTGGGCTACCGAACGGAGATGTAAACTAGCTTTCTTAGTACAGAATGATTATTGGCCGTATTTAGCGATCAATTGGTCAAGATAAGGGGCGACGTCTTTATCGCCCCAATCGAGATACCCGCGTACGAAACCAACAAGATTACCTTTAGCATCAAAAAAATACGTCGCAGGAACGACGTTTGCCGGAATGATCTGTTCTATGTTTTGTGTTGGATCGAACCAAGTTTGATAGTCACTAAAATTATGTTGAGTGAGGAAAGGTCGCACATCCTTAGGATCTTCATCGATGGATATTGGGACAATGGCAATATTTTTCCCTTGATAATCCTTTTTAAGATGCTGAAGTTCTGGGATTTCACGTAGGCAAGGGGCACACCAAGTCGCCCAAAGATTAACGAGAACCAGTTTACCTTGATGTTGTTTTAGGGTTTGAGTTTTCCCCGCTTCATCAATAAAAGGCACTTCCGGTACGCCGCGTGCATGCTGCATTTCAACGAAGCCAGTCATTACCCTAGGTTTAGGAATCGTTTCGCCAGTGTCGTAAAGCTTATTCTGCAATGAATGGGCTTGGACTGCGTTGTTTAACAGGACAAAACTGAACAGCAGAATTAGTCGCAAAGAATATCGTTTCATGGTGAATCCTTATTTTTAGGAAGGGGAGCTCAGTGCTCGGCGTTTAATGAGTCCAAGGCAAAGACCTACACCGAGTAATAGCAAGAATAATGGGCCAAACCAAAGTGCGACGGTAGAACCTTTAAGTTCGGGTTGATAACGAATTTTTTCACCATAGCGCTCTACCATAAATAGAATGATTTCATCTTGGCTATATCCTTGTTCCAACATCGAAAATATCTGAGCTTTAAGCTCATGGGCGATAGGAGCTTGTGATTCAAACAGACTCAGATTAGTTGCCATAGGACAGCGCAGCACTTTAGTGATATTCATAGCTTGTTGTTTATGAGAAGGGCTAGAGATGGGCTGCTCTTGAGCCACCGCGAGGAATGCAGTCCCTCCTAAAAATAGTGTGGTAAAGAGCAACCATGTAAAAGCGCAGAGGTAAGGTGAGCGAAAAAATGGATTCATTAGGCAAGTGTCTCCCTTTTCAATGAATGGGATGGGTCAGCTAAGGTTTCTGATTTCGGGTAATAACAAAGGTTGCGAGCAGGCCAAGCAGCGACAGTTCCGCCTAACATCATTAGCAGTGCCCCAAGCCAGATCCAACTAGCAAGAGGTTTATAGCTGATACGGATCAGGTATTCGTTATCACTAAGTTGCAATCCCATCGAGACATAAATATCCCGCCATAGGCCGTGGTCAATTCCCGCATGGGACATTTCCATGGCATTGCTTTTAAAGGTTTGTCGTTGTGGGGTGATATAGCCTATTACCAGCTCATCTTGGGCTGCATCACGGATACTGATATTGGCTTGAATGGCAGTAAAACTCTTGGTCTCAATATTCTCAGTACTTTCATAAACTAAGACATAACCTGCCAGAGGTTTTCCTTGCCCAGGCCCCATTCTTAGCAGGGCTTCTTGTTCAAAGAAAGAGACGGCCGTCGCACCTATTATTGTTACAGCAACACCTAAATGAGCGAGCAGCATGGCCATGAAGCGTCGTTTAGAGGTAGGCTTAGCCATGTTCACGGCATCTTTAACTGACTGTTTATGTTGATGAGTTTGCTTGTTCAATCCTAATGCTGCGATCAGTGTTAATAATAAGCAAATCAGTAACCAAAGTGCTGCTGCAGTACCAAGTAACAGAAATAAACTATTGCCAGTAGCTGCCTGCAAGCTTATCCACAAAGCCGAAATTAAAATCAGCGTGCCAGGAATGATTAAAGGCTTAACTTGAGCTTTGGATGTTTTTTGCCAATGGGCTAAAGGGGCTACACCCATCAAGAGTACGAGTAAGAAGGTCAGTGGTACAAAGATCGCATTAAAATAAGGGGCACCGACAGAAAGTGTACCTAAACCGAGTAGTTCATAGATCAAGGGATAGAAGGTACCGAGTAGAACTGAAAATGCAGCGACGACTAATATTACAATACCGAGTAATAACAGCGTTTCTTTACTGAAAATCGTATGCTGGACTGAGTGTCTTAGGTTATTGGCTTTAAGTGCGAAAATGAGCAGAGCTGCACCAATAAAAAGTATTAATAAACAGAGGATTGACATGCCACGTGTTGGGTCGGCGGCAAAGGCATGCACCGATTGCACTATGCCGGAACGCACTAAAAAACTGCCGAGTAAACTGAGTGAGAAAGCCAATATACACAGCAGCAAAGTTGTAATTTGAAAGCCATTAGTGCGTTTAGTCAGGACAATAGAATGGACTAATGCGGTGGCGACAAGCCAAGGAATAAAAGAGGCGTTTTCTACTGGATCCCAAAACCACCATCCTCCCCAGCCTAATTCGTTATAGGCCCACCAAGATCCAAAGGCATTTCCGCCCGTTAAAAAAATCCATGCGAGTAACCCCCAAGGCTTTAAGTGGTTAACTTGACGAGCATTAAACTTTCCGCCGAGCAGCGATGCTAAGGCGGCGGCAAAACAAACGGTAAGTCCGACATACCCGAGGAAAAGCATAGGTGGGTGCAATATAAGGCCTATGTCTTGCAATATTGGGTTGAGATCGCGTCCTTCTATGGGGATATTGGGTAGCAAGCGGGCAAAAGGATTCGAAGTAAAAAGTAAAAATAAGTTAAACCCCAGAATCACTAGCGACAAAATCGCCAGCAATCTCGCAAAGTAAACAGCGTCTTGGTATTGGTTGCTGGCTTTGGCCTGAGTGCAATCCGTTATTGGTAGGCGATAACTGATAATGGCGCCCCAGAGTGCGATTGCAAATACCCAAAAGAGCATTGAACCTTCGTGGCTGCCCCAAACCGCAGCCACTTTATACCCAAGGGCTAATTGACTATTGGAATGATTGGCAACATAGGCAACAGAAAAATCATCACTGATAAAATTATAAATTAAGCAAAGGAGTGCTGCGGATATCGAGGTAAATAATGCTCTAAATAATGCTGGGCTGTAGCCTGTTAAGTAAGCATTATCTCTATAAATTCCCACTAAAGGTACCATTGCAGATAATAGTGCAATGACAGTGCTGATAATCAGCAATATATGGCCTATTTCTGGAAGTATAGTGGTCATATTTTATTCCATTCGGATAGTGTGAATTAAATTTTAGTTAATGGTTAAACGAGAATTTTTAATTGCTAACGGCGAGATTAATTGAATGGTACTTCTCATAATGTGATCTATTTCGTTATTAAATCCATTGTTTAAACGATCTTAAGTTTTTGAAAGATAAAATGTATTTTTAGTTATTTTTATAATTAAAAACTGCGCTTTCACATCTAAAAAACTGATATGAATTCTTAATTAAGTAACTGTATTTAAATGTATTAATTTCACTTAGCTATCTTTATTTTTTAATAAAAATTTAATGTGCACTAGCTCCGATTTTTAATGGTTTGTCTTCTCCATCATGCAGCCACTGGTCAATTGTTTGTGTCGTTCAGTGAACAGTTAGGTTCAGTGGAAAATATAAAACTAATGATAATTAGGAGTGAATGATGAAACGATGGAAATCCAAAACAGCCTTAGGTGTGCTGTTTTGTTTAGGAACTATCGTCAGTGCGACAGGAATAGCGTCTGACGCTAAACCGGGAGAAGTCAAACCTGGCTATGGCAACAAACAACAGAGTGCTGAAGCGCAAGCTATTATGGCTAATCCCGATGTGACCATGGAATCACGCGGTGTTCGAACTTTGCAGGATTATATCGTTCAGGAAAAAGAGTTATTTGAATTCCTGTTCGAAAATCATCCCGTATTTAAATATGCCGAAGCGGGAAGACTTAAAGGAACTTATAAAGTCAGCGACCGTGGGGAAGAATATTTACACGGTGGTGATAGCCAGAAATACAGTCAACATCAGGAAGGCGATCGCCCTATGGCATTGCAATATCGACTTGGTGCTAAGTCGATTTTAGATTTCCCGAATAAGTTTGTTGGCCCAGAAAAATGTGGTGAGTGCCATGGTCCACAGTATGAGAAATGGAAACGTTCACGCCATTCAAAAACTTTACGTTTCCCTGGGAATCACCCTGAAGTCGATAATGATTTAAATAAAACCATGTATGGCACAAAGGATACTTCCATCCTGCCAGACGGTATTACCCCCGATGCAATTTATGCGACAGTGGGAACGCCAAGAACCAAATACGGCTTTATCGACAGCTACTTAGTACGCGGTACTTTCCATGTGAAAGATGGTTTACTAAAAGATGGTACTGGGACTATGGTCGCCGGTGGTAACCAATTCTCCCGTGGTTGGGCTGAATGGCTAACGCCTGAAATGGCCAAGAAAATTCAGAAAGTTGTACCTGAATTCCCAACAACCATGGAAGGCTTTGGCACGAGTGGTTCGCACCAATGGGGTATGAGCTCATATGGTGCGAAATACGAAAAAGAATTCCTGTTCCAGCCTGCGAGTTCCTACTGTGAAATGTGCCATACCTTTAAGTTTGATTTTAAGACTAAGGATGAATTCTTTGCTGCTTTAGGTAACCCGAAAGAACTGCAAAAACATACCGTATCACTTGGGATTACCTGCGAAGAGTGTCATGGCGCAGGCGGTCATTTAGACGGTGGTATTGGTGGTGGCATGCCTTCAAATTGTGAACGTTGTCACCAGCGTTTTAACTTTGTAGAAGAGTTAGCGCAAACGCCGCAGGGTAAAGAAAAGTTGGAATATGCCTTCAACGTGAAGATGAAATCTTCGTGCCCATCTTGTGGTACAGAAGGTTCGCAGATGTTTGCTTCATCCCACTATGATAAGGGTATGCGCTGCTCTACCTGTCACGATCCACATGAAGTCACCGACGGTGATTGGAAGTCAGGTATTACTAAACCTAAGTTAGTAAAACAGTGTACTGACTGCCACACAGCGCAGGCTGAAATCGCCAGCAATACTCAAACCCACAGCAACCAAACTTGCCAAAGCTGTCACATGCCTAATATGGGAAGTTGTGAAAACTTCACCGCTATCCAATTCCCTGATATGGCAGGCTTCGACAACGTGCGTAAGTCACATATGTGGAAAATCGATGTCGATCCTCTGCGTAAAACACTAAACCCTCCAGAAGGAAAACCCCGCGACTCAGCGACTAAAGGTTGGACAGTTGCCAAGGATGAAAACGGCCATAACTATCTCGATTTGATGTGGACCTGTGCCCGTACTTCGGTATCTGACCATGACGTGACAGAGAACAAAGGTTGCCATAGCCAATTCCAATCTGAACTCGAAGTGGGCTTACATTTCGAAGACCAAATGGAAATTTACGGCGAAGTGCAGAAGTGGCAAAAAACCGTGAAGGAAACCTTTGCTTTAGTTGAACAAGCGCTTGCCCGCATCGATAAGTTGCTTGAAGTGACAAAGTTATCGGTAGAAGACAAGACGCAAGTCTTAATGTTGACCGACAAAGCCCAAGACGTCATTAAGCTGATTAAAGCTGATGGTTCATGGGGCGTCCATGGTCCACGTTACTCACAAAAACGCTTAGACGCAGCATTGACCTATGTCACCCAAGCTCAAGCCATTATCGATGGTAAAGGTCTGAGTGCACAAAAAATGTAGTTCAACTTGAGTCCTAGTATCCCCGACACCTCTGGGTGTCGGGGAATTCGAGAGCCAAATTATGAATAAAGTGATTCGTCAAAGCCTAACTCACACCCTAATTGTGTTGGCCCTAGGCGCTGTAGCTTTGCCTGTGCTTGCAGGTGGCGGCTCAGAGATATCGGAAGCGCCTTACAACGAGATCCAACTTAATCCGATTTCGATGATGGAAGCCGAGACATTAGTTGCTCAGTCAGGCGTTTATTTTTTCGATGTAAATACGCTGGAGATATGGGCGGAAGGTTTTATCCCCGGAGCGGTTTTTTTCAATGTTCAAAATTGGAGAGAGTTACTTCCAAAGAATAAAGATGCAGTCATGGTGTTTTATTGTGCCAACCGTCTTTGTACCGCCAGCAATATGGCTGCCAGAGAGACCATGAAGCTAGGTTACACAGGTGTGCGCCATATGGCCGACGGTATTTATGGCTGGCGTTTATCTGGACGAGTAACAGAAAAACCATAGTAAAGAACACGCGAACTGATTTTCTAGAAGATCTGTTTGCAGGGCCAAGAGGCTAAACCCACAGGGTTCATCATTGTAGAGAACATAAAATGAAAACACGTATGCCAACTTCTTTTATCCCAAAAACGTTAACCGTGGCGACCTGTGCTGCGCTATTTGTTTCTGTGACAAGTTTTGCTGCCCCTAGCCTAAAAAGTGATGCGGATAAAACCTCTTACAGTATTGGCGCGTCCATTGGCAATTACATTTCAGGCCAAGTTTATAACCAAGTTGAATTAGGGTCTGAGGTCAATATTGATCTAGTCGTGCAAGGTTTTGTGGATGCGCTGAAGGATAAGCAACAACTGACGGATGAGGAGGTCGTGACCTATCTCAATCAAAGGGCTGAAGAGCTTAATGCTGCCAGAAAAATCCTTGCTGAAAAAGAAATGGCGGAAACGAAAAAAGCTAGCGCTGACTACCTTGCACAAAATGCCAAGCAATCAAATGTGAAAGTCACAGCTTCCGGTCTGCAATACCAAGTGATAACCCAAGGCTCTGGTCAAAAGCCAAACCCTGAAGATGTTGTCACTGTGGAATATGTTGGCACGCTCATCGACGGTACAGAGTTTGAAAATACTGTCGGCCGCAAAGAGCCTACTCGGTTTGCATTAATGACTGTCATTCCCGGTTGGGAAGAGGGACTGAAATTGATGCCTATGGGATCTAAATACCGATTTGTGGTTCCCGCTAGTCTGGCCTATGGCACAGAAGCCGTGGGCATTATCCCGCCCGAGTCAGCACTTATCTTTGAAATTGAGCTAAAAAACATCGAAAAACCTAGTGAAATTAAAGAGATGAAGCATCAAAGCATGATGCCTGCCCACGGTTAGTGCACCGTTTGAGTTAGCTTTAGCTTGGGTAAATGTGTCACTTGCTATGACCTGTTTGGGGAATGAGATGGTCAGTTTAGGGTTAGTTATTTGCATGTGTTTAGGTCTGTTCATTGCTTATATTTATTGGCATCACGGCCGCTTGAAATTGACATTCGCTATGGCTCAATTGCCGTCAATGTCGAGCAAAGTGCCCTTTGCCATGGGCTTAATACTCGTGTTACTGACCTTAGCCATTTATAGCCAAATAGGGCGTTTTCAAGATTGGGAAAAAGGAAAAGTTGATGAAAATATTGATTATTTAGTAGCTGCAGAAATTACCAAAGCCACGCGTTTGGCAGAACGAGAACCACAAAATACTGAGGCACTCATGTCTTTAGCTCGGGCTTATAGCGCGGGTGGTTTGTACTCGGATGCTGTGCTGACCTTGGATAAGTTGCTCATGCTATCTGAAGACGATGCAGAAGTTTTGGGCGCTAAGGCTAACGCACTTTACTACCGTGAACGTCGGCAAATAACACCAGAAACCCAGCAGGTGATTGCCAAGGTTTTAGCGCACTCACCCTTTGAATCACAGACACAGTTATTACTCGCTACCGATGCCTATCTGCACGCTCGCTACCAAGTAGCTATAGATCATTGGCGGTTACTGCTGGCACAACCAAGCAGCAGTATTAATCGTGAAGCCATCAATAACGCGATTATAAAAGCACAAATCAAATTGAATGAAAGTGGAGATAAACCAAGTCGCTAGTCATTTTCAGGCAAGTTAAGTCGATAACGATATAAATAAAAACGTCGGTTGAAAACCGATAGATGGAGGATGATGTGAGTGAAAATATAGAGAGACGGAGGTTCCTTAAAAGCGCTGGAATGTGCACTTTGATCTTAACTCCTTTAGGTGGGTGTTCAGTCAAAGAGGACGGTGATAGCGCTCATAAGCCCCATTACGTCATGGTGTTTGATCAAACTAAATGTGTCGGTTGTGGCGATTGTAAAACTGCCTGTAACCAAGCAAACCACTTACCCGAGGGAAAATCTCGCGTATTGCTTGAGCAGCAAAGTGGCCGTGTTGAAGGGCAAGCCTGCCCGCACTGCGGCAAGATGGCCTGTGATTGTGAGCGTAAGTTTGTCCGCGTATCTTGCCAACAATGTAAAAATGCACCTTGTGTGACAGTGTGCCCAACGGGCGCAGCTCACCGTGATCCTGCAACAGGAATAGTGACTATGGACGCCAGTAAGTGTGCTGGCTGTAAGTATTGTATTGGTGCCTGTCCCTACAACGCTCGCTTTATTAATGAAGCAACAGATGTTGCGGATAACTGTGACTTCTGTTTGCACAGCAAGCTAGCCAAGGGGGAATTACCCGCCTGTGTACAGAGTTGCAAGTACGATGCTTTGGTCTTTGGCGATGCCAATGATCCTCAGTCTTATGTCAGTAAGTTATTGGCGGTAAAGGACTCAGTGCGAATTAAGCCGCACTTTGGCACAGAACCAAGCTTACGTTACATACCTATCGTGAAACTGGGAGTGTAAAGATGGATACCAGTATGGAATTTACCTTAGGGCTTTCCGAAGGTGTTGCTTGGCCATGGCCCATTGCCGTTTACCTGTTTTTTGCGGGGATTTCGGGTGGCGCGTTAACGACTGCGCTTGTACTACGTTTTTATAAGGGCCAAGTGGAAAACACTGCCTTTTTAAAGGCGGCAGCGCTAGTAGCATTTATCACTATTAGTCTCGGTATGTTATGTCTCGTTGTTGATTTAACTAACCCATTATTTTTCTGGCGAATTTTAGTTTATTACAACCTCAACTCCGTGATGTCGATTGGTGTTATCGCTTTGAGTGTTTATATCCCGCTCGTGGCAATTTTGACCCTATTTGCCCTCGAAAAAGAGCTGTTATCTGTCTCTGCACTGGGGTTCTTAAAGCCGATTATCGACAAGTTAGTGGCATTTCGTCGTCCAATTGAGGTTGTAGTCTTAGTGCTGGCTATCTCTGTCTGTGCTTACACTGGGTTCTTGATCTCGGCCTTGATCCGCTTTCCTATCATTAACACTTCGGTATTACCTGCGTTATTTATCGCCTCTGGCATATCCGCTGGGGCGGCATCGGCCAAGATGGTCGCTGTGTATTTCTTTAAAGAGCAATTACATAGCGCTGAGATGAAGGTGCTCCATGGTGCCGAGTGGCCAATCATGTTCGCCGAAGCCATGTTCATTTTCATGATAGCAACAGCCCTGATGACGGGGAATGAAGGCGCTCAAATGGCCTTTGCCGCTTTCCATGAAGGGACTTGGGCAAGTGTGTTTTGGTTAGGGGTGATTGGTGTCGGATTCGTCGGGCCCTTATTACTTAATTTCGCACTTGGTAAACACTTTAGTCATTCAGCCAAAGCCTTTTATATATCAGGCTTGTGTGCTGTTAGCGGCATGATGTGTTTGAGGCTTTTTATCCTCTACGCTGGGCAAAATTACGCGATTTAATATTTTGATTTAAATCGATATCACTATTTTATCGACCCTCGTCTTAAGGTCTGTCCCTGCAAGGTGCCTAGGCGAGGTGTTGATACTTTTATTAAAAAGGATCAATAGGATGAAGAAGTTCTATTCGTTGTTACTGTTAATGCCTTTGCTATTTGGTTGTAATAAGAGTGAGGCAACCGACCAAGTTCATAAAGCTGAGATGATTCATGAACATGACCGTTGTCATTTGTGCGGCATGGTGATCACTAAATATCCTGGACCTAAAGGGCAAGTACATCTTAAGGCTGAAAAAATCGTGCCTAAGTTTTGCTCTAGTCGCGATATGTTTAACTTTGCCCTTCAGAGTGAAAACAAGCGTCAGATCGATTACATGATGGTGCATGATGCTGGCTCGACCGACTGGGATCGGCCGGACGATGGTGCTTTTATTGATGCACAGAGTGCGTTCTATGTTTACGGCACGACTAAAAAGGCGGTCATGGGGCCTGCCGTCGCACCTTTTAGCACTAAGGCTGCAGCCGAAGCTTTTGCCACAGAATACGGCGGCCGAGTTTTGGCCTTCAATGAGATTACCCTAGAACTGCTCGCAGGTGATAAGTAAGGCTGTGAAAATGAAGCTGCGTTCACTCCTGTTTTGGTTGCTGTACATTACTTCTTTTAATAGTTGGGCGGCACTGATCCGGGTGACAGACACAGATGCGCTTACACTTGCCCTTAGTAAGGCTCAAAATGGTGACACGTTATTGCTGGCTACTGGTGTGTATACCGGCTCTTTTCGAGTCACTCAATCCATTCATTTACAAGGCGAAGTTGGCGCTACCTTAGATGCACAGTATCAAGGTAGTGCGCTGATTGTTACCGCGGCGAAGGTGAGGATTGAGGGGCTTAATATTCGGCATTGGGGGAAGGATCTCTATTACCGCGATGCGGGGATCTTGCTGCAACAAGGAGCGGATAAAGTACAAATTAAAGAAAATCGTTTTGTAGGTGATGGCTTTGGTATTTATGGTGAGCAAATCTATGCCCCTGAGATCGTAGGTAATAGTATCAGCGGCAACGGTGCTATGTATGTGTTAGACAGAGGGGATGGCATTTATCTTAAGCAGGTCGTTGCCCCGCAAATCCATAAAAACCAACTCATTTTTGTCCGCGATGGGGTGTATTTAGAGTCAGTCACCCGCAGCCGCATTTCTGAAAATCAATTTACTAAACTGCAATACGGCATTCACTACATGTATACCCAAGCCGATGAAGCATGGCAAAACCAAGCTATTGCGGTTGATGGTGGCTATGCCTTAATGAATTCAACGAATATTTATCTGCACCACAACCGCGTGACTCAGGCTCGGGACTTCGGCATTTTGCTCAATATTACTGAGTCTTCCCATGTGCAGGCCAATGTTGCCAGTGACATCCATAATTCTAAGGGCACAGTGGAGCTGGGTAACGAAGGCAAAGGCATTTTTATTTACGCTGCTCAAAATAACCGTATTCAAGATAACGAGTTTAGTCATAGCGATACTGGGATCAGTATGGCCATGGGCGGAGAGGAAAACCGTCTTTGGCATAATCGAATCATTGCGAATCAAAACCAAGTGAAATATGTCGGCGACACACAGTTAGAGTGGAGTTATCAAGGACAAGGCAATTATTGGTCAGAATACCAAGGCTGGGATCTGGATCTAGATGGGATAGGTGATTTGGCCCATAGGCCCAATGACAGCTTAGACAAACTATTTTGGCTTTATCCTGAGGCAAAACTGTTAATGGAAAGTCCAGTTGTTTTACTGCTGCGTTGGGTTGAACGCCAATTTCAGCCCCGAATGACGACGGGAATTAGCGATAGTTTTCCCTTAATGCAATCGGTCTCGCCCGCACTTATTGATGGAGGTACGCAATGAATCAGACTTTCACATTCTCGACGAATAAGCCTGTGGCCAGTGCTGATATTGCCGTTAAAGCGATAAATGTCAGTAAATTTTATAACAACTTTAAGGCATTGGAGGACGTGAATTTTGAGGTTCTAAAGGGCCAAGTTGTTGCTCTCCTTGGCCATAATGGAGCAGGTAAGTCTACGTTACTTAAGCTTATTTTAGGATTGCTAACTCCTACACGTGGCCAGATCCAAGTTCAAGGGCACAATGTGGGATCTATGAATGTCAGGTTGAGTTTATCTTTAGGTTATTTACCTGAAAATGTGAGCTTTTATGACAACATGACCGCTCTCGAATTACTCGGCTATTTCGCTAAACTTAAAGGCGTCGCTCTTGCAAAAGTACATGAATTACTTGCCGAATTTGGTTTAGAAGCCGCTAAAGATAAACGTCTGAGTACATTTTCCAAGGGAATGCGGCAGCGTCTTGGGCTCGCTCAGGCAATATTGGCTGATCCTCAGATATTGTTACTTGATGAGCCGACTGTCGGTCTAGATCCCTTAGCATCGGCTTTTTTGTATCAAAAAATAGCCCAACTTAAGGCGAAAGGCTGCGCGATTATCATCAGTACCCATGAGTTAGGATTAGTTCAAGATCAAATGGATCGGGCTTTGATTTTAGGCCGAGGACGAATGTTAGCTTCGGGAACTTTAACCGCCCTTAGATCTGCAACTCGGTTGCCAAACCAGTTTTTTTTGCATTCTTTGTCTCACACTCAAAGGCTAGAGGTGCTCGCAGATCCTATTTTAGCCAGCTGTGTTGAGATGAGTTCGCCGCAGGGATTAAAACTGACTGTACCGCAGGGGCAAAAGTCAGGTGTTTTACATCATCTATTGCAAAAAGTGCCGGCAGGGGATTTTTCTGTTGAGCCTCCGAGTTTGCAGTCTGTGTTTCATCATTATATGGAAACCGTTTGTCATTCTCTGCCCCAGGTTGTATCTGCAGATACCACTCAAGTAACAGATATGGCTCAAGGCGTTAAGTGGGAGGCCGCCGTATGAGTCAATCAGAGGTTTTGCAGTGTGGTCATTTAAGTGCTCTAAATATAGTGAGTACCATAGCTGCCAAGGAGTTTAAGGACAATTTGCGCAATCGATGGCTATGGATGATGGCGGGTGTATTGTTGCTGCTCTCCCTTAGTGTGAGTTTTATGGGGAGCGTAATATCGGGCAGCTTAGTAGTATTTGAGCCTGCGCAGATCCTTTCTGGGCTTGTGACTTTATCGGTATTTATGCTGCCATTAGGCGCGATTTTGTTGAGCTATGACAGCTTTGTCGGTGAGAAAGAATCTGGCACCTTATTGTTATTACTGACCTATCCATTGGAGCGTTGGCATCTTGTCTGCGGCAAGTTTTTGGGCCATGCGTGCGTAATGACTATCGCCTGTATCTTAGGTTTTGGTGTGACAGGATTATTACTGATACTACTTGGCGATGCTCAGGCTCAATTCGCGATAGTTATCGGATTTACCCATTTGATAATAAGCAGTATTTTGTTGTCATTAGTGTTTGTTCTATTGGGCTATTGGGTTAGCCTGTGTGTGCGAGAAAAAGCCAAGGCACTGGGAACGTTACTTATTTTATGGTTTGTGCTTGTGCTGGTTTATGACCTTATTTTGCTCAGTGTTTTGGTTGGAATGAGTGAAATGCTTAATCGCAATCTATTTAATCTACTCATTTTACTGAATCCTACCGACTTGTTCCGTGCCTTAAATTTGCTTGCCGCACCTTCGGATACACTAGCAGCTAAAAGTAGCCTTTCCTTAATCGCGCAAACGGGATTGGGATTACCCATGATGTATGGTTTGTTAGGCGGCTGGATTATTGTTCTATTATTGGGGTGCTCTTGGGTCTTCAAACGTCAAGAAATTTAGTTTAGCAAATCCTGTATTAGTCTAATTTTGTGCTTATTAAACAATAACTAAACTGAGCATGCAGTCACAGTATTTTATGTTGTTAAAAAGTAAAATAAACCATCTTAGATAGGTGGCTGCAAGTCACAGTGCTTTTGGGAAAACATGGTCCCAATCTGCTTGCCCGCCGTTAGCGCAATCATACCTTATCTACTTTTGCTGAGTTTTCGGGCGTTTAACATGCATAAAATCACTTCATATTTATTTTTAGATGAACAGGCTAAAAAACTAGTTGATCAAGTGCATGGCACATCCATAGACCTGACTTTTTCTGAAGCGGCTATATTGGTACGCTTGTTATCTTCCCCCAACGCCATATTGACGAAAGAAGCCTTGTTGCAGGTGGGTTGGCCAGACCGCGTCGTGGCACCGACTTCACTAACACAGTGCATCAGCACCCTAAGAAAAAAACTCGAGCCTTATACTGAAGTACAGCTCAAAACCGTGGCGCGCCGCGGTTATCAATTGCATATCGCTGAGCAATCCCATGTAAAGATGTTGGCTATAAACGATGCAGATGCAATCCGTGATGCTTTAGTTGGGGTATCGGCTTGGACCAAATTTGCAGGTATTGCTTTCTTGGGCCTGATCTTGGCGATCTTCTGGTATATGAGTGATCACCATGCAGTGGTTAAACAAGTGGCTAAGTGGCATGCAGATAAATACATCAGCCTCAATATCGGTGGGACTCTGGGAACGGCGCAAACTTTCTATATTGGCGATGAGGAGCATTTACATCCCTCTTGGTGGCAAAAACATTTGGCGCCAGAGGGAAATCATATCAGCAGTATTAAGCATTTCAGTGCTTTTGCAGCCACGGATGGTAAAAACTATTCCATGGCAATTTGTCCAGAGCTAGATGCAGAGGCTTGTAATGGTCGCGGTATGATTAATATCACCGCAATAGATGCGAAACCTGCAGGCTTAAATATGACGGAATTTATTCCGCTGAGTCAAAAGATGGAGCAGCGGATTCGTTATAACCGCATTGTTCTCCCTGCGGATGACAAGGGTAAGGGGGAGTTAGTTGAGCATAATTACCATGCGGATATCTATTTTCCTGTCGCGGGTGAACTCTTAGTTCGGAACGATCTCAGCATGTCTCTGGTGTATGAAGGGGAGAATCGGGGAAATTTCTATTCAACCTCTTGTATAACAGATCAAGATTGCTTAACGACACCGATTAAGTACACGATCCGCGGTGAGTTTGAACAGTACCAAACTGAGATTAATGATCTTAAAGTCGATGTTTTCTACGTTAAAGTGTTACAAAAAGAGCTGACAAAACCGGATGAAGTGAGCAATTCTGCCATGCAGTTTTATCGTGAAATTCGTAAGCATGATATCCGCGATGAAGAATTATTCTATTATCGTGTTTATCAAAATGAGCATACGGCGGTATGGATTATTCCTCAAATGGGACAAGTGCTTGCATGGACTCAGTACAATCAGCTCAAGTTATAGTAACCTTAAACCACACTTGATTAAGCCGACATAAAGTCGGCTTTTTTGTGTCTGCAATGAGGGGATTTTTGATGGCATTAAGT
Organism: Shewanella sp. 1180_01; assembly: GCF_052850535.1. Classification (NCBI taxonomy): domain Bacteria; kingdom Pseudomonadati; phylum Pseudomonadota; class Gammaproteobacteria; order Alteromonadales; family Shewanellaceae; genus Shewanella; species Shewanella sp. 1180_01. The sequence goes on from NZ_VXCT01000002.1 coordinate 26,446, forward strand.
GATTGGTTGAGACGCTGCGGCTCAAAATGTTTGCATTAACTTTTTATCATAAAAAGTGGCTTTGTTTTACTTCTTCATTCAGTGCCAGTTACACTGCAAAACCTAATCATCACAAGATAAATACAATAATAAAAGAAAGAGGAGTCATTCATGTCGGACCGTCTAATTCCCGTGCTGTTACTGTCTACTTCAGTACTTACGGGGCTCACTGCTTGCAGTGATAACACCACAGAAAACACAGTTAAAACCAGCGAAAGCGCACCTAAGAGCCAAGACGTAGCCGCTCAAATGCCAGTAGGTATTAATGTCGCGGCGATGACGCCAACGGTAAAACCTGGGGATGATTTTTATACCTACGCCAATGGCGAGTGGATGAAAACGACAATGATCCCTGCCGATCGCTCCAGCACTGGCGCTTTCCTTGTTGCCTTTGAAGAAACTGAAAAGCATAAAACCAGTTTGATTGCCGAACTGGTAAAAGCGCAGCATACGGCGGGTAGCGACGAAGCGCGTATCGCCGATTTCTACAAGGCTTACACAGATACTGCCGCCATTGATGCCGCAGGAATGAAACCTGCTGAGGCGGATATCGCCCGTTATGAGGCCATTGCGAGCAAGCAAGATTTATCCGCAGCATTAGGTGAAAACCTGCGCGCCGATGTTGACCCTCTCAACGCGACCGATTTCCATACCGAAAACCTGTTTGGGGTCTTCGTCACCCAAGGTTTAGCCACGCCAGGCGAAGTTTTGCCTTACTTTTTGCAGGGCGGTTTAGGTTTACCTGAGCGCGAATATTACCTGTCTGCCGATCCTAAAATGGCCGACATTCGCAGCGCTTACCGTGCTTATATTGAAACCTTGCTCAAAGATGCGGGCGTGAGCGATGCCGCTGCCCGTGCCGATCGTATTTTCGCCCTTGAGAGCAAGATCGCTGCCGCCCACGCTAGCCGTGAAGATAGCGAAGATTTCGCTAAGTCTTCTGGCGTGTGGAGCCGTGCTGACTTTGATGCTAAAGCACCGGGTATCGACTGGACTGCTTTCCTCGCGGCGGCGCAACTGGGCAATCAGCCTAAATTTGCAGCCTACCATGCGACGGCAATTACAGGACTTTCTGCGCTAGTGGCCTCTGAGCCTTTAGAAGCTTGGAAAGATTGGCTCGTGTTCCACCAGATCAACAGCCACGCCGATGTGTTGCCATCGACTATAGACAACGCTTCGTTTGCCTTTAATGGCACTAAACTTTCTGGGACGCCAGAGCAGCGTAGCCGCGATAAACGTGCCTTAGCGGCACTCGATCAATACCTAGGTGATGCCGTAGGCCATGCCTATGCCGAGCAATATTTCCCTGCTTCGGCCAAGGCTGAAGTCAGCACTATGGTGGATAACATAGTGGCGGCTTTTGGTCAGCGAGTGGAAAAACTCGATTGGATGGACCCTTCCACTAAGAAAGAAGCCCTAGCAAAAGTGGCGACTATGGCGGTGGGCGTGGGTTATCCCGACAAATGGCGCAATTACGACAGCTATGCTGTAACGGCGACTAATGCCTACGCGAATGCCATCAATGGTGAAAAAGTAGAGTACAGCCATCAACTCGCCAAGATTGGCAAACCAATGGATAAAGGCGAGTGGTGGATGACGCCGCAAGTGGTGAATGCGGTGAACCTGCCCGTGCAAAATGCGCTTAACTTCCCTGCGGGTATTTTACAGCCACCATTCTTCGATGCTAAGGCCGATGCCGCCTATAACTATGGTGCGATTGGCGCTGTGATTGGCCATGAAATCAGCCATAGCTTTGATAACAATGGTGCGGCATTTGACTCGACTGGCGCTATGCGTAACTGGTGGACGCCGGCTGACTTTGCTCAATTTGCTAAGCAAGGCGATGCCTTAGCTCAGCAGTTTGATACCTATGCACCATTCCCAGATTTACACGTGAATGGCAAGCTGACCTTAGGTGAAAACATTGCCGACGTGGCGGGTTTAGCCGCGGCACTTGATGCGTACCATGCCTCGCTTAACGGTAAAGAAGCCCCAGTGATTGAAGGCTTTACGGGCGATCAACGCTTCTTTATCGGCTTTGCGCAAACCTGGGCCACTAAGATGCGTGATGAAGCGCTGCGGGCTCGCGTCGCTACCGATGGCCATGCCCCTGGCATGTACCGCGCGCTGACAGTGCGTAACTTAGATGCTTGGTATAGCGCATTCGATGTTAAGCCTGGCGACAAGCTGTATTTAGCCCCAGAAGATCGCGTTAAGATCTGGTAAGTTTACTGGGTTGATTTAAAAGCAAGGGGAACGCTAGCGTTCCCCTTTTTATTAACGATTTTGCAGGCGGTTGTAATCCAGCCAACCGCTTTCTATCGGGTGATTGTCGAAAAATATCTGATTGAGTTTGTCACTAAAGGCCCAAAAGGTGGGATCGCTACGGCGTACAGCCGCAACATCGAGCAGTGCCTCATAGTCTTTTTCGGTTTGCATTTGCTCTACCGCCGCGACGATTTTAGGTAAGTCCTGTTCTTTCACCAGCCAGAAGGCTTCTGGGTAACTGCCCAATAAACCATGCACTAAGGTGACATCATCCTTTGCGGGTTCGCGGTTACTGGCCTCATTAAACAGGCTCGAAATATTACGATGGGCACTATTGCGAACTAAGGTAAAGACCTCGGCCTTACCCGCTTTTTCGGGCTCGACCATGATCATCGTCAGCTCAGGTAACAGGGTCGCTTGGGTGCCTTTTAATCGACCTAATGCCTGCAACAGCGCCTTGCTGTTGGCTTGCAAGTTGCTGTTTTCTATTTGATATCGATTCGGCTGTACCTTAGCGACTTTCTGCCCGAGTTTTTGATACAGTTCGCCCTTGAGGTCATCGCTATAGTAGAGCACGCCCGTGGGCTGATTAAAGGTGTTGATATCCCCCGCGATAAACGCCGTGAGCTGAGTGCCAGCCCCTTGATACCAATCACTAAATTGTTTGCGCCTTTCCTCCTGCGGTAACAAGGTCAGGAAATTTGATTCCCCCTCCATGCGTAAAAAATCCATGTATAAGCGAGTTAAAAGCTGGTGGCCGTAGTTACCATACACATCGAATCCCGCGACCAGCAAATAGTGGATACGCTCCAGTAAGGCGTAATCGATAATCCAAGCGGTTTTGGGCGGCTCACCGACTAAACCTTTGACCACAGTGGCATTATCGAAGTGGCGAAACACTGTCAGGCTAGCATTATCATTGTTGTCGTCGCCATCCCAGAGCCCGTCGATAGTGAGGTGTTGGCCGTTTTTAAACTTCTCATTCAAGAACTGATTACGCGCCCGCATGTACTTGCCTTGCTTGGCGGCATATTTCACCCAAGTTACGGCGAGTGCAGTGCTTTCTTCCTCCGCTGGCATGCGTAAGTTTTCAATCTGGGAATGGTAGAAGGTCCTAAAATCCGTGTCGTCCATATAATCTGGGGTAACAAAGTACACCCAGAATCTGTCGTTAATCACATTGAGCGCCACCTGACCACGGCACACTGGGCCTTTGATAAAGCCCATAATGGTGTCTTGGGCGCGGTTCAGCATAAAGCGATAGCGCGCACCGGCAGGAATTTGAATAAAGGCTTCGAAGGGATTGGCCGCAATGCTCGGCTGGTAGCTCGGCAGCTGAGTCACTGAGTAATCCGCATCGATAAACCATTGCTGCCAGTCGTGCAGCAAGCCGGTATTTAAGGCATAGGGGATATGAGTTTTATCGACTATGGTCGCCCGATAAGGTCGAAAACGGTAATAGACACGTTCTACCTTAGGATCGTCGAAGGGACGACGGGAGGCGATAATATCCAGTGCTTGCCCCGGCGGCGTCCTAGAACGGACTAACTCGAAAAACAGAGGCTGGGCGTTCGGCTGATTTAAAGATTCAAAATATAAGTGGAAGGCAAACAAATGCTCGTAGATGTAGCGTGCGCTTAATTGGCTTTTTAAGCTGTCGCCGTTTAAGAATTGCTCCCAATGGGTGATTTCCGTTATAAATTCAGGGGCTAGCGATGGCGCGAATGGCAATGGCGCACCTTGTTCGAGCCAGTTCATCAACACTTGATGTTCATTCGCATTCAACGCTGGTAAGCCATAGGGCATACCGGCAAACGGTTGGCTTTGCTCGTATTTGTCCATTTCCTCTAGGCTGGCGCATTGCTGAACCCTGTCGAGGCTGAAATCAAAACGCTTATCTAAAATCTTGTCTTCGGGCAGGGGATGCATTTGCTTAAGCGTGAGCATTCTGGCCAATACTGAGGCTTGGGTATTGGCTTCTGGGGTTTGATTGCGCTCGTTCAACATGGGATAAAACCCACGTTGACGCCAAGTTTCTGGGGTAAAGGCATCGACAAATAAGCGATTAGGTGTGGCGGCAACTAAACGTGTGCCTTGGTAAACTTTTTCCTTACTCGCCCCGCGTTCTATACCTTCGCTTGAGGTCATTTTGAGCTGGCAGGGAGCATCGTAGCAGGCATGGCACACCACGCAGCGGCTATTAAGGATTGGCTCGACTTCTTTGTGCACAAATTCGGCCTGTTGAACAAATTGGTTGTTAAGCTGTGCATTCTCGACGCGCTTTTGCGGTGAGCTAGTGCCAAACAGAGCATTGAAATCGATTTGCGCTACACTGGCACAACCCGTCGCCAACAGCACTGTGGCCAATAACAACCTTTTCCATATTCTTTTTATCGCATCCATTCAGGACTCCTTTATTTGCCACCTAGCAGAGTTAGCCATTTAGCCCACTGATCAGCATCACTTTAGCAGAAGAGTGTGTTGGATCTAAAATTTGCAGCCTGATTTTATCCTAGCTCTCGCTTAATTTATGCCGCAGAGTTTTGGCGACGGCCGCGGAACTTAGGTAAGATAGCGACCATAAAAGTGCCTGTGCTAGCAGTGTTAATCGCTCAAGTCATGGTTGTGGTAATACCCATGTGGCAATAACAAAAGGATCAAGTATGACTGCTGATAACCGCTATTTTTACGAACCGAGCAAAGGCCATGGCCTTGCACACGATCCTTTAAATGCGATTGTGGGGCCTCGACCGATCGGCTGGATTTCATCACGGAATGCCGAGGGGCAACGTAATCTCGCACCTTACAGCTTTTTCAATTGTTTCAACTACAAACCGCCCATCATCGGCTTTGCCAGCACAGGCTGGAAAGACAGTGTCGCCAATATCGTCGAAACAGGGGAGTTTGTGTGGAACCTCACCACTCGCGGCTTAGCCGAGCAGATGAATCAAACCTCCGCCATGCTGCCACGCGGTCAAGATGAGTTTAGCTTTGCCGGACTTACGGCTAAAGCAGGCACCATTGTTAAGGCCGATTTAGTGGCTGAAAGCCCAGTAAATTTTGAATGTAAGTTGTCGCAATGTATTCAACTCAGCGCCGCCAATGGCGACAAGATTGATACTTGGTTAGTACTAGGTGAAGTGGTGGCCGTGCATATTGCCAAGCATTTACTCAATGCCGAGGGGATTTATCAAACTGCACTTGCCGAGCCCGTATTACGTGCCGGCGGCCCATCTGCCTATTATGGGATCTCCGAAGATCTGCGTTTTGATTTACATAGACCACAAGTGTAAGGGGCTGCTCAGGCGCCGCAGGGCTTTGGGTGTTCAAACTTCGTTTGAGTTTGATCTTGGTGTAAAGGTTTGTGCATTAGAAATCAAAATCTAAATCAACGTCGTGGGGCTTCACCCCACACCCGACCAAGGAGGACTGCTCGTCCTATCCTCCTTGGATTCTCCATGACGCCCCTAGCGAAGTTACATGCATTGATTAGTGGCTTTGTGCTTATTCGAAAATAGCTAACGCTTCCGATGGGGCGTCCCTTCCCCCCGAAAGCTACGCAGACGTCCTGTCTGCGTCACGCGATTTTCTTCAACGCCCTTCAGCAACTTCGCAGGGAGGTTGTATCCCTTTAGTTTTGATATTGTTGGTCCGTCATTCAAAGAAAAATAGTTATTGATATCCAATACTTTCTTTTTAAAATAGATGCTAGGATTTATTAACCCAAGTAGAATGTTAATCAAACTTACAAATTTGGTTAAAGACATGATTGAATCAATAGACTTCAAGTTGGCTGGCAATAGTGAAAAACGAGTAGTTGTAAATCTAAGTGGTAAGAATCTAATCATAACTGGTGAAAATGGTTGTGGTAAGACACGATTTTTGCGCCAGGTACATATATATCTTAAAGAGTTCTTTGCAAGACAGATTCAAACAAAAGATATACTTCAACGTGATTTGGATAATAACAAATTGCAGCTAGATAAGATTAGTGCATCGGATAAACATTACAATCATTACTATTTACAAGTTAAAAATTTTACAGAAAAACTGGAGCGAATATCGAACGAAAAAATGGTAATCAGTGAGACTGACTTATTGTTCGAATTGATTAACAATAATCAATTTATCCTTCGATTTTTCGAAGCGAATCGACTTGCTAGTCAAATCGCAGGTAACGGTCAAGTTGAAAGTATATCCAGTGTGAAATCTACGGGTAAATCTATAAGTTACGAGCAAGATTCAAGTGTTCAATTCGAAAAATACTTAGTCAGTTATTACAATTACGGTTCACACGTAATCGCTCGTGAAAATAATCCAGATAAAGAACAGCATATCAACGCATGGTTCGAAAAGGTTCAAGATGACCTTCGTGACTTATTTGAGGATCACGAACTAATCTTAGAATACAACCCTAAACAGCAAGCATTTTACATTCTTCAACAAGGTAAAGAACCATATAGGTTCAATAACTTATCCTCTGGCTACAGTTCAATTCTGAGTATTTACGCAGACTTACTAATGAAAGTTGAATTGCGTGATATTCCAGCTGAAGAAATTACAGGTTTTGTTTTAATCGATGAAATTGATGCACACTTGCATGTTTCGATTCAACGGAAGATTTTTTCTTTCTTTGACAAGGCATTTCCTAAAATTCAGTTCATCGTTACTACTCATTCGCCATTCGTAGTTCAGTCAGTTAACGATTCGATAATTTATGACCTAAGTAAACTTGAGCCACTAGAAGATCTCTCAATGTATTCCTATGAGTCGATTCTTAAAGGGTTACTCGGTGTTGAAAGTACATCTGATATCTTGAACGAAAAATTAGATGAAATGGCATTAATCGTACAGAATGAGCCGTTAAAAAAAGAGCGTCTAAAAGAGTTAATTGATTCAATTAAACCTCATGAAGCACAGTTAAATTCTCGCTCACGAGCATTTCTTCTATTAGGTAAGAATGCTCTTTTAGATTCAAACAATGGTGTGGAGTAATTCGATGTTTAACGTTACTCGCATATACCCGGCACCAGATAGTATCGCAAAGAATCAGTACAACAAGGATGATGTTCTTAATAAACTCAAGCCTATGTTTTTTGAAAAGTGCTACCTTTGTGAACGTGATGATATTCAGGATGTAGAGGTAGAGCATTTTGTTCCTCACGAAAGCAACGGTGCTTTGAAGTACGATTGGGACAACCTTTATTATTCATGTTCTCGCTGTAACAGTATTAAAAGTAATACACATATCAATCTCTTAAACTGTACAGATAATAGTATTGATATAGGCAGTCTTATTTGCTGCTTAATGCCATCAACCCCTGACGGAGATGTAAAAGTTGAAGCAACCAGTACCAAATGCGATAAAACTGAAAACACCGTTAAATTGCTTGAGAAATGCTACAACCTAGAAAATACGGCATTAAGAGGCATCAGTCGTGAAACTCTAATGGAGCAAATGTGGGAACATTACACAGATTTGTTACTAGTAAGGAAAATTCTACGGGACAAGAAATCAGGGCGTACCATGAAACAAGGCGCAGAGGAAACTATAGAAGCGATGCTCAAAGTTGAACATCCATTTTCTATTTTTTGGCGCTATTACTACCTGAACGATTCTTTCCTTATAGAACATTACCCACATCTACGAGTCGGTTTTTGATTCTAATAGTGACTGATCTCAAAGAGCCGACAGGCATACATTTGATGATGAAGGTTACACCAATCCCCTGCGAAGTTGCCGCGGGGCGTTGGAATCAATTGCGTGAGTCCGGTCATGGATGATCGGCTAGCTTTCGGGGTACAGGATGTACCATCGGAAGCGATAGTAATTTATCCATAAGACCAAGGCTAGTATCTAATGCATGTAACTTCGCTAGGGGCGTCTTGGAGAATCCAAGGAGGATAGGACGAGCAGTCCTTCTTGGTCGGGTGTGGGGTGAAGACCCACGACTTTAATCTTTTGCTTAAGCAAAAAATAACCTTTGGATAAGCAGATTTACTGAGTGGATGTATCCACAAAATATGAAATACGGCATGACGTATAAAACAAAACCCCAGTAAAAACTGGGGTTTATTATTTAAGCCTTAGCTGGCAAAGGTTAGCCAGCTAAGCTAACCAATTATCGTGTTATTTGATAAACGCGAACGCATCACCGTAGAGATGCGCTTCTTCTACACCAATCTCACGGAAGATTTCCCGTGCTGCACCCACCATATCGAAACGGCCGGCGATGTAGATGTCGTAGCCATTTAAGCTGACAAAATCTTGCTTGATTTGCGCTAACAGATTGGCGGTTTTCCCTTGCCAATTTGCTGGGGCTTCTTCGATCACTGGGACGAAGTTCAACCAAGGGTGGGCATCGTGCCATTGGCGGGCTATGGCTTCAAAATACATGGCATCTTGGGTGCGACAACCCCAATACAGGGTGGTTTTAACCTGTTGGCCAATGGCGATTTGGTGCTCGACGATACTTTTAATGTAAGAGAAACCAGTGCCGCCGGCGATTAAGAGGCGAGGGCGTTGGCTTTCGTGGCGCAGGTGGGCTTCGCCGCCTGGTGCTTCGATATCGATAGTGCTGCCATCAAGGGCGCAGGCTTTCAGGCGCTCGACCACTTGCATTGGGTAGCTTTCACTTACAGCGGCGCCAATGTGTAATTCGATCAGCTCGGCGTTTGGCGCTGACGCGATAGAGAAGGGACGTTTATCTTTTTCACCCATGACAACACATAAGTATTGCCCCGCTTGGAAATCGAAGGCGGTTTCTGGCCTTAACAATACTTGATATACGGCATCGTTAAATGGGCTAACTTTCTCTATCTTACAACGTATGGTTTTCATCAAACTTCCTTTGCACCTTTCTTCAACATTATGTGTCTAGGTGTCGCTTTAGCGGCCTGTTATTGGCCTATTCTCTTGGCTTAAGCCGATATTTGAGTAACGGCTTAAGCTGAATTATAGGGTTGGGCTGTCGTCTATGCCTAACTCATCCCAGATTGAGTCGATCTTTTGTTTTACTTTTGGATCCATCACGATTGGCGTGCCCCATTCGCGGTTGGTTTCGCCTTCCCACTTATTAGTGGCGTCGAGTCCCATTTTTGAGCCTAAGCCCGCGACGGGTGAGGCAAAATCGAGGTAGTCGATCGGGGTGTTTTCGATCATCACGGTATCGCGTTTAGGGTCCATGCGGGTGGTGATCGCCCAGATCACATCTTGCCAGTCACGGCAGTTCACATCTTCATCGACGATGACAATAAACTTGGTGTACATAAATTGGCGCAGGAAAGACCAAGCGCCCATCATCACCCGTTTGGCGTGTCCCGGATATTGTTTGCGAATAGAGATCACTGCCATGCGGTACGAACAACCCTCTGGCGGCAGATAAAAATCAACGATCTCAGGATATTGCTTACGCAAAATCGGCACAAACACTTCGTTTAATGCAACTCCCAGCATGGCGGGCTCATCCGGTGGACGGCCTGTGTAAGTGCTGTGGTAGATGGCATCTTTACGGTGAGTGATGTGGGTAACGGTAAATACTGGAAACTTATCGGTTTCGTTGTAGTAACCCGTGTGATCGCCGTAGGGGCCTTCTTCCGCCAGTTCCTCAGGATCGATATAACCTTCGAGGATGATTTCACTGGTGGCGGGCACTTCTAAGTCACAGCTTAATGCCTTGCAGACTTCGGTACGTTCACCGCGCAGTAAACCGGCAAAAGCGTATTCGCTCATGGAATCGGGGACTGGGGTGACGGCACCTAAAATGGTCACAGGATCGGCGCCGAGTGCGACGACAACAGGATAACGCTCACCGGGGAATTGTTGTTTAAAATCAGCAAAGTCTAACGCGCCGCCACGGTGGGATAACCAACGCATGATCAGCTTGTTTTTACCCAGTAATTGTTGGCGATAAATACCTAAATTCTGACGACTCTTGCGCGGGCCTTTGGTGATGGTTAAGCCCCATGTCACCAGTGGTGCGACATCGCCCGGCCAGCAATGCTGAATAGGTAATTGGGTCAAATCGACTTCATCGCCGGTTTTGATCACTTGTTGGCAAGGGGGATTGCGCACTGTCTTTGGCGGCATATTCAAGGCTTGCTTGAACATAGGGATCTTAGCGATCGCGTCTTTAAAGCCCCGTGGTGGTTCGGGTTCTTTTAAAAAGGCTAACAGTTCGCCCACTTCTCGCAACGCTAAGGGATCGTCTTTACCGAGCGCCATGGCCACACGTTTTGGCGTACCGAACAGGTTTACCAACACGGGCATGTGATGATCTTTGGGATTTTCAAATAATAGCGCAGGGCCCTTTGCGCGTAATACGCGATCGGCGATCTCTGTCATTTCTAAATGAGGATCAACTGGGTAGCTAATGCGTTTGAGTTCGCCATTGGCTTCCAGATGATCAATAAAGCTGCGTAAATCCTTAAAACTCATGTGGAAATAGCCTCTGCAATGAAAATCCGTGTGGCGCGCACTATAGCATTTTTCTGTTTTAGGGTTAACCAATTCAGTGATCTTCAAGCTTAGGAAGCGTAAAATGGACATCAGTAAGTTACGATTGATCTCGCTTACGCCCTTTATTTCGAGGTTTATATGAATATCCCAGTAAAGTTTACTCAAGGAAAGTGTGTTCAAAGTCAATCACATGGCGTGCTTAAGCGGCCGCTAAAGTGTTTGGTTTTGTCGCTGGCTGTGGGGATATCGCTCTTGGGCGCGCTCAGTGTGTCGACTGCGGCGGTTGCCGGACATCGGGACCATTCGGAGCAAGGCGAGCGCCAAGGTCATCGTGATAGCCACAGTCGTGGAGAAAGTCATTACAACAATCGTCATGACAACCATTACGACAACCGCCATGTGCGCAACAATAATCGCCACTATCGTCCCTACTACCGACCTTATTACCCTTGGGGTTTAGGACTGGGTTTAGGGCTCGCTACGGGTTGGGGTTCTGGCTGGAATGTCGGTTACGGTGTGAACAGCCAATGGAACAATGATTGGGGCTGGAATACTTCGCGTGACGTTTATGCTCGAAATTACTGGAACTCGCCCTATTCTGGCATAGGCCTGTCAATTCCTATGCGCTACGACGATGAACCTGTGGCGATTTCTGCGCCTGTACGGGTAACAACCAGTATGCAATATTCTGCGAGTGAAGGCCGTATGGTGTCGAGTATGCCTGTAAATATGGCCGGACAATCGACTGGGCAACTGGTGTCGCAAACTAGTAACGTCACAGGCAAAACAGCTGCGACTCCCCGTCCACGGGCAGTGCACAGTGTGTCGAGTTTGCCGAGCAATGCTAGGGTTGTGCAGCAGGATGGTCGTACACTTTATGAGTGGCAAGGCACGCTTTACGCCTACGACTGGAACAGTCAAACCTATCAAGAACAGTTAGTCCGATAGATTTACATTAGGTAAATGACTTAGAAATTGGAGCCCCTTAGTGGGCTCCAATTTATTTATTAGCTAGTTGTCGTTTTATAGCATAGCGGAGAAAAAGTTTGAAAACCGTTCAACATCAGGTTCAAAATCCATCTGTCCAAAATCAGCATAAGGGCGCCAGTACACTATGGGTGTTGCTCGCCTTAGCGCTTGGCACATTTGCCTTAGGTACCACAGAATTTGCTTCCATGACTCTAGTGCCCTATATCGCCAGCGATATAGGCGTAGATGTCGCCCACGTGAGTTATGCCATTAGCGCCTATGCACTAGGGGTTGTGGTCGGTTCGCCGATTATTATGGTGCTAGCGGTTAGGGTCCGGCGGCGAACACTCTTGATTGCTTTAGCTGCCTTAATGGCGGTGGCCAATGGCTTAAGTGCGTTAGCGCCATCATTGAATTGGTTAATCTTTTTTCGTTTTCTCAGTGGCTTGCCCCACGGTGCTTATTTCGGCGTGGCTATGTTGCTCGCCGCCTCTTTAGTACCGCCAGAAATGAAGGCCCGCGCCGTATCGCGGGTGATTATTGGTCTTACGCTGGCGACGATTATCGGTGTGCCGTTTGCGACTTGGATGGGGCAAACAGTGGGCTGGCGCTCAGGCATTGGCATAGTGGCGATTTTGGCAACTATTACCGCTGTGATGGTGTATTTCTTAGCGCCTGATCAAGCCGTGGCCGCTGATGCGAGTCCAAGGAAAGAGCTACAAACCCTGAAGAATCGTGAAGTCTGGCTGACGCTTGGCATCGCGGCGATTGGCTTTGGCGGTATCTTCTGCGTGTATACCTATCTGGCTGAAACCTTAATCCAAGTGACGCAAGTCGAGCCGTTTAAGATCCCGATCATGATGGCGGTATTTGGTATTGGCGCAACATTGGGCACGCTAGTGTGTGGCTGGGCGGCGGATAAGTCGGCCTTAGCGGCGGCGTTTTGGTCGTTAGTGTTAAGCACTGTGGTATTAGCGATTTACCCGAGTTTGACCGGACATTATTGGGCGCTGATGCCCGTAGTATTCTTTGTCGGTTGTGGCTTGGGACTTGCCACCATAGTGCAAGCAAGATTGATGGATGTGGCGCCCGATGGGCAGGCCATGACAGGTGCGTTAGTGCAATGTGCCTTTAATCTCGCCAACGCGATTGGCCCTTGGGTGGGCAGTTTAGTGATCCTGTCTGGACAAGGGATTGCCGCGACAGGTTATGCGGCGTCTTTGTTGTCATTAGGAGGACTTGTGATGTGGTGGCTGACCCACAGGGAGAGTCGCCGCGCGGTGAGCTTAAACACAGCCAACTGCGCCGACTAGCAAGTGGAACACTCAGGTTCGAGGTGCAGTTATCCTGCTTCTCGAACCTGTTTTGTGCGCAATCTGCTAACCTCAGTTTTGGCTAGAGCTAGGCTCTTTGTATGGTGATATCGGCGATATAACCATGCTCTGTGGCAACTAAGGCTTGTTTGAGCATACCTGCCGCTTCATCGGCGGACATAAAGCTTGAGGTATCTAATGTTTTACCACTACTTGGCCAAAAGCCTGTATCCATGCCGCCGGGATACACGGCAATCAACTTCATTGGGCTTTGTTTAAGCTCTAATCGCAGCGACTCGATAAATCCCCGCACTGCCCATTTTGCCGCGCAGTAAGTGGATTCTCCCGCTTTGGCGGCAAGCGCTGCGGTGGACATGACCACAACCACAGTGACCGCTTGATCTTTATAGCGTTTCACTAGCTCGCGCACTAACAAAATCGTTGAGGTGACATTGTTATTGAGCAGGCTGTGGATATCACTGGCAGTTTGGGTTTCAATCGCCCCAAAGTAGCCGCTGCCCGCACAGTGGATCACGGTTTTAGGGGCTTGAGTCAGGCCATCGAACAGGGCTTCTAGACTCGATTCACTTGCGAGATCGGCGGTGATCGCGGCGATAGGCTTGTTGGAGAAGGGCGTTAATGCATTGGCGACGGTTTGTAGACGCTCGGCATTGCGGCCTGTGAGTGTTAGCGGTTCATTTTCTTTGGCGTAGAGCGATGCTAGCGCCGCGCCTAAACCACTGCTGGCGCCGGTAATTAATATCATAGTGACCTCGGTTAATGCTGCCTTTGCTTGAAAACCGCAGCTTAAACTCAAGTGCGCTTCAATTCATGATAAGGCGAGCGGTTAGATTAAGGTAAATAGCGGTTGATCGAATGCCACTTCATCGCCGTCTTTGGCCCAAATAGCGCTGATCACGCCATCGCGCTCGGCTTGGATGGGATTCATCATTCTCATCGCTTCGATAATGCAGACAACTTCACCTTGGCTCACCTTTTGGCCGACTTTAACCAGCGGCACATCATCGAGTTCTGCCGCCGCGTAAAAAGTGCCGACCATAGGCGAGACTTGCACAAAACCTTCCACACTTGGCGAAACGGCGGTTTGCTTTGCCTGTGTATTTAAAGGTGCCACGCGTGCTGTGGTTGGCGTTTGCGATGACTGCACATTGGCTGGCATAGGGCTGTAGCGGGTGATGCGAATCGACTCTTCACCTTCGGTGATCGCCAGTTCTGCTATGTCAGACTCTTGCACTAACTCAATGAGTTTTTTGATTTTACGAAGATCCATTGCCATTTATCTGCCCTTGCGAAGCACGCTATTGAATGGGATTACTGTGGCTGGTTGAGCCGCTTAATGGCTGCCGCCAGTGCAAACTCATAACCCTGTGAACCGAAACCGCAAATCACGCCTATCGCCTTATCGGAAAAATAGGAATGGTGGCGAAAGGCTTCACGGGCGTGCACATTGGATAAATGCACTTCAAAGAACGGAATTGCGACGCCAAGCAAGGCATCACGCAGGGCGACGCTAGTATGGGTAAAGGCGGCGGGGTTGATAATGATCATCTGTGCATCGGTCGCATGAATCGCGTTGATTAGCTCAAATTCGGCGTTGGACTGAATATGCTCAAGCTCAACTCCCGCCAACTTTGCCTGCTGGTTTAACTCCGCCACTATGTCGGCCAAGGTTTGATGACCGTAAACGCTGGGCTCGCGGCGACCTAAGAGGTTGAGATTGGGGCCATTGACGAGCAAAATTTTGTGACTCATTGCGCTTTCCTTTACGACATGCCTTGGAATTAAAGCTGGGAGGCATTTGTTAGTTTTGTAGATAGGTCACTAACTTAACCTGTTCAAGTCGATTTTGCATTATCCGTTAGTCGATTGTGTGTGAGCTGAGCATGTGCGAGCCGACTATACCATTGAAATCCAGCGCCATTGTCGGCCAGTTTCAACTGCGGCCTAATGCTGATTAACGCTAATAATCAGTCTTTTGCTGACGCATGGCTTTAGTGGCGGCTTTTTGTTTCTTGGACTCTAATCGCCGCGTTTGGCTGCCTTTGGTGGCGCGGGTAGGAATGCGTTTTTTCTGCACTTCACCGACGCTGGCGACTAAGGCGATAAATTGCTCCAACGCCGTTTGGCGGTTGGCATCTTGGCTACGGCTCGCTTGGCATTTAATGATGATTTTGCCGCTTTTAGTGATGCGGTGATCGGCCTTGTTGAGCAAGCGTTCTTGGTAATACTCGGGTAATGATGAGCTTTTAATATCGAAAATTAGCTGCGCAGCGGTGGACACTTTATTTAAGTGCTGACCGCCAGCGCCACTCGAACGGATAAATTGCCACTCGATTTCATTTTCCTGAAGTTCCACACGGTTTGAGATTTTTATCATGGCAAACTTAGGCATTTTTCAGCATGGATTGAGAAGCCATCAATAATCACTTATGGCTTTTCAATAGATTTGTTATCATCGGGCGCATTCTTTGCCATTGCATTGGTCAAGGCCATTGCTTGCAAAAGTGTTCTCGATTCGGAGTGCCTCTATGTTATGCCAAATCCCCGATATTGCTAAGGGTGTTATCAGTCTTTTTGCCAGTGGCCGACTATCCTCCACCGATTATCGGACCCGTTTACAGCCGGCGATTAAGAGTTATCGTAAGGATTGGGGCCAAGTTTGCCTGTATATTGAGGCTGACGTGTTACTCGAGGGCTGGGAATTTGAGTCACTCACAGGTAGTGGTGAAGTCCAATTACCTAATTTTGAAGCCTTAGTATTTGTGGGCGGACCTGATTGGGTGGGAAATGCGGTGCGCTTACTTGGTCCTTTTATGCAGGGCGAAGTGGCATGGTTTCCCCTAGAGCAGAAAACCAAAGCGATTGCTTGGATCACTAAGCGTTCGAATATCTAATGGTCTTATGTAGACCGTATTTACAAGGAATGAAGTATGTCTTTATTTAAATCGCGCGCTTTTTCTAAGCAAAATGTTTCAAAAATCAGTGCCATTGCGTTGGTGCTAGCGTTTACCGCTGGATTGAGTGCCTGCTCGCCAGAAGTCGGTAGTGATGCTTGGTGTAAGCAGATGAAAGAGAAGCCATCTGGCGATTGGACTGCCAATGAAGCCGCTGATTATGCTAAGCACTGCGTATTTAAATAAGTGTTGCGTGTTTAAATAAGCACTGAGTATTTAAGTCAGCGTTAGCCTTTAGAGATCACAGCTTGAAAGACTTTGCTTGCGAGCTGTGAACTTATGTTTATCATACGGGTCAGATGTTCCGTTATCCGTTATCCGTTATCCGTTATCCGTTATTTGCTATAGGTGATATTTGAATTCTACCGCTAAGCCATTTTTTACTCGAATGGTGACCTTACTGATAGCCATTATCGTGCTGCAATTTGCTGGCGCGAATTTGGGTGCGCATCAGTTACATGCGGGCAATGGCGCGGAAGAAGCCGATAATCATCCCCATCTGCAATTTAGTGCCCAAGTGACCACTTTAGCCCAATGTGTCGATTGCGTTTGCCCAAGTGAGCAAGCCCTAGGCTTTACCGACATTGATGCAAGTACCAAAGTGTTAGGCAATAACGCGGGTGAAAATCATGCCAGCGAATTGCATTCCCACTTAGTGAAAACCACAGAATTACAGGATTTTGACCTGTGCCTCGATTGCCAATGCCATGGCGGTCATGTGGCGCTGTTATCTCCTGGGCTAAGCCAACCTGTACAAGCGTTAGAAAGCGTCTTTCTCGCTGCTAATGTATCCTATTTCCAGCCCGATAATTTACCTAAGTACCGTCCTCCAATAGCTTAATCCCCCAATATCCAGCTTATTCCTCGGTCTAAAGATCTTGATTCATCTTCTTGGATCTCAATCTATTTCGCCGCGCGATAAGCCTTTTATATTCATTCCCAAAATGCGATTTAACTGATGCTCAGCAGCGTGAGTTGTTGTGCCGGCCATCGGCCTTAGCCATGCGATGTGTTGGTTATGCATAGCTTAAGTTACGCATAGTGTTAGCTATGTATTGCTTGGCGGGATGATTCGATCGGCGCTTATTTGCCATGCCTAGAACGATGTGATTGCTTTGCATTGAGCTATTTCAAATGAAGCTCAAATCTAGCTGTCTCACATTGGGCGCAAAAGTCAGCCGATCCACATTCGATATTGTTAGGATTTGCGATGAACAAAACGACTCTCGCCCGTACCTTGGCTTGCCTATTTAGATCGGGCTTGCTGAGCTGCGGATTAGTATTGGCTGCCGGATTGCTAGCCTTTGCCCTCGCGGCAGAAAATGACACTCTTGAAGTCTTCCTTGAAACCAAAGCCCTTGAAACCAATCCCTTGGAAACCAATGCGCTTGAAATCAAAGCTCCTGAAGCCGAGGTGTTTAAAGCTCAATCACTGGGCTTACCCGCCAAAGAAACCGACACGCCATATGTCGCTTTTGGCCAATGGTTGCCCGCGTTACTCACACAGTTCAATCAGTTACCTGAAGTGCAAGCGCAGCTTACACGGCAGCAACAAGCAGAGCTTGCCATTCAGGCGGCGGATCGCGCCGTGTATAACCCTGAACTTGGGCTTAACTATCAAAATGCCGACACAGATTCCTACAGCTTAGGCCTGAGTCAAACCTTAGATTGGGGAGATAAGCGCGGCGTGGCGACAAAACGTGCCGAGCTTGAAGCCCAAATCCTGTTCGCTGACATAGGTTTAGAGCGTAACCAAATGTTGGCCGAACGCTTACTGGCGCTGGCAGAACAGGCGCAAAGTCGTAAGGCGCTGACTTTTGCCGAGCAGCAACTCAGGTTTACTAAGGCGCAGCTCGACATTGCCAAGCAGCGGTTGGCGGCGGGGGATTTGTCTAACGTTGAGTTGCAATTGATGCAACTCGAGTTAGCAACCAATACCGCCGATTATGCCTTAGCTGAGCAGGCAGCTTTAGTGGCTGACGGCAAAGTGATTGAGTTGCTTGGGGATAATAATCTTGCCTTTAGTGAGTTCATCAAGGAGATCCATGTCTTCGTGACTCAGGCTAAGCAAGCGCCAGCGCCCGAGTTGGGCACCTCCAAATCAACTTTGCCAGCACTGGCGAGCGCTTACCAACAAGTGTTGTTGGCGCGAGTCAATGCCATGCAAGTCAAGGCCGATAAGTCAGCGGACCCGACCATTAGCCTAGGCGCAGAAAAGGAGGGCACGGACAATAAGCTCGGTGTCGGTGTATCGATTCCTCTGCAAGTTCGCAATAACTACAGTGAGTTACAAGCAGTGGCCGATAAGGGCATCGCGATCGCCGAGCAAGGCTATCTTGCCCGTGAGCGAGTACTTACCGCCAAGCAGAAACACGTCCTCTACGCGTTACCGCGTTTACTTGAGCGTTACCAAGATTGGCGCGAGTTAGTACAAGTGTCCGGTGCCAAAGCCGCTAAATCCTTAAGCCAACAATGGCAAGCGGGCGATGTGAGTACCAGCGAGTACTTGCAGAGTCGCCGTCAGTTGGCCGCCAGTTATTTGGTGGGCTTGAATCTAGAAACGGCCATTTATCAGAGCTGGTTAACGTGGATGGGCGAAAGCGGTCAGCTTATGCCCTTTTTGAATGGTACGGCTGAACAGATCAGCCAAGCACCTTCACACATGCCAAATGCCGCCGCGCGCACAGTAAACCAATGAGGTAACCCAAATGAATTCACATAATCACTTTAACGCTACTAAGTCTTATGCAGTTGTAATGTCAGAAACTGTTGCACCTGACATCATTGCGTCTCAAATCACAACACCTCAAATCACAGTACCTGCAAAGCGGCAGTTCACGCTGTCGACACTCGCCCTCGCATTATGTGTGCTCGGCTCTGCTGCGCTTTTCACCGCCCAACCTTCATGGGCAGGGGACGATCACGGTTCAGCTACTCAAACTGAGCAAGCGGATGAACACGGTGCACAGGCGCTGAAATTGACCCAAGTGCAGCAAGCTTTGGCGGGCATTAGCTTGTTACCCCTGTCGAGCGATAGCTTGAATATCGCCAATTTGAATCTGGATATTAGGGCGACGGCCACCTTAGTGGTGGATCGCGATAGAACTGCCACCCTTGCGCCGCAGCTCGATGTGCGAGTGTTGGCGCGCCACGTAGTGCCGGGACAAGAAGTCAAAAAAGGTGAGCCTTTACTGACCTTGGGCGGCGCAGCCGTTGCGCAGGCGCAGGCGGACTACATCAATGCTGCTGCTGAATGGAGCCGAGTTAAGCGCATGAGTGAAGGTGCGGTTAGCGTTAGTCGGCGGATGCAGGCTCAGGTGGATGCCGAACTTAAACGGGCGATTTTAGAGGCGATTAAGATGACGCCAACACAAATTCGTGCACTGGAATCGACGCCCGAAGCGATAGGTAGTTATCAACTTTTAGCGCCGATAGACGGACGAGTGCAGCAAGATATCGCCATGTTAGGCCAAGTGTTTAGTGCGGGCACGCCGTTAATGCAGCTGACCGACGAGTCTTATTTATGGGTCGAAGCGCAGCTAACGCCTACCCAAACTGCGCATATCACTGTCGGCAGTGCAGCCTTAGTGCAAGTGGGGGATAAAACGCTGGCGGGCAAGATCATAGGCCGCTCCCATGAACTCGATAGCGTGACGCGCACCGAGCAAGTGCTGGTGAGTATGCCTAATCCTGATCATGTGCTGCATGCGGGGCAATTTGCCGAACTCTACTTTGCTAATACTGTCGCCAACTCTGCTGATAAGGCTGGTGGAATCGTGCTGCCCGATGCGGCGCTTACCCGCAGCGGCGATGGCGACTGGCAGATTTTTATTCAAGATGAAGATGGCTTCGAGTCCATTGAGGTAGAAGTGGTGCAGCGTCAGCGCGGCTTGAGTTTAGTGCGCGGCGCTGAGCTTGAAAAAGCCCAGCAGGCAAAGCTCAAGGTCGTGGTGGCTGGTGCATTTTTCTTGGTGTCCGAGCAGGCGAAAGCAGGCTTTGATATCCATAACCATTAATGTCGCCACTGAACGCTTGAGGAATTTTCTATGTTGCAAAAGTTAATCGAAGCCGCGATTAAAAATCGGCTGTTAGTGGTGTTGGCCTTGCTCGCCATGATAGTGGCAAGCGTGGTGATGCTGCCTAAATTGAATCTCGATGCCTTTCCCGATGTGACTAACGTGCAAGTGACTATCAATACTGCGGCCGAAGGCTTAGCCGCAGAAGAGGTGGAAAAACTTATCAGTTATCCGGTGGAGTCGGCCATGTACGCCTTGCCAGCCGTGACAGAGGTGCGCTCGTTATCGCGCACCGGCTTGTCGATTGTGACTGTGGTATTTGCCGAAGGGACGGATATTTATTTCGCCCGCCAGCAAGTGTTTGAGCAGTTACAGGCGGCGCGGGAGATGATCCCAAGCGGCGTCGGTGTACCGGAAATCGGCCCGAATACTTCGGGATTAGGGCAGATTTATCAGTACATTCTGCGCGCTGAACCTAGTTCAGGTATCGATGCCGCCGAGCTGCGCAGTTTGAACGATTACCTTGTGAAACTCATCATGATGCCCGTTGGCGGCGTGACTGAAGTCTTGTCCTTTGGTGGCGATGTGCGCCAATACCAAGTGCAGGTCGACCCGAATAAATTGCGCGCCTATGGCTTATCGATGGCGCAAGTCACCGAGGCATTAGAGAGCAATAACCGCAACGCTGGCGGTTGGTTTATGGACCAAGGCCAAGAGCAACTTGTGGTACGCGGCTACGGCATGTTGCCCGCAGGAGAAGAAGGCTTAGCGGCGATCGCACAGATCCCGCTTACGGAGGATAAAGGCACGCCCGTGCGGGTGGGCGATATCGCTCAGGTTGATTTTGGCAGTGAAATCCGTGTTGGTGCTGTGACTATGACCCGCCGCGATGAAGCTGGCAACGTACAAAACCTCGGCGAAGTGGTGGCGGGGGTCGTGCTCAAACGCATGGGGGCAAACACTAAGGCGACAATTGACGATATCGGCGCGCGGGTGAGTCTTATCGAGCAGGCCTTGCCCGATGGCGTGTCCTTTGAGGTGTTTTACGACCAAGCGGATCTGGTCGATAAGGCAGTGACCACAGTGCGCGACGCGCTGCTAATGGCCTTTGTGTTTATCGTAGTGATCTTGGCGCTGTTCCTCGTCAATATCCGTGCGACCTTGCTGGTGCTGCTGTCTATTCCTGTGTCTATCGGGCTCGCGCTCATGGTGATGTCCTACTATGGATTGTCGGCAAACCTGATGTCGCTCGGCGGTTTAGCCGTGGCGATTGGTATGTTAGTCGATGGTTCCGTGGTGATGGTAGAGAACATTTTCAAACACTTAACTCAGCCGGATCGTCGACATTTGCTGGAGGCGAGAACGCGTGCCGATGGTGAGGCAGACCCATATCATAGCGATGAGGACGGTGGTCAGCAGGCCAATATGGCTGTGCGCATCATGCTCGCGGCTAAAGAGGTGTGTAGTCCAATCTTCTTCGCGACGGCGATTATCATAGTGGTATTTGCGCCACTGTTTGCCCTCGAAGGCGTTGAAGGCAAGCTGTTCCAGCCGATGGCGGTCAGTATCATTCTGGCAATGATATCAGCGCTGCTGGTGGCCTTGATTGCCGTGCCAGCCCTTGCTGTGTATTTGTTCAAGCGGGGTGTGGTACTCAAACAAAGCGTGGTCTTAGCGCCGCTGGATGCCGCTTATCGCAAGCTACTGACGGCAACACTTGCTAGGCCAAAGGTCGTGATGCTCAGTGCCTTATTGATGTTTGCTTTGAGCCTCTTATTGCTACCAAGGCTGGGTACCGAATTTGTGCCTGAGCTGGAGGAAGGCACGATTAACCTCAGGGTCACGCTGGCACCAACCGCGAGTTTGGGCACGTCTTTGGCGGTCGCGCCCAAGCTTGAAGCTATCTTGCTGGAGTTTCCCGAGGTGGAATATGCCCTGAGCCGCATTGGTGCGCCTGAGCTTGGCGGCGATCCTGAGCCTGTGAGTAATATCGAGGTCTATATTGGGCTTAAGCCGATATCTGAATGGCAATCGGCAAGTTCGCGCTTAGAGCTGCAACGCCTGATGGAGGAAAAACTCAGTGTGTTCCCCGGACTCTTGCTGACTTTCTCGCAACCGATTGCGACTCGGGTAGATGAATTACTCTCGGGGGTAAAAGCCCAGTTAGCGATCAAAATCTTCGGCCCAGATTTAGCGGTATTGTCTGAGAAAGGCCAAGCGCTCACCGATCTTGTCGCGAAAATTCCCGGTGCCGTCGATGTGTCATTAGAGCAAGTGAGTGGAGAAGCGCAATTGGTTGTGCGGCCCAAACGCGAGTTATTGGCGCGCTACGGCATTAGTGTCGATCAAGTGATGAGCCTTGTCAGCCAAGGCATTGGCGGCGCGAGTGCAGGTCAAGTAATTGATGGCAACGCTAGATATGACATCAATGTGCGCCTCGCGGCCGAGTTTCGCCAAAGCCCTGATGCGATTAAAGACTTGTTACTCAGCGGCACGAATGGCGCCACAGTGCGCTTAGGCGAAGTCGCCAGCGTTGAAGTGGAAATGGCGCCGCCGAATATTCGCCGTGACGATGTGCAGCGCCGTGTTGTGGTGCAGGCCAACGTGGCGGGACGCGATATGGGCTCGGTCGTGAAAGATATTTATGCTTTAGTGCCACAGGCCGATTTACCCGCGGGATATACAGTGATCATTGGCGGCCAGTATGAGAATCAGCAGCGAGCGCAGCAAAAGCTGATGCTGGTGGTGCCGATTTCTATCGCCTTGATTGCCTTGCTGTTGTACTTCTCCTTTGGTTCATTCAAGCAAGTGTTGCTCATCATGGCGAACGTGCCCTTAGCTTTGATTGGCGGCATAGTGGCCTTGTATGCCAGTGGCACTTATTTATCTGTACCTAGCTCTATTGGCTTTATCACGCTATTTGGGGTGGCTGTGCTCAACGGTGTGGTGCTGGTGGATTCGATTAATCAGCGCAGGCAAAGCGGCGAAGCACTCTATGATTGTGTTTATGAGGGCACGGTTGGGCGTTTGCGCCCCGTGTTGATGACGGCATTGACCTCGGCCTTAGGCTTGATCCCGATTTTATTGTCATCGGGGGTTGGCAGTGAAATCCAAAAGCCGCTGGCAGTGGTGATTATCGGTGGCTTGTTTAGCTCGACGGCGCTGACCTTGCTAGTGTTGCCGACCTTATATCGCTGGTTATATCGTGGCGACAAGCACATCGATGAACTCGATTAACCTCAGATAAGCCGTTATCGTGGGCAATAACTTGTTATATTTCGGGTTATTGCCCACATTGTAGACAGAATTATCAGATTGACTAAAAGTCTAAAAATCAGCGAGCTATCGCGCCCTGGTTGGGCTAATCTTAAAGTCGACATTTAAGGACGTTAATTTCTGGAGAGCGTTATGATCGCTGTAATTTTTGAAGTCATCCCGACACAAGAAGGGAAGGAAGAGTATCTGCACGTGGCGGCTGAAATGCGCCAATATTGATACCCAAATAATCTCTAGATACGAGTTTCAGAGCGTCCAGGGTGCTCCAATTCAAGGCGCATCAATGACAGAATGTCGGCTACCTTTTGAATTGATGCAACACAGAAGTGGAGTGCCCTGGGCGCTCCGTCCCGGCGGGTTTTAACGCACTTTATGCTGTGTTGACTATTTTTAACTTAGCCCACTAGGTCTGCAAATAGCCGCCTTGCCTAAAGTGCGTTAAATTCCCGCTGAATCCTGCATCTTGAGGTTGTTTGGGTATCTTGGTCGTAAGGGATTAATTTCGATCGAACGTTTTCAGAGTTTAACCGACGATGGCAAAGTGCTGAGCCTGTCGTTTTGGGAAGACCAAGCTTCTATCACCCAATGGCGCAATCAGATGGCCCACAGTATTGCCGAGCAAACGGGCATAGTGCCGTGTTTGTTTAACTCTTACCGCATTCGAGTGGCTGAAGTGGTGCAAGATTACAGTGAAACTGTGCACATTGAAGCTGAGTAATCGCTTATCTGCTTGATGTGAAACATCGCCGATATAAAAACAAAACCCATCGAGTTCGATGGGTTTTTTATGATCTGCGCTTTAGATTAGGCTTATTTTTCTTGCTGAGCTTTCAGTAGATCGCGGATCTCAGACAGCAGTTCTTGATCTTTAGTCGGTGCCGCGGGTGCTTTAGGCGCGACTTCTTCTTTGCGCTTTAAGCGATTGATTGCTTTGACGCCCATGAAAATGGCGAAGGCGATAATCGTAAAGTCGATAATGGTTTGAATGAATTTACCATAAGCAATCACCACAGAAGGCGCGTCGCCTTGAGCTGCCTGCAGCACTATGCTCAAATCACTAAAATTCACTCCGCCTAAAATGATACCAATCGGTGGCATTATGATATCGGCCACAAAGGACGAGACTATCTTGCCGAATGCGGCACCTATGATGATACCAACGGCCATGTCGATCACATTGCCACGGGACGCAAAAGCCTTGAACTCTTTAATTAAGCTCATTAGGTTTCCTCCAAAATTGAGATTAAATGTTAAATTTTATTATGCAAACTGTATCAGGAAAACCTAAGGTCTTTTGCTGCCTGTTACCTTGCCAAGCTTATAGAGGCTTAAGGATTAAGGCAATTATGACATAGCGGATTTATCCCTATGGCTGCGATTTAAGCTTTACAAAGTTATAGTTGTTACTGTTTTGATCGCTTTATTTGTTCGATTTTGTTTATTCGCCCTGATCGGCTTGGCCGATAAAATCGGGCACTTCCAATACTTGCGATCCCCAACGTTTAAATAATGCGGAATAGATGAACTCGATAAAGACACGGTATTTTCGAGGTAAGTAGGCCCGCTGTGGATAACTGAGCACGACCTTAGTTTGGACCATAGGATAGTCATCAAGCAGCGGGATTAAGTAGCCTTTTTCTAATGCCACTTGGGCAATGATGGAGGGCACTGCTGTGATCCCAAGCCCCGCAATGGCGGCCTCGCGAGCCAGAGTGACATTGTTTACTGTCAATTGAGTCATGGGCTCGGCGACAATCCAAGTTTTGCCATCGAATAACTTCCATGCACCTTCAATATGCGCCGACTGTAAGCGGATAGCTTTATGTTTGGCTAAATCCTGTGGCACTTTTGGGGTGCCGTGCTCGGCCAAATAAGCAGGGCTTGCCATTAACGACTTATGGGCGTTGACTAAGGCATAGCTTTGCAGGCGAGTGTCACCTGAATCGGCAATTTGAAATAACAGATCGATACCTTCTTCTATCACATCGACCTTACGATTGGTGAGTTCAGCCTCTATGGTGATATCGGGGTAAAGCGTTAAAAACTGAGCGAAAATCGGCCCTAAAAACAATTGGCCTAATTCAATTGGGCAGACAATTTTTAGATTGCCTTTGATCAATTGCTGTTGGGCGCTGAGCTGATTTTCGGCGCTCTGTAGATCGGTGAGGATCTTATTGATCCTATTGTAATAACTCGATCCCGCCTCGGTGAGTTTTAGGGCTCTGGTGGTGCGAAATAACAGTTGTGTGCCGGTATCAGCTTCGAGCTCGGCTATCTTGCGACTGACCGTTGCCTTAGTGATCCCAAGGGCTTTGGCGGCACCCGTAAAGCTGCCTTGCTCGACCACTTGAGCGAAAATTTGCACGCGATTGAGATCCATCATTGTTACACCTGTGAAACAGTGGGTTGATTTTTTACTGGCTAATAAACTTGGTGAGACAGTAGTACACTAGATATCACTAATCAAGGAGTCATTCATGTCCAAAAGTAAACTCATTATCGCCGTTCCACTGTTACTCGCTGCGGTTGCGGGAGGCGGTTATTACTGGTGGACACAGGTACGTTTTATCGAAACCACTGATAATGCTTATGTTGAGGCCGATATTTCCCATATCAGCGTTAAAGTGCCGGGCTATGTGGTGTTAAGCGATGTGACTGATAACCAGCATGTGCAAAAGGGTGAGCTATTAGCTCAGCTCGAAGATAACCAATTTAGCGCCAAAGTGAGCCAAGCCGAAGCCTCACTGGCAAGTTCGAAGGCGGACTTGCAAACCCTAGCCGCTAAGGTTGAGTTACAACGGGCGTTAATCACCCAAGCCAGTGCCGGTGTCGTGGCGGCTGAGTCCGATAAAATACGTGCACAGCAACAATTGAGCCGCTCGAAAAAGCTTAAAGTCAGTAATTACAGCTCTCAAGATGATGTCGATCAACTGCAAGCGGGATTCGATTCTGCCGCCGCCCGCCTCGATGAAGCCAAAGCCGTGTTAGTGGCAAAGCAACGCGAGTTAGCGGTTTTTAATGCCCAATTAGATCAGGCGGGTTCTGTGGTAGAACAGGCCGATGCGACCTTAGAATTGGCGAAAATTCAATTAAATGATACCCGTGTGACTGCACCTTTTTCTGGGGTGATAGGTAAACGTGGCGCTATGGTGGGGCAGTACGTGCAACCCGGCCAAGCACTCTACAGTTTGGTTCCGGATGGGGCAGTGTGGATCACGGCGAACTTTAAAGAGACCCAGATCCAACATATGCAACCAGGACAGTCGGTGCAGGTCAGTCTCGATGCGTTTCCCGACAAAACCTTTATAGGTGTTATCGATAGTCTGTCACCGGCGTCCGGAGCCAAATTCAGTTTACTGCCGGCGGAAAACGCCACAGGTAACTTCACTAAAATCGTCCAACGTATTCCCGTGCGTATTCGCTTAGATTTGTCTGAGGAAGAAGCACACATGCTACCGGGCTTAAGTGCGGTCGTGAAAGTGGATACGGCGTCGGGTACTGCAATATCGGCAATCGCTGCAAATACAGGTCGTTAGTATGAGCGCAACTGGCTCTATCACTGCGTCTGCCGATATGGAGGCGCAGGGCATCAGTGTCCCTAACAAGCCTACTGATTATGAGCGTGGCAGTCGCCGCTCATGGATCGCGGTATTTGGTGGGTTGATCGGCGCCTTTATGGCGATCCTCGATATCCAAATCACCAATGCATCGATGAAGGAGATTCAAGGCAGTCTTGGGGCTACGCTCGAAGAAGGCAGTTGGATTTCAACCGCGTATCTGGTGGCGGAAATGATCGCGATCCCGCTCTCTGGCTGGCTCAGTACGGGATTGTCGGTCAGGCGTTATTTGTTATGGACCACGGCTGCTTTTATCTTTGCTTCTGTGCTTTGTTCTATGGCGTGGAACTTAGAGGCCATGATCGCCTTTCGGGCGCTACAGGGCTTCTTTGGCGGCGCGCTGATTCCGCTGGCCTTTAGGCTTATCCTTGAGTTTTTACCCGATAACAAGCGTGCCGTCGGCATGGCGTTATTTGGCGTGACAGCCACATTTGCGCCTTCAATCGGCCCGACCTTAGGCGGTTGGTTGACTGAGCAATTTAGCTGGCATTATCTGTTTTATATCAACGTGCCACCGGGTTTGTTAGTTATGGCCATGTTGGCCTACGGTTTAGAGAAGCAGTCGGTCGTTTGGGATAAGCTGAAGAATGTCGATCTGGCGGGCATAGTCACTATGGCGCTAGGTATGGGTTGCCTTGAAGTGGTGCTGGAAGAAGGCAACCGCAAGGACTGGTTTGGCTCGGAGCTCATTCGTAATCTGGCCATTATTGCCGTAGTCAATTTGGTGTTGTTTGTTTGGATCCAGTTAAGGCGTAAAGAACCGTTAGTGAATTTGCGTCTACTCGGTAAGCGTGATTTTGTGCTCTCCACCGTGGCGTATTTTTTACTGGGGATGGCACTATTCGGCGCTATCTATTTGATCCCGCTTTATCTATCGCAAGTCCATGATTACACACCGTTAGAGATTGGTGGCGTGATTATGTGGATGGGATTTCCGCAGCTATTGGTATTGCCTTTAGTGCCGAAATTGATGGAGCGCTTCGATAGTCGTTATCTCGCCGCCTTTGGCTTTTTAATGTTCGCTATTAGCTATTACATGAATAGCCAGATGACCGCAGATTATGCCGGACCGCAGATGATCGCCTCGCAAGTGGTGCGGGCCTTAGGTCAGCCGTTTATTCTGGTGCCTATTGGTATGCTTGCGACCATGCATTTGAAACCCCATGAAAATGCTTCGGCGTCGACGGTATTAAACGTGATGCGTAACTTAGGCGGCGCTTTTGGTATTGCGCTGGTCGCGACCCTATCAGACACGCTGGCGCGCGGGCATTTGGCCCATATTAAGGAATCCTTACCCGCAGTGAGCACGCAAGCGCAGGACTATTTAGCCCAAAGCGCAAGCATGTTGCAGGCGGGTGGTTCAGATCCCTATACCGCGGCCGCGCAGGCGAAAGCCTTGCTGGGCAAAACCATGAGTCAGCAAGCCTATATTCAGGCCTATAACGATGTGTTTTACATCATGGGCGCTCTGCTACTCATCGCTGTATTTGCCGTGCTGCTGATCCGAAAACCGACTGGGCCTGTGGCCCACGATGCCATGGTCGAGTAATAACGTTTTTCGTTATCCTGTTGTTGCCTTAGATTTCCCCAGATCTATTGGTTTGCGCAACAGTTTTGCGCCTTAGTCCTCGCGGATTAAGGCGCTTTTTTATGGTCTTTATGCTGTGGTAGACTCAAAGCTCTTTTTCGATGATTTGCAGAGGGATAATCGTTTGCAGTGGCAAAATCTTACATTTAATCAATTAAATGCCAATACCCTATACGACATATTGAAGTTAAGAGTCGATGTGTTTGTGGTTGAGCAGACCTGCGCTTATCCTGAGCTTGACGATAAGGATAGGCACCCAGAAACCCAGCATTTAATTGGCTTATCGCCAGACGGAGAACTGCTTGCCTACGCGCGTATTTTACCGCCGGGGCTGAGTTATCCTGAGGCGAGTATCGGCCGCGTGGTGGTATCGCCAGCGGGACGGGGCAAAGGGCTAGCCATGCCTTTAATGCAGCACGCCATCGAATCGGCACTGACGACTTGGCCCGATGCGGGGATCCAAATTGGCGCCCAAGATTACCTTAAAGCCTTCTATCAAAAGCTCGGCTTTATCGCTTGCTCTGAGATGTACTTAGAAGATGGTATTCCCCATTTAGATATGCGCTACCATTCAGCATAAGCGGCTATCAATATGAGTTATCTACATCAATTATCAACATAAGCGATCAACAAAAGCTAGGCACATAAGCATTTAACATTAAGCCAATAAGGAACCGAGATGTCGACTTCAACGGACTATAAAATTAATCAACAACAAATTGCCTGCGTGGCGAGTTTTCTGGCTAAAGAGGGCAAAACCGAAGCGTTGATCGCGGCGCTCGCGAGCCTTATTCCTGACACCCGCCGCGAAGCGGGTTGTATTCGTTACGAGCTCAATGTGAGCCGTGATGAACCACGCCGTGTGACGTTTGTAGAAAAGTTTGTCGATATTGCAGCCTTCGATGAGCACTGTGCTAAAGACGCCATTCAACATTATTTCCAACAAGTTATGCCCGAATTGGTTGAGTCGTTCCATGTGGAAACTTATCACCAAATCATTGTTTAACCGTGAGACCAATTATTAGGAGCTTGCAGTGTTGATTAACTATATCGAGCCAGTATTTAGACCGCCATCCGAATGGAAGTCATTGATACTGCAAGTGACTAATGGTTGCAGTTGGAATCAGTGCAGCTTTTGCGACATGTATACCCAGCCGCAAAAAGCCTTTCGGGCACAAAAGCTCGACAAGGTTGAGCAGGATATTTTGGCCGTTGCGCAGTCTGGCACCCCCGTTTCTCGGGTATTTTTGGCCGATGGCGATGCCATGAGTTTGCCCTTTGCGCGTCTCGAAGCGATTTGTGAGCTGATCAACCGTCACTTGCCACAGGTTACGCGCATCAGCAGTTACTGTTTGCCGCGCAATTTGAATAATAAAACCCCAGAGCAACTCGCACGTCTGCGCGAACTCGGGCTGTCTTTACTCTATGTGGGTTGCGAAAGTGGCGATGACGAAGTGCTCGCCAAAATCCAAAAGGGTGAAACCTTCGAATCATCCTTAGCGGCACTACTTAAGATCCGTGCGGCGGGGATGAAGTCATCTGTGATGATCCTCAATGGTTTAGGCGGTGTCGCGCTATCCCATCAACATGCTGTCAACTCGGCCAAGTTAATGAATGCCGCCCAGCCGGATTATCTCTCTACTTTAGTGGTGACTTTACCCTTAGGCACAGAGCGAATGGACGCGGTATTTGGCGGTCAATTTCAGTTGCCAGATCAAATGGGCTTGTTCCAAGAAATGCATACCTTATTGGAGCATTTGGAATTAGATCAGACGATATTTAGATCCGACCATGCCTCTAATTACCTAGTGCTCAAGGGCGTATTAGGTAAGGACAAGGCGAAATTGCTGGCACAGGTTGCACTCGCCATCAATGCGCCGCGCAGCATTCCCCTAAGACAAGAATGGCAGCGCGGACTGTGATGGTATGATTTTACAGGGGTTAGCAGTTGGTAACCCCTGCTGTGTTAACTGAGTGAACTTCCCCTTGCTTGTAACTGCCCCAGAGCCGCAGGGTATCGTTTGCATGCATCGCATCGATACAATGTCGTGATGTCACATCAAGCTTCAATATCTGTGAGCCGACATCGCTGCCACATAGTCAATCACTCACTTCAAAGCAGAACTAAGTTGATATTGCAAATAGGCTGTGATGCCGCATCGTTGAGGTGGGCGTTGAATGCTATAGCACTGTTCTTCCCTTTCTTTTCTTTTCTAAGTTGTAGCACTGTGCTGAGCATCTAAATCCGCGAAAAATATCACCTTGGTCGTCTGGTTGATGGCCTAATTTGTTCGATGCGGCCACTTTGGCCCAAAAGTACTGTTTTTCGTCACAAAGCCGCCTATTAGTATCGTTAAGCGCTCTGCATAATGCCCGCATCACTTGGCAATACGGCCTGTGACACAGAATATGCAAGGATATTTACGATGAAAAAAGTAGCAATATGCAGTGCTCTGGCACTTTCGATGGCGAGTGCAACGGCCAGCGCAGAGACAAGCAATAAAGTATCAGCACCGACAATCCGCACCATGACTCAGGCGCAAGCGTCAACGGAACTGAATGCGAACACGACAGCTGTGTTGGTGATTGATTTTCAGAACGAATATTTCACTGGCAGCATGCCGATCCCGAACGGCAAGCAAGCGTTGGGCAAAGCCAAGCAAGTGGTTAAATTTGCGCACCAGAATGCGATGCCAGTTTATTTTGTGCGTCATTTAGGACCAGCTGCTGGGCCACTATTTGCGGAAGGCAGCGTTAACGCTGAGTTTCATCAGGATCTACAACCGCTAGATATTGATTTTGTTATCAATAAGGCGACGCCGAGTTCGTTTGTGGGAACTAATCTTGATCAACAACTGAAAGAGAAGGGCATCAAAACACTGGTGATTACTGGGCTGATGACGCACATGTGCGTGTCGAGCACGGCGCGTGATGCTGTGCCTATGGGTTATGATGTGATCATTGCAGAAGATGCCACCGCCACTCGCGATCTGGCAACTTGGGACGGATCTATCGTAGATCACGCCACGCTGCAACGTGCTGCAATAGCCGGTGTCGCCGATGTTTTTGCTGAGATTAAAACTACTCAAGCGGTGCTCAACATGCCAGTGGTGCGACTGTAACGGCCAACAAGCGCAAGATACCCGTTAGTACATAAATGAGTATTAGCTGGTATCTTTGAGTGAGCGACATTAAGGATAGTCTGAGCCGACGATGATAAATACGATGAACCAGAGTGAGATAGAAGCAGCTTCAAAAGTGACCATAGCCATAGTGGTCTTTGATGGGATCATTCCATTTCATCTGTCAGTTCCCTATGAAGTCTTTGAAAAAGTGCTCAAGGCCGATGGCACGCCCGCCTGCGAAATCACCATCTGCGCCGCCACACCCGGAATACTCAAAACCAGCGCAGGCTTTTCGATGATAGTAGAAAAGGGGCTGGATGAATTAAGCTCAAAAGACATCATCATAGTGCCGAGTTGGGATGATCCTGCACACGAGCCAGAACCCTGTATTATTAATGCCTTGCAGCAAGCGCACGCCAATGGATCGCGCATCATAGGCCTGTGCATGGGCGCTTTTGTTGTGGCTGCTGCAGGATTACTCGACGGACGTTCCGCTACCACCCATTGGCGCTGGGCACAATGTTTCCGTAATCTGCACACGAATGTATTTGTCGATGAGAAGGTGCTGTATATCGATAATGGAGATGTGGTCACCTCTGCGGGCACTGCCGCGAGTATTGATTGCTGCCTGTATATCGTTCGGCAAATGTGGGGATCTGAAACGGCTAACGCAGTCGCTCGCCATCTCGTTGTGCCACCGCACCGCCAAGGTGGTCAGGCTCAATACATAGATATTCCCGTTCCAGCGGTTAATCAGCGCGAGCCTTTATCCGCCATTATGGATTGGGCGATAGCAAATATTGCATCGCCGCTGACGGTTGACACTATGGCTGAGAAAGCCTGCATCAGTCGCCGCCATTTTACTCGGCGTTTTCAGCAAGCCACTGGTACCAGTTTTTCATTCTGGTTGGTTAATCAACGGCTTATTATGGTGAAACGATATTTAGAAACGACAGACCACTCCATCGACCGCATCGCCGAACAAGCCGGCTTCGCTTCTACCACCTCACTTCGGCGCCATTTTCGTCAACAGTTTGATATTTCCCCATCGAATTACCGATTTGTATTTAGGGGGAAGAGTAAGGCTAGCGAATGAAAGTTGTTTTATCATTAAAATCTGCACTGACTTTGATGTGATGACTTATCAAGGTTTAGGTGAGTCACTAATCCCCCGCTGTTTTAACAGACTGAACTTATCTCAGCTTGAGATTTCCTCTAAAACTTAACTGACGCATAGACATGGTCTGTCTGCTCGCTGGGTAAAAAATCAGTTATTAAGGTGATGTGAGATTTGAACGGCTTGGGATATTTCTAAGTTAGCGTTCCATACCTAAAATCTGAACTAAGGAGTTTCTGGTTGGCATAAAGACATGGTTTTTTCTAACCACGTTAAGAACTCTAATTCATTGCTTCCCAGTCTTTCTGTATGACTGAGCAGTACGTACTTATGTCCGGATTGAGTAAATCCAAATGGAGCGACCAGTCTCCCACTTTTCAAGTCATCTACTATAAGAGGATATGATCCAATCGCAGCCCCTAAACCGTCAACTGCTGCCTGTAAGCAGAAATAGAAATGCTCAAAGGATTTGGACTTGTTCGTATAAAAGGTATGTGTTGAGCGTGATGACCAATCTGACCATGCAGAAGGTCTCGTTTCACTATGAAGAAGAACAATATCACCTAAGTTGTTCTGAGATTTTCTCCAATATTCAGGGGAAAAAACAGGACCAACCCACTCATTGACTAAGTTGTGCGCCGTATATTCAGGGCTAATATCGAAGTCATCGCGCCGAATGGCTAAAGATAATCCTGTTTCATTTAAATCTACAGGTCCTCCAGCGGTTGATAGCCGAACATCAATACCCGTAAGCCGAAAAAAACTGGCCAGTCGAGGCATCAGCCAGCGCATCGTTAATGTTGGTTCACAGGAAACTTCGAGATGTTTGTTACTTTCCCTTGTTAACTTCTTAATTCCATTATCTAAAGCATTAAAAGCAATGTCAGTGTACTGCTTGAGCAATTCACCTTCCTGCGTTAGACACATTCCTCTGCCTTGCTTGTAAAACAGCATCTGCGATAGATGACTCTCCAGCAATTTAATTTGCTTACTTACTGCTCCGTGAGTGATATGAAGTTTCTCTGCTGCTTTACTGTAATTCGATGACTCTGCCGTAACATGAAATACATAGAATGCTTTTAAATGTCTCATCTGTGATTTTTTCTCACATTTAGGATGCCTTTTTTTCGATTATAACTCATCAATAAATCTATACAATTATCTCAAAATTATGAAAAGTGAGGAGATTAAATGGAGTTATTAAGTTTTGCAGTGTTTGGGCTTTTAATCGTGGTAAGTCCTGGAGCTGACTTTGTTTTGGTATTTAAAAATAGTGCAATTTATGGCAGAAAGGCAGGCGTTTTAACGGCTCTTGGGATAGGGATAGGTGTTTGTGTACATATTACCTATTCTGTTATTGGGATCAGTCATTTAGTTTCTCAAAATGCGGTTTTATTTAGCATAGTGAAGTATGTTGGTGCAGCGTATTTAATTTATCTTGGTGTGACAGGATTAGTCAGTTCCAAGTTAAATCTAGACTATGAAAAAACAAACGTTCAACCCACACAAACTAGAAAGTATATATTTCAAGGTTTTTTATGTAATACATTGAATCCTAAGACGATGATTTTCTTTCTTAGCGTCTTCAGCCAACTCATTTCATCTGATAATGAAAGCATGTCTTTCGCCATTACCTATGGTTTTTACATTGCTTTTTTACATGCAGCTTGGTTTTGTATAGTCGCTTACCTAGTGACATCAAAACACGCGAGTAACATGCTTAAAAAGTTTGGTCATAGAATCAATCAGGCGTGCGGTTTTGGTCTCATTGCTTTTGGCGCGATACTGTCAACCAATGCCTAAACGACACCTTTCACACCTTAAGGAAATATGTTGTAAATTCAGTGGAACCTACA
Organism: Shewanella sp. 1180_01; assembly: GCF_052850535.1. NCBI lineage: Bacteria > Pseudomonadati > Pseudomonadota > Gammaproteobacteria > Alteromonadales > Shewanellaceae > Shewanella > Shewanella sp. 1180_01. Next base: position 61,063 of record NZ_VXCT01000002.1, read on the forward strand.
ATCGCTAAATAATGATTTTATCTCACTTCAGGGCAATTATTTTTTAGTTAAACGGACTGCTAAAGGATTAGTTAGGATTGGCATTGTTTCACCAGTGACCTTTTAAAACAGGGATGTTTGAACTGAGCCATCATGGATACTTCTTGTAAAAGAAACTGATGGTGAGTCACTGGGAAACAATGACAATGAATGTCGCACAACTGACGATAAAGTTATCTTGCTAGAGCAATAGACATTAGCTGAACAAGAAGTAAAAACTGCACCTCTATCGGATAGCGTTCAACAGTATTTTCGATAATTTTTTCATTGGGTTGTATCAATTCTGATTTCAAATAATCAATCCTTCCTGTCAATGCATCTCACATTTCTTTAAAAAATAACTCAATACATACGTTTTTTCATATATATTATTTACCATATATACTCCAATCAACTTTGGGATCAATCGATGCAACCTGTCGCATTTTTTAAGGCACTTGCCGATGAGACTCGGCTTAAATGCCTACTGCTAATCCAGCGTGAAGGTGAACTATGTGTGTGTGAGCTGATGGCTGCGCTGTCTGAGAGTCAGCCTAAGGTCTCGCGCCACTTAGCCCAGTTGAAAAAGGCTGGGTTGTTGGTCGATAGGCGCCAAGGTCAATGGGTGTTTTATCGGATCAATGCTGAGATCGCGCCTTGGTGCCAGCAGGTACTTGGCCAAACCTGTGATGATAACGACAGCTTTTTGCAGGAGAACGTGCTTAATCTTTGTCAGATGGGCGGTCGACCCGATCGTGTTATGGCCTGTTGCTAAGCGACTGCTGTTAAGCATTAGTGACAGGGGGGCAGTGATAAGCGGTGCTCTGTCATTTCGTGCTGATTCTAAGTGAGTAGAGTCTTAGTCAATTGTGAGTTTAGGGTCGAGCAGACTCGCGCGATTCTAGCGATATTTAAGTAAGTAAACCGTCAGTGTAGGGATCAATATGTTCCAAATATTTACTGATTTTGCGACTTGGCTAGTGTACGGCGTTTTTGGCCTAGAGGCGGGTTCGGCCTTGGGCGGAGCTGTGCATTTTTTTGTTGAAGATGTCAGTAAAATTTTCGTATTGCTGGTGGTGATGATTTATTTCATCGCCTTGCTGCGGGCTTCCTTAGATGTTGAGCGAGTTCGAGATTATTTAGCGGGTAAGAATAAGGGAGTAGGTTACTTGCTGGGGTCGATTTTTGGCGCCATTACGCCTTTTTGTTCTTGCTCGAGTATCCCTGTCTTTTTAGGTTTTACCTCGGCCGGGATCCCCCTTGGGATCACTATGGCCTTTTTGATCACTTCACCTTTGATCAATGAAGTCGCCGTCCTGCTGCTCATGAGTTTACTCGGCTGGAAATTTACCTTGCTATATGTGGCTGTGGGCATGACAGTGGGTATGCTCGGCGGACTATTGTTAGATGCGATTAAGGCCGAGCGTTGGTTGCAGTCCTTCGCCGCCGAAGCCCTCGTTCGTGGACGCCAGATGGCGGTATCGAATGAGGTTTCTACCACTGAGCGGGTCTTATCTTTATCTGAACGTCATGAATTTGCTAAAGCTGAGGCGCTTGAGATTTTTGGCCGCGTCTGGAAATGGGTCATTATCGGCGTGGGTCTTGGCGCTGCCTTGCACGGTTTTGTGCCTGAAGGTTGGGTTGAAACCCATTTAGGCCAAGGCCAATGGTGGTCTGTGCCTGCGGCCGTGTTAGTCGGTATTCCCCTGTATTCCAATGCGACTGGCATCATTCCTGTGATGGAAAGTTTGCTGGCGAACGGCCTGCCTATTGGCACTACGCTGGCGTTTTGTATGAGCACAGTGGCTGCCAGTTTCCCCGAATTTATTTTACTGAAACAAGTGATGCAGTGGCGCCTTTTGGCGGTGCTGTTGGTTGTGCTATTGACGGCATTTACGTTAGTAGGTTGGATTTTTAATTTTGCAGCACCGTATCTTTAAGGAAATAACATGAAACAAGTCAAAGTATTAGGTAGTGGTTGCGCTAAATGTAGTAAAACCGCCGAGATGATTGCGGACATATCAGAAGAAATGGGCGTGGATGCGATTGTGAAAAAGGATACAGATCCTCAAACCCTGTTGAAATTTAAAGTGATGAAGACGCCTGCGGTAGTGATCGATGGTGAGCTCATACACAGCGGATCAGTACCGACTCGTGACGAAATTGAAGGATGGTTAAGAGACTAAGTTGTAGTCAGCTTTAGTCAATCAAGGCTGCTCGTTCGCCAAGCACATAAGTTAAGAAACATAAGCGAATAAATACACGCCATTGCCATACTCAGTCTTTGGCAATGGCGGTGTTATCGTTTAAGTAAACCGTTAGTAGCGTTAAGAAAATATAAAAAAATTAAAGACATATAAATTTAAAATTAACATATTGGAATATCATCATGGCAATCAAAATCGGCATTAATGGCTTCGGCCGTATGGGGCGTTTAGCACTGCGCGCGGCATGGGACTGGGATGAGGTGGAGTTTGTGCAGATCAACGATCCCGCAGGCGACGCCCATACATTGGCACATTTACTCGAGTTTGATTCTGTCCATGGCCGTTGGCGTTATCCCGTGACGGCGAATGCCGATGCGATCCAGATCCAAGATAAAACTATTCGCACCACGCGCAATAAAGCCATTGCCGAGACCGATTGGTCTGGATGCGATGTAGTGATTGAAGCCTCTGGGGTGATGAAAACCAAAGCCTTATTACAAGCCTATTTAGATCAAGGTGTTAAGCGGGTGGTTGTCACTGCTCCCGTGAAAGAAGAGGGCGTGTTAAATGTGGTGATGGGCGTGAACCATCAGTTATATGACCCAGCCATGCACCCAATCGTCACTGCAGCCTCTTGCACCACTAATTGCCTTGCGCCTGTGGTGAAAGTGATCCATGAGCAGATAGGCATCAAACACGGTTCTATGACCACTATCCATGATATTACTAACACCCAAACCATTCTCGATGCGCCGCATAAAGATTTACGCCGCGCCCGCGCCTGTGGTTTGAGTTTAATCCCAACCACCACTGGCAGCGCTACAGCAATTACTCATATATTCCCAGAGCTTAAAGGTAAACTTAATGGCCATGCCGTGCGGGTACCACTGGCTAATGCCTCGCTGACGGATTGTGTATTCGAGCTTGAGCGCGCCGTTACCGAAGCGGAAGTGAATGCGCTACTTAAAACCGCCGCCGAGGGTGAGCTTAAGGGGATTTTAGGCTATGAAGAGCGGCCGCTGGTGTCGGTGGATTACAAAACCGATCCGCGATCGAGCATTGTTGATGCGCTCTCGACCATGGTGGTGAATGGCACTCAACTTAAGCTCTATGTGTGGTACGACAATGAATGGGGCTACGCTAACCGTACGGCTGAGCTTGCCCGTTTAGTCGGCCAGCTTGATTTGCCGCACTAGGAGAGCTCAATTGTTTGCCGCCAAGCCATTTGAACAACTGATGCAATTGCCTGCTGCCGTGCGGCAATATTTGTTGATCACCTTCAATTATTGGAGTTTTACCTTAACCGACGGCGCACTGCGGATGTTAGTGGTGCTGCATTTTCACGATCTTGGCTACAGTCCGCTGGCGATCGCTATGCTGTTTTTGTTCTACGAGATTTTTGGCGTAGTGACCAATCTGATTGGCGGCTGGCTAGGGGCGCGTTTAGGGTTAAATCGCACCATGAACTTGGGCCTTGGCATGCAAGTGTTTGCCTTAGCCATGTTGTTAGTGCCGGCGGCGAGTTTACCCCAGTGGCTCGCAGGCGTGCCTTGGGTGATGGCGGCGCAAGCTTTATCTGGGATCGCTAAAGATCTCAATAAGATGAGTGCCAAAAGCGCGATAAAACTGCTGGTGCCCAAAGGCGAGCAGGGCAAACTTTACCAGTGGGTTGCCCTATTAACGGGGTCTAAAAATGCCCTCAAGGGTGCGGGTTTTTTCCTCGGCGGCACCTTGCTTGCCTTGCTCGGGTTTGAGCTGGCGATCGCCGCTATGGCGCTCATGCTTGGACTCGTCTGGTTACTCAGTTTAGTGATGCTGAAAAAGGATTTAGGTAAAGCCAAGAATAAGCCTAAATTTACGGAGATTTTCTCTAAGAGTCGCAGCGTAAACATTCTCTCGGCGGCGCGATTATTCCTGTTTGCTGCCAGAGATGTGTGGTTTGTGGTGGCGCTACCCGTGTATTTGGCCAGCCAATTAGGCTGGGATCATTGGGCTGTGGGCGGCTTTTTAGCTGTGTGGGTTATCGGTTACGGCATAGTGCAAACCCTAGCACCTAAGATCACGGGCAATCGCCAAGCGCAAAGTCAGTTAACTGATACAGCCCCCGATGGTCGCAGCGCGTTAATTTGGGCCAGTTTGCTGGCCTTTGTACCAGCGCTTATTGCCAGTGCGATACAGTTTAGTTTTTATCCTGAGGCCAGTTTGTTGTTGGGCTTAATGTTATTTGGTGCCCTGTTTGCGGTGAACTCGTCGCTGCACAGTTACTTAATTGTGAGTTACGCCAGTGAAGATGCGGTGTCGCTGGATGTGGGTTTCTACTATATGGCCAATGCTATGGGGCGTTTAGTCGGCACTGTGCTGTCTGGCTTAGTGTATCAAGCCTATGGTTTAGCAGCCTGTTTGTGGATTTCGACCGCTTTTATCGGCATCACTGCTATGATTTCGATTAAGTTACCTCGGCAAGTCGCGGAATAAATGCCAATGCAAACGTGGTGTAAGGTATCAACAGATTACTGCAACGGGTTAATGTTACTTGCGCGTCTGCGGCGTTTAGGATGCAGTGGGTGTTTTATCTTAGGTTTATTCTTTGCTACTGCTTGTCCGCTTTACGCTGCGCCAATGCAATCTGCGTTAACTCCGGCATTAACTCCGGCGCTAGGTCCCGTAGCAGATTGGAAAAACTTAGCCTACATCACCCAAGCTTTTAGCGAAGTCGCCCTTAAAAATGAATACGATAAAGATAAGCATCGTGTGCGTAAGTGGCATGTTCCGGTGCGAGTGTTTATTGAGCATCAAGTGGGCGAAAGGGCGATGCACACCCAATTAGTGCAGATGCACTTAGCGCACTTAGCCGAGATTACGGGTCATGATATTCAGCTGGTGGATACGCTCTTGGATGCGAATCTGCACTTAGTGTTTACCCGTCAATCCCAATGGGAGAGTGAAGTTACCCGCTTAATGGGGCCAAGTTCGGCGAAAAATGTCCACGGCTCAGTGTGTATGGCCAAGTTTGCTCTTAATGCTAAGAGTGAAATTGAACGCGCATGGGTGATTATTCCCGTCGATCAGGCGCAAATGCACGGTAAGTTAGTGGCTTGCGTAGTTGAGGAAATTACTCAAGTGCTCGGGCTGCCCAATGATTCTGAAAAAGTATTCCCCTCCATTTTTAACGATAAAACCCCGCAGGATTTACTTACAGGGCTCGATTTCATTCTGCTCAAACTGCTCTATAACCCGAGTATTCGCGCTGGTATGACGGCCGCTGAGGTCAAAGCGCCATTGCAGATATTGCTCGAACAATGGCAGCGTGATGGCACCCTAATCCATGCCGATAAAACCGTGCGTCAAGGCCAGTTATACCCTTTATTAGGTTATTGATGTTTGAGTGTTACTGCGAAAGTTGACATTGCTCGCATGCGACCAATTAATCCTTTTTCTTTGAGGAATAAGGGCATAGTCTAGCTTTATACAAGGTAAAAACGTTGGAGGGACACCATGCGAATGACACTGCAGTTTTTAGGGGCGACAGAGGAAGTGACCGGCTCGTGCCATTTACTCTCGGTCGATCATGAACACTTATTACTCGATTGTGGTTTGATCCAAGGTGGTAAAGCGGATGAACTGCGTAATCATGATCCCTTCGCCTTCGACCCTGAGTCTATTTCCGCTGTTGTGCTCAGCCATGCCCATATCGACCATTCTGGGCGTTTACCACTCTTAGTCAAAGCGGGTTTTGATGGGCCAATCTACACCCATAAAGCCACGGCAGAACTGTGCGCCATCATGCTCAAAGATGCGGCCATGCTGCAGACTCGCGACACCGAAAGGGTCAATAAAAAGCGCGCTAAACATGATCTTGAACCCTTAGAACCGCTATTCACCGTCGAAGATGCTGAACAGGCCATCACCCAATTTGTGCCGCTGGAATACGGCCAAGTAACTCGGGTCATTCCCCATGTGGATATTTGCCTCTCAGATGCGGGGCATATTTTAGGTTCTGCGTTGGTTGAATTGTGGTTAGGCGAGGGTAAGTCCCAGAAAAAAGTCGTCTTCAGTGGCGATCTTGGCCGTGCGGGTATGCCGATTTTACGCAATCCGACCTTAGTGGATACGGCGGATTTAGTGTTAATGGAAAGCACCTACGGCAACCGTTTTCACCGCAGTTGGACTGAAACCTTAGCCGAGTTGAAAGACATTTTTGCTAAGACAGTCAACGAGAGCCAAGGCAATATCTTACTGCCAGCTTTCTCGGTTGGACGGGCGCAGGAGTTATTATATCTCTTTCATTTATATGCTAAAGAATGGGATCTCGGCCGCTGGAAAATCTGCCTAGACAGTCCCATGGCGATTGAGGCGACTCGCGTCTATGTCAATAATTATCCGTTAATGGATGAGGATTTTAAACGTTTTACCCGCCAACATCCTGGGCAGCATCCGCTGTTGTCGAATGTCGAATTTATCCAGACGACCGAAGAGTCGATGGCGCTGAACGAAGTGCATAAGGGATTGATCATTATCGCGGGTAGCGGCATGTGTAACGGTGGGCGTATTCGTAGCCACTTAGAGCACAATTTATGGCGTCCTGAATGCGATGTGATTATCTGTGGTTATCAAGCCCTTGGCACACCGGGACGTGCCTTGGTCGACGGTGTTGAGGAGCTGACTATCCACGGAAATAGCATCAAAGTCGCGGCAAAATTACACACAGTGGGCGGGCTTTCTGCCCATGCGGATCAAGCTGAGTTATTGCGTTGGTATCGCCACTTTGAAGGTCAACCGCCGCTGATTTTAGTCCACGGAGAACCCGATGCGCAGCATGGATTGGTCGATGTGGTTAACCAAGATCCTAAGACTAAACCTCAAGCCACCGCGATTGCGACCCATGGCGACAGGTTAGATTTAACCGCGCTGCCACAGTTAGTGTGGAAACCAGCTTAAGTTAAGTATCCTACTTTACGGCGCACTGCTCGAGAGGCTCCCTGCATACTCAATGCGGGGAGTTTTTATTTGTGTTGCAAATCAATATCTCACCGCTCGGCAACGACTCTGCGTGCCAATCCATTTCAGATAAATTCGCAGATGATTTAGATTTCCAATTGTTAACTATTCGTTGTAATCTGAGGTGCAACTGTTAGATTGGCTCCTTGATATGTCGTGTTCGTTAGGCCAAGTCCTAATCCGACGGCGTCAGTCAAACTATAACAATAACAAGCAATCACGAGGTTTGAATGGAAGCGATTACGGAGTTTGTTGGCCTGATTAATGGCTTTGTCTGGGGCACACCTATGTTGGTGATGATCTTAGGCGTTGGTTTGTTTCTTTCCCTCGGGCTGAGATTAATGCCCATTCTGAAGTTAGGCACAGGCTTTAAGTTACTTTGGTCTGGCCGTATTCCTGACAAAGATAAAAATGTGAAAGGGGATGTGAGTCCGTTTAATGCGCTGATGACCTCCCTTTCAGCCACTATTGGTACGGGTAATATCGCGGGCGTGGCGACGGCGATTTTTGTCGGTGGCCCAGGCGCGTTATTCTGGATGTGGTGCACCGCATTAGTGGGCATGGCGACTAAGTATTCTGAGGCCGTGCTGGCGGTTAAATTCCGCGAAGTAGATGATCAGGGCAACCATGTCGGTGGCCCTATGTATTACATTAAAAATGGTCTCGGCAAGAAGTGGGCTTGGTTGGGCACACTGTTTGCGATTTTTGGCTCACTCGCTGGCTTTGGTATTGGTAACACAGTACAAGCCAACTCAGTGGCAGCAGCATTAAGCAGTAACTTCGGCGTTCCGGCTTGGGTGTCGGGCGTGGTGATGATGTTGCTCGTGGGCGCGGTATTGATGGGTGGCATTAAGCGTATAGCTGAAGTTGCCGGTAAGTTAGTGCCATTTATGACGATTTTTTATATCACTGCTGGCCTTGGTGTATTGGTGGTGCATATTCAAGATGTGCCAGCGGCGTTTGCCCTAATTATTCACAGTGCTTTTAATCCTGTCGCAGCCCAAGGCGGTTTTGCGGGTGCAGCTGTGTGGGCGGCGATTCGTTTTGGTGTAGCGCGCGGCGTATTCTCCAACGAAGCGGGTTTAGGTAGTGCGCCGATAGCCCATGCTGCGGCACAAACCAATAATCCTGTGGCGCAGGGGCTAGTGGCTATGCTCGGCACCTTTATCGATACGATCGTGGTCTGCTCGATTACAGGGTTGGCCATTGTGGTTTCAGGCTCTTGGACCTCAGGTGAGAATGGCGCCGCGCTGACGTCATACGCTTTTTCCCATGCTTTGCCTCTGGGTAATTATATCGTCGCCATCGCCTTGTCTATTTTTGCCTTCACCACCATTATTGGCTGGAGCTTCTACAGCGAAAAATGTGTGCAGTATCTCTTTGGAATCAAAGCGGTAAAACCTTTTAGGTTGCTATGGACCATAGCCGTGCCACTAGGCGCGGTGAGTTCATTGGATTTTATCTGGCTATTGGCTGATACCTTAAACGCCATGATGGCCATTCCTAACTTAATCGCCTTGGCACTATTAAGCCCTGTGGTCTTTGGGTTAACGCGGGAATACTTCATTAAAAAGCGTGCCGATGAAGCAGCAAAGGCCCAATCTTAATCTGATGAATAAAGTTGAGTCACGTTAGAATAAAAAAGCTCACCTAGTAGTGAGCTTTTTTCATTTAAATCAATAATATTTACGTATTAATCCGAGTTGTTATCGAACTCAGTATCGTCGAGTAACTCAAAGGTTGGTTCGACGTTTGGTAAGTCTTTAAACAGGCGAGTGAAGTGACGTTGTACGCCTTTCAAATCGATTCCCGCGAGACCTGAAGCAAAACCAAACCAAGCATAAAGACCACTAAAGTTATCGAACATGGGCGGTAAATATTTCGGTGTCGTCAGTATGCCCTCTTGGCAGGCCTGGTATAACACAGGGATATCTTCGATCGCCAATTTACCGAGGAACAACATAGGGATAAGTTCGGGAAGGCCTGAGGTGATAGCGCTGCGGATAAAGTTGATGTTTTCCACATAGCCGCGCACATAGGAAATATCCTTAGTGAAGAAGCTGCCGCCTTCTACCATACCCCCACGGAAAACCCTTTGGGTGACGCGATAACTGTCGGTCGTGCTCAGGTTTAATCCTCTGAAATAATTGAATACTTCAATAAAGTCGGCGCCATTTTCTGCCATATCGACCGCGGCGACACGGTCGCTAATACGCCGAGCTCGTCCCGGATTTGAACTTAGGGTCAGCATTTCCAGTAAAACAGCTAAACCCTCTTGAGTCGCGGCTACCCGCGGCGAACCGACACTGAGCCAAGTGGCGTGGGGTTGGGCTCGACCATTTAGCGTAGTGCCGACATGCACCCAACCTTCGTGAACCTCGTATACATTGAGATCCGACTCGCTGAACATGGCTTTGCTATTGAGCTTAACGGTATCGCCACCTACAGCGGCATCGGAGACGATACCGTCACTGAGGCGCACGCGCATGTCATCGCTATGGAAGTATTTCTCTAAACGTTGACTGAGCACGTGAACTGCTTCGGGTGCGCTAATAATCTTAGGGTGATGTTTATTCATGTGTCTCGCTGCCGGCAGCGAGAAGATATAACTGAGTTTATCGCCTAACTGTCGCAGCGTATGACGATCGCCGTGCAATCTGTGACTCGCGCTGCCGTATAATTCTTGGCTAAGTTTACCAAAGGTCGGCGTGCCTCTGTTTTCGAGCATATCGACCACAAGGCGATATTGATCGACGTTAGCCACCAATATCTTGCCGAGTTTATCCCGTTTACCTAAACGTCTATGGATATCCTGTTTTAGGGAGGCGAGTTCTGCGTGGGTTTTGACGGGGTCAAAAGGTAAGGCAATGTTTTGATAGAACTCTTGCTTGATAGCCGGAAGTACAGTGCCCTTATTCGAGAGAAAGCGCTCCTCCATTTCCCGCGGCCATTTGATAGCATCTAAGATTTTTATTGGCGTTTGGATGCGAATTAATTCATCGGAAAAACGGCGTAGATCTTGTTGATATTGGGCTAACGACTCAGACATTCCCGTATATCCTGCAGGTAATTTCAGCGAGAGAGATGTGGCTAATCATAGCCTTAAACCTCATTTATTCATATTGATTCGCAGGCTAGCTGAGGAAATATACCGATTGCATAAATTAACTGTTATCGGTTTTGTGAATCATTTTGGTGCACCTGTGACTATTTTAGCGCTGTGTTTATGAGCCATAAATTAGTAACTATTTGTTTAATAGTATTTTATTGATATGGCATTAAAGCTGCTTTGTTCTGGACTTAGAAATCGGTTGATTGGAGCGAAACATGGCTGCGATGAGTTATTTGAGTGTGATCGAGCGGTATCACGAATACGAAGCCACAGTGCATGAACTGATGGAATCGATTTTAACTGGGATTGCCGATGCCGAGTTATTTAAGCAACCTAAGGTCGATGTCAAAGCGATGAAAGGAATCGCGAAGAGCTATCCCTTTGTTGAGCTGATGTATTTACTCGATAGCCAAGGTTTGCAGATAAGTCAGAATATTGCTGTAGTAGACCACCAAATTGAGTTAATTCCGTTAGGTGGCAATCGTGATCGCAGCCAACGACCCTATTTCACTAATCGTGATGAGTCCGATGGCGTCAACATTACACGTCCCTATTTATCCAATGCCAGTGGTAATTTATGCCTTTCCGCCTCTTTAGCGATTTATCAACAGGAGCAAAAACTGGGTTATTTAGTGGTGGATGTGGACTTGACGCGTTTGATTGAATTTATGATGGGCGACAGTGCACGGCGGCGTGTAACGCCGGCATTTAAAGCGGTTTATGGCGTGATAGTCGCTGGGTTGTTTGTGCTGGTCACTGTATTGCTCTGGACCGCATTGCGGGATATTTACGGACTCTTTACGGTCGAGCGGATTGGCCAAGATCCACTGCAACCCTTTGGGATCATTATTTTTATGACGCTGGCTTTAGCGATTTTTGATCTTGGGAAAACGATTCTCGAAGAAGAAGTGCTAATGCATAAGGATATCTTTCGCCACAGTTCAACACGGCGAACCATTACACGGTTTGTGTCTACCATCCTCATTGCCATTTCCATTGAGGCGCTATTGACTATGTTCAAGGCGTCACTCGGTGAGAAACAATATATTGAACCCGCGATTTGGATTATGTTAGCCGTAGTTGGTTTACTCGTAGGATTAGGTGCTTACGTTTATTTAGGTGCTAAGGCCGAATGGTTGCTGATTAAAACGCAAGCCTATAAAAGCGGTAAAAAGTGACAAGGATGATGTAGCTTTGAAGGTGGTGATTAAGAGGGCTAAACAAGGTCACACCCAGCACTGAGGGCTGGGTGAGATATTAGGTCTGAGTGGACACGAACTGTATGAGTTCTAGATGAGCAATCTGCGATTTAACGCAGCATCACCCTAATTTTGCCCACTAGATACTGAGATCAAATAGGCTAGAAAAAATCGTCATCTCCTAATGCACGCTTTAACTCCGCCCGTTCGAGGTAGTCTTCTAAACGCTTTTTGACTTCACGTCTATGTTGCATTGCCTCGGCAGCTTTGCTGTTTCTCGGTGTGGTCATTGCCTCAAGTTCAGTATCGTTGGGCACGACTTCAGTAATATGAGCCATAACGAATTCCTCTTGTTGTTCCTAACGACTTTCTAACTAAAAAGAGTAGGGTAGAAAAGCAAATAATTTTGTGAGTCAGGGTGAAAAATTCTTCCCGTGTGCCGGATGATTCAGCTTGCCGCTGTTTGGCTTAAGCCTGAGGTTGCAATTGGATATTTGATTAATTCAGTTCTTGCTTATTTTGTGATTGAGAGCACAACAGTGTCATCGATATATTCGGGTTAATTCCGAGTTAAATAGTAGGATAAACTTGAATTTAGGCATAATTGCAACAACACTTGTAGCTGTGTTTATTGCTAATCTTTTGCTAGGGAATTGGCTCATATGGACAAGGATGAGTTTTCTAAATCGCATAGCCCATCAAATAATATCTACTTTAGCGTGCTGAGCTCTAGCTGGCTGATGATTGTCACTGCTTTACTTTTCATGGGCATTTCTTGGTATGTGCTGGAGCAATATCTTAGAGATAGGGGTGAAGAGCGTTTCGAGAACAGTGTTCAAGAGTTAACCGAAGCGGTGAATCGCAGAATGCTTGCCTACGAGCAAGTCTTACGCGGTGGTGTCGGCTTGTTATTATCTTCAAATGATGTGACCCGAAAGGAGTGGCAAACCTATGTTGTCAATGCGCATTTATCCGAGTATTACCCGGGTTTCCAAGGCTTTGGCTATGCTCAGTTACTTAAACCTGACACATTAGATGCCCACGTTCAACAAGTTCAAGCCGAAGGCTTTAAAGACTATAAAATTTACCCTGAAGGAGTTCGTGATCAGTATTGCGTGATCTTGTATTTAGAGCCTTTTGATTGGCGCAATCAAAGAGCCTTTGGTTATGACATGTGTTCCGAGGCTAATCGGCGTAAAGCCATAGATCACGCCATTAGCACTGGCCAGCCAACTATCTCTGGCAAGGTCGCTTTAGTTCAAGATACTCCCGAAGATGCTCAAGCGGGTTTTTTGATGTATTTGCCAATTTATCAAGGAATTGTGGCAACGGAGGCAGAGCGGAAGCAGCAGGCGATTGGACTCGTGTATGCGGCGTTTAGGATGGACGACCTCATGCAAGGAATTATGGGGGATCGATTCTCAGGTTTGAAGCTCGCCATTTATGAAAGCCCGCAGGCAAATGCCGACAGTTTAATGTTTACTAGTAGTAAAGTACTTCCAAATCAAAAAGATGTGTTTTATCAGTCACAGACTGACTTGATTGGCGGTAGGCAGTGGCGCTTGGACATTTCGTCACAATCGCGTTTTATTTCAAGCTCGGAAGAGACCCAAGGTATCTGGCTGCAATTTATCGGTTGTGCATTCATTTTGGCATTGTTTTACTCGGTGCTAATCATGGCGCGTAATCGATATAAAGAGTCATTACTTACCTCTGAGCTAATCGCGAATGAAAAACGCTTTAGACTCGTCATTGAAGCCTCTCCAAGCGCACTGTTTATGGTGGATAAGGCTGGAATTATTACATTGGTAAACACCCATGCCGAACGTTTATTTGGTTATGCCAGAGATGAGTTACTCGGTCGCTCTATTAATATGTTATTGCCAGACGCGCTGAGGGATGTGCACCAGCAGCACATGAATAATTACTTAGTGCAGCCGATTGCGAAAAATATGTCGATGCGGGATGACTTATTTGGCTGTTGTAAGGATGGCAGTCGACTCGCGATAGAAGTGGGGCTGACGCCTATTCATTTCAGTAATGGCATTTTCATTCTCGCGACGATTAACAATGTGTCTGAACGTAAGCGCATTGAAGTCCAGCGTGCAGAACACATGCAAGAGCTTGAGCGGATTAATCAAGAACTCGACCGCTTTGCCTATATCGCCTCCCATGATTTGAAATCCCCACTACGGGGTATCGAGCAGTTAACTTCTTGGTTAGCAGAGGATTTATCCGATAACACCAATGAAAACGTGCAGAAATATCTCGGGCTGATCCAAAGTCGTATTCATCGCATGGTGTTATTGCTCGATGGGCTATTGATGTTTTCCCGTATTGGCCGTGTCGATACTGAAACCACCGAGGTCAACAGTCGGCAACTGACTGAAGACATGTTTGCTCTCGTCGCGCCGCCACAGGGGTTTGAATTAGTTCTAAAAGGGGAGTTTCCAAATTTCCATACTGTACGCGCACTGTTGGAATTGGTGATACGAAATTTAATCAGCAATGCCATTAAACACCATGACTTAGGCACAGGTGTGATCACTGTCTTATGTGAGGCCGCGGATAAACATTATCTATTTAGTGTGATAGACGATGGCCCTGGTATCTCAAGTGCCTATCAGAATAAAGTCTTCGAAATGTTTCAAACACTTAAACCTAGGGATGAAGTCGAGGGCAGTGGTTTAGGGTTATCACTTGTGAAGAAAACAGTTGAAAGTTTAGGTGGGAATATTCAACTCAAATCGCAGGGCAGAGGCTGTTGTTTTTACTTTACTTGGCCTAAGCAAATAGTGAAAAAGGAGCTTCTATGAGAGCAGCAGAGCAATATCAACAGGTCACCATTTTATTAGTTGATGACGATGATGTGGATTACATGGCCGTGCAGCGGGCGATGAGGCAACTTAGGTTACTCAATCCCTTAGTACGAGCGCGGGATGGCATTGAGGCACTAGCGATTCTCACCAGCTTAGACACGATTAAAGGTCCGTATCTTATTTTGCTCGACCTTAATATGCCAAGAATGAATGGCTTTGAGTTTCTTGAGCGGATACGTTCAGATCCTTCACTTTCATCATCTGTCGTTTTTATGCTCACGACGTCGAGTACCGATGAAGATAGAATGAAAGCCTATAGCCATCATGTGGCTGGCTACATGGTTAAAACTGACATAAAGGACGGTTTTAACAATATTTTTAATATGCTTGAAGGTTACTGGCGAATAGTCGAGCTCCCATCCGCATAAGGTGAGTATATGGATTTACTACTGATCGATGATGATGAAGTCGATAGAACGGCAATTATCCGAGCACTTAGGCAGTCGAAATTGACGTTTAATGTGATCGAAGCCAATTGTGCATTTGATGGTTTGAATCTTGCTTTAGAACGTCATTTCGACGGCATTCTATTGGATTATTTATTGCCCGATGCCAATGGGTTAGAAGTGTTAATTAAGCTCAATGCCATGACGCAAGATCAGACTGTGGTCGTGATGCTGAGTCGCTATGAAGATGAAAAACTGGCCCAGCGCTGCATTGAATTAGGTGCGCAGGATTTTCTGCTTAAGGATGAGGTTAACTCGCGGATCTTAACCCGTGCGATTCGCTATGCGAAACAAAGATCTTCAATGGCATTGGCGTTACGGAATAGCCATCAAAAACTCAAAGAGCTGGCCGAGCACGACTCGCTCACTAAGTTGGTTAATCGTTATGGCTTTGAACTGTGTCTGAATCGAGCGATCGCAAGGGCGAAACGTTGCCACGATTATTTAGCCGTTATCTTACTCGATCTCGATGATTTTAAGGCGATCAATGACACTTTAGGCCACCAAACTGGTGATGTGCTGTTAGTTCAAGTGGCGGCTCGATTAAGTGAAGTGCTGCGAGATGGTGACATTATTGCCCGTTTAGGTGGTGACGAATTTGTCGTACTGGTGACAGATAACGATTATAAATATTTCCCCATGATAGTGGCCAATCGACTGCTCAAAGTCTTTGAGGATGAATTTTGTCTCGGTGATAACGATGTGCTTATCGGTGCCAGTATCGGTGTGGCTTTTTATAATGAAGCGGCTTCGAACAGTTCTGAGTTGATGAAATGCGCCGATATCGCCATGTATCGCGCTAAAAAGATGGGCCGAAACCAGATCCAGTTTTATTCCGAAGCCTTAGATAAAGAAGTACGCTACCGCAATCATATCGAATCAAGTTTGCGTATGGCCTTAAAAAGAAATGAGTTTAAGGTCCACTATCAAGCACAGGTTAATGCGAAAACCCATCAGTTGGTGGGGATGGAAGCCCTTATCCGATGGCAGCATCCAGTGGATGGCATTATCGCCCCCGATCAATTTTTACCTATTGCTGACGAAATTGGCTTAATGGATGACATTGATGATTGGGTGCTTGAACAAGCCTGTACCCAAGCTCAGATTTGGTTATCCCAGTTACAGCCTTTAGGCCAAGAATTTACTATTGCAGTTAACCTCTCAGCCTCTCAAATAGGCAATGAGAACCTGTTCGATAAAATAGTGCATATATTGACTAAGACAGGCTTGCCTGCTGGAGCATTAGAGCTTGAAATTACAGAGAATTGCCTCATTGAAGATCCCCATGAACATGCCAAAGTGCTCGATAGAATCGCCGGATTAGGGGTGCGTTTTGCCCTCGATGACTTCGGGACGGGTTTTTCGTCATTAGAACACATCAAACTGTTTCCGATCAGCGTGCTGAAAATCGATAAAAGCTTTGTCGCTTCCTACGACAAAGATGAAAAAGACACCCGATTGCTCGCCGCTTTACTCAACTTTGCCTATGGGTTTAATGTTATTTCTGTGGCGGAGGGTGTTGAAACGTTAGAGCAAGCAGAGTTTTGTACTGCACGCCATTGCACGGTTTTACAAGGGTATTTATTTTCACGTCCCTTAGATACCGCGGCGTTTGAGGCCAAGTATATTCTGCCACTATTAACCCAAACTCAGCTCCCTGTGTGAGAGGTCCCGAACTATTTCAATAGCATAGTGATTTCGTCTGGTGAGGAATATTTTCTTGCTTTACACTGAGCAATAGACAAATATCAGCCCCTTTTTCTGTCGCTGTACTTTTAGTGCTGCAGAACGGTTTATTCACTCATGCTTAAGTTGGTCACTCAGCAATGAAAATAGGTATTTTATCCCAATTCCCCCAGTTGTATTCGACGCAACGTTTAGTGGCGGCTTGTCAAAGCCGCGGACATGAAGCGGTCGTGATCAATACGCTGAACTGCTACATGAATATTAATTCCATTAAACCTAGCATTCATTATGAAGGCACTGAATTAGTTGGTTTTGATGCCATCATCCCGCGTATTCATGCCAGCGTGACTTTTTATGGTTGTGCCGTTGTACGTCAGTTCGAAATGATGGGCGTGTATGCCGCGAATGATTCGATCTCCATTGCGCGTTCTCGGGACAAATTACGGGCGCTGCAATTGCTCTCCCGCAAAGGGATTGGTATGCCTGTGACTGGCTTTGCCAATAAGCCAAATGATATCCCCGACCTCATCAATATGGTGGGCGGCGCTCCGTTAGTCATTAAGTTACTCGAAGGTACTCAAGGGATTGGCGTGGTATTAGCTGAGACGAAAACGGCTGCTGAGAGCGTGATAGAAGCATTCTTGGGGCTGAAAGCGAATATCTTAGTGCAGGAATACATTAAAGAATCCAATGGCAGTGATATTCGTTGTTTTGTTGTCGGTGACAAGGTCATCGCCTCTATGAAGCGCCAAGGTCCCGAGGGGGATTTTCGCTCTAATCTGCATTTGGGTGGCTGTGGTGAGGTGGTTAAAATCACTGCAGTGGAACGTAAAATGGCGATTGCGGCGGTGAAAGCGATGGGATTGGTGGTCGCTGGGGTGGATATTTTACGCTCTAACCGTGGCCCTTTGATCCTTGAGGTTAATTCGGCGCCAGGCATTGAAGGGATTGAACAAACCACAGGGATTTCAGTGACTGAGCCTATTGTTGAATATATCGAGAAAATGGTCGCTGCCCGTAAAACCAATAGACCTATTATTGCCTAATAGTTGATTACGCTAAAAAAACGCCACCGTTTAAGGTGGCGTTTTTTATGCTTAGAGCTTAGACGTAAGATCCTAAATGTTAGATCTTAGAGATCAAAGCTGTAGGAATAGCCGAGTACCAGTTTGGCATCATCATCGGTGAGATCGGTATCAGAAACCATGAACGACACTGTGCCCATGCTGGTATCTGCACTGAGTGTGACGTTATAGTCGGCATAGTTATCTTCGCCAAACCAAGATTGCACAACATCACCGCTTGAGTAGCCATAGTGCACTGATAAGCTAAGTTTTTCAGTGAGAGGCACAGAGACAGTCGCGGCAAGATAGCTGAGATCTTTATTATCTAACGGATCGGCGGCGACATCGTCACTGGCATTGATGACATGGGAGTAACCCAGTTCAAGCCACTTCCAAGTCACTGCAGCATGGAGTTCACCAAAATCAATGCTGCCAGGAGCGTCTGGGTAGGCGTAGTAGAGGTAGCCAAAGTCGTAACTGATGTCTTCGGTAATATTGCCACTATAACCCGCGTAGAGATCCAGCTCGTAGCTCGTATCGTCACCAAAATCCACATTTGATGCCCAAGTGCCAGCATAAAATCCAGAATCATGGCTGTAGTCAATCCCACCTTGGATTGCGACCGCATCTTTAGTTTGGGTCGCACCGCGCCATAGGTAATTAGAGGTACCACCAATGTTGCCTGATACGGCTGCAAAGGCATTGCCAGCCAGTAACATTCCCGTCGATAAGGCCAAAACGCTATACAGTGATTTCTTCATGCTCATCCCCTCGATTGACTTATTTATCGATTCACCATTGGCGCACTTAAGTAAGCAGTGGTCATTAGTGCATCTTGGTTTTTTTCTAAGAAGGGATTTGCTAATCACATGCCACTATTACAATCATATGTAAAACAATACATTAGAATATCAAGTGTTAATAAAATGTTTTCATTTGCCAGCTTATGGGGCAGAGGCGCACTCTTGTTGTGCAAAAAATATTCAGGGTTTCACTGGAAGAAAGCAAAAAAAACGCCTCACAATGGAGGCGTTGTTTTGAATTTTCTCGCTTAGTTTACGCTGTCGCGTAGGGTTTTACCCGCTTTAAACTTAGGCACAGTCGCTTCAGCGATTTGAATTTCTTTACCCGTTTGTGGGTTACGGCCAGTGCGAGCAGCACGAGTCGCAGTTTCAAACGAACCGAAGCCTACGATGGAGATTTTGTCACCATTTTTCATTGATTCGGTAATGGCTGCTTCAAAAGACTTCAATGCGCGTGCGGCTTCTACTTTCGTTAGATCGGCATTTTCTGCAATTTTGGCGATAAGTTCAGTTTTGTTCATTTTTATTGTCTCTTCTTTCCGTAGATTTATTTGAAATAAGCGTGCCTAACATGCCATAAGGTTCAGCGCTTGGAAAGCCTTTTGCGTCTAAGCTGCCGCAGGATGTTCGGTAAAGCGCAGAATATTTACTCAGTTCGTGACTTAAGTTTTATTCTGGTTTCATTCTTCTAACAGTTGATAGAGTAATTTTTTAACCAATTTGGGTTCAAAGGGTTTGTCACATAAGGCATTCACACCCGCTTGGGACACATTGCTGAGGTGGGTATCGTTGGCTTCGGAAGACACCATCAAGATGGGAATATGCGATTGTTGGCTTTCATTGCGGATATATTGAGTCAGCGCAAGGCCATCTACGCTTGGCATATTGTAGTCAGTGATCACTAAGTCAAACATATTGTTTTTCATCAACTCTATGGCCTGTGCACCATCTTCGGCCTCGGTAATCAGTTTCATCCCTAAGTTACCGATAGTGCGTTTAATAACGTTTCTTGCCATGCGGCTATCATCGACCACTAATACGCGCACATCCTGCACATCGAAATTACTGAGGTCGAGTTCATCGTGGCTGAGCAGATCGATTGTGGCATTTAAGGCTGTGGCTAAATGCTCGGCACTGAAGGGCTTAGGCAGGATAGCGACCACACCCGATTGGCGGAATATCTCAAGTTGCTCACGGCGACACTCGCTCGAGACCAGCATAAATTGAATATCTTTGCAGTCAGCGCTAGCCCTTAAGTAGCCTAAGAGATCGATGGCGGTGCCATCATCAAAATGCATGGCGCTGGCGATAAGATCGGGTTTGTGGCGAGCAATAATATCTTTAGCCGCTTCAATGTTTTCTGCGGTTTGAATGCTGAGAATGCCTTCCTGTTGTAAGCGTTGAATAATAATTCGACGCTGGATATCTGAAGGTTCTACCAAAAGAATGGAAAGTTCACTGGGCGATAAATGGCTCATAGTCTACTTCAAGTTAAGAGTCGCAAGTATTTTATTGGGTCGCTAAGCTACGCGATTAGTAACAGCTTAGCAACAAATGTCCATTACTGCGTTTGACGGGTCAAATAATGACTCGTGACCTTAGAAAATGCGATCCAATATTGCAGGAGTAAAATGACAATAATGCTTACAGTAAGCGGCAACATAGGAATATTGTGACCAGAAACAATCACTTTTACATCTTCAGGGGTAATACGATAGGCAATAATCGCTGTAATGCCTAGGGCGGAAAATCCTAAGGTTTGCATGCCGATATAAATCTTCAATACTAAGCTCGACCACGGGGTGCGCATCATTATGCCAACGAGCACGGGGAGTACGCCTAGGGTAAATACATCAAAGGATTGCGTTGTCACAGCCCGTAAAAGTGCGGCAATGCTGAAGAGGCAATATAAAGAGATCAGTAGCATAAGACGTTTAGGCATAGATGTATGTGTAGACAGGTAGCTAAGAAGATGAGCAAGTGTAGGAAATGCCCTAATCCGAGTCCAGCATAACCTTAATATCGTGTAGAATATGCCTTTTTGCGAAAGGCTCTAATAGGTGAAGTTTATGACAGAAGTTGAGTTTTGGGGTTTAGTCACGCGAACGGAAGCGGCGCAATCACAGGAGTCTTTGACTCAAGCACTGAAGCAGAAACTCGCCGAACTGAGTAATGAAGAGCTAAAAGCCTTCGATAAAATCTTTGGTCAGCAAATGCGCCGGAGCTATTTGTGGTCGGTGTGGGGTGCGGCTTACATTATTACTGGCTGTGATTCTGAATATGCTTTTGCCGAATTCAGGTGTTTTTTGATTTCACTCGGCAAAGAAATCTACGATGGTGTAGTCAATCAGCCTGATACTTTAGCGCGTTTAGCCGCTTGGCCTGAGCGAGATGCCTATGCTTATCCCTTTGTGGATGAATACGATCTTATTGCTGGGCAATTATATGAAGATAGAACCGGTGATGAGCTGCCCTTTATGCCATCGGGCAAGGCGACGCCCGTAGGGAAGAAATTTAGCACTAAGCCCAAGGATTTAAAGCAACAATACCCTGAGCTCAGCGCCCGTTTTCCATTTTAATCTTGCAATCGCTTATGAGCGTAAGCAGGCATTGGTTGTGACATCGAAGGTCATGCCGTATTTAGGGCAGATGTCATTCATAAACTCATGTTCTTGCGCAGTTAATTGCTGAGTAAAATCTTGCTTAAGCTGCTCAGTCATTTGGGTTTCAGCCGCATGTTGCGTCTGAGCCAATTTGCTAAAATGAGCGTTAACCGCCTGTTGTTGGCTGATGGTCAATGGCGCCGCATGGCTTGAAAGACTTATGCAAGTTCCGATCGTTAGCAGAGCCAGTAAAGCAAATTTACGTGAGTAAGGATTTGATAAACTTGCTGTTTTTAGGTTCATAGGTAAGCTCCAAGTTAAAAATTACGTTTAACACGTCAGTTCTAAATCGTGCATCCTTAGACGGTAAAGAAAACGAGTTGTACTGTGAGGGGCTTAGCTTATTGTATAAATATTGAACCTATGCTGAACGGTTAGTTAGCGCTCATTCTTCATTTCTTTGCATTGAAAGCCTTGCTTGCGTGTATCGAACTGGCACATAGAACCACATTCCCAAGGTACATCGTCGTAAAAGGCCGATTGTTCGCGAGCAAAATCGCGGCAGGTCTCATAGCTGTCAAAGTTATCCGTTTTTTTATACTTTCCAGAGTCATAGCCATGGTTATAGACAAAGGCAGACCAAGTTTTAGGGCCGGTATTTTTATCACTCGGGGAGATAAACCAAATCGCACTAACTACGCAGGTAAACAGGATAAGAATGAACACAGGTACAACGGGGAATTTCATTTTTATTAAGTGAGCCATGTAAACAATAGCGGAAGGATAACGTTTTTTTTGTGGTTATGCGCGTAAAATGTTCACAAATTGATAACTATACACTTACTTAGTGCAGTCTCGATACAAAAAGATACGTGTCAATTGTGGTTATCAGATAAAATTTACGTATTTATACAAAAGCTTACACAGCATTAGCTGTACTTATATCAGTTTTGCGTTAAGCTCTAGTTCAGGTTAGATTTTGTACTGTGGTTCTCAGAAAGTTATCTAGGCCTTGGAGGCAAACATGAAAATTCAGTCCCTTTTACTCGCAGGTGTATTAAGTTGCAGTGCGGCTTGGGCGGCCGATGAAGCGCCAGTGAATCCCGTCACCGAAGATGGGGTGGTTAAAATTGTTTGGCAAAGTCCTAAGGATTTTCGCGATATCAAATCATCGGGGGAAATCCAATCCCGCTATGAAAAGCGCTTATTTGAGACCTTAACAGAAAACATCAATAAAGAAGCTGCGAAGATTTTAAAGCCGAATCAAAAGCTTGAAATGACTATCACCGATGTTGATCTGGCGGGTGATATGCGCCCAACCTTTGGCGCGACCGCCAATGATTTACGCATTATTAAAGACATTTATCCACCGCGTATAACTTTTTCCTATCAAGTTTTAGAAAACGATAAAGTGATTATTGCGGGTGATGAAAAACTGACGGATATGGGTTTCATGGGGGGGATACAGTCTCTAAGTGACAAACCTTTTATGTACGAAACCAAAATGTTGACTGATTGGTTAAAGAAGACGATTGCCCCACAACTTTAATCGTCAATCTTTCAATCTTTCAATCTTTCAATCGTTAAATCGGTCACTCAAGACTCAAGCACTGAGCGCTTGAGTTTCGATAGTAAGGTGATTTTCTAACAGGTAAAATCCGTTATTCGCGGATTTTGCCTGTTTTTTTGCCCGGGCACTTAAGGTCGACAGGCTGTGTTCATTGGCGTTAAAGGTCAGTGCTGGTGGCAAGATACCCACGCACAGGCTGATCAATTGATGGTAGCAGGCTTCGCCTTGTCTATCGTCGGCGAGCATCTCTTGAGCTTGCCAATGCTCGGCGCTGTAAAACAAATGCTTATGGGTTTCAAAGTCCGCTAGAATTCGTTGGCAACGGCTGATCATATGTTCACAGGTGCTGATAATCACAAAGTCATCGCCGCCCACATGGCCGACAAAGCAATTGTCACTTTTATATTTCAGTAACAGATTAGTCACTTCACAAATCACTTCATCGCCGCGACAAAAGCCATAAATATCGTTATAGGGCTTAAAGTTACATAAATCAAAATAGGCTAGATAAAAGTGTTTCTTTTGGATTTTAAGGCGTTTTAATTCCTCCTGAATGGGCACATTGCCCGGCAAGTCTGTAAGAGGATTTGCATGGCGGGCCATCTTAATTCTGTGCTCTGTGATCCTTTGCAGTAAATCCTTAGTGTGGCCTATGCCGAGCAGTTTGCCCCGGCGAAGTATGATGAACTGCTGAGCGACTGTATTGGCCGTCTCTGAGGTCAGCAATTGGCTCACAGTCGATAAGGGTTCGTTGGCCTCAATTTGGATGACCTGCGGGTCCATCACTTCACTTACGGCATGATTCTCATGCAAGGCACGACCATAGGGCGTACTGAAAAGTTCGAGTAAGGTCGCGCGGCTGATAATCCCCAGCGGCAACTGATTATCGACTACCACAACCGCCTGCAGTGCGGGTTGCGAGCTAAAGGTGTCACTTAAAAATTTGAGTTTGAGTGTGGGCGCCACTGTGATGGCGTTCGTGCACAGGCTTTCGGCCGATTCGCTGTATCTAGGTTGAATCTGAGTATTGTTTGGCACTAAGGTCGCTTTCATCGCGCGGCAGGGGAGCACTTCTGGGCGACCCAGCAAATAGCCTTGGCAATAGACGATACCCAGTTGTTTGAGTACGGCTAATTCCTCTTGCGTTTCAATCCCTTCTGCTATCACTTTGCAGGTTAAGCTTTGGCATAACTCCACAATCGAGCGGACAAACTCTTGTTTGACAGGGGTCGAATCAATTTCATGGATAAAGTGGCGGTCAATTTTGACATAGTCGGGCGACAATTCTGACCAGAGCCTTAAACCTGAATAACCAGCACCTAAGTCATCGATGGCCGTTAAAAAACCTTGGCTGCGATAATGATTCAAGCAAGATTTGAGTAAGTCTATATCATCGGCGGGATATTGCTCTGACAGTTCAATCACCACCTGCGATGGCGCTATGCCGAGTTGTTGCAACAGCTGTAAGGTCATGCCCTTGGGGTGCGCGGGATCTAATAATGCCTTGGGTGAGATATTGATAAACAGCTTGCCTTGGAACTGACGCAGCTTAAATTGCTCGAGTGAAATGCGCCGACAAAGAGTTTCTAACTCGCTTAACTTGCCTTCATGCTCTGCGGTCTGAAATAGCGGCACTGGGGAGTATAACGGGCTGTGTTCAGGGCCGCGACTTAGGGCTTCAAAACCGTGGATCTTATGTTCTAATATATTGAAAATTGGCTGAAATAAGGGATTAATTGCCGATTTAGAAATTATCTTATCGAGCTCTTTAGCCAGATCTAAACTTGTCATTACGTCAGCCCTTTCGTCTATGTGAGCGGAGTCTATGACTTAGAAATGACAAAATGATGACAATTTTGAGGGAGCTTAGCGCTAGCTATGCGGGGGGTTGAGTGGATAGCAGATGAAAAGAGCTGAAGGCTACAGGCGAGTTTCAGCTCTTAATCTCGGTTAGCTTTGTGTCCTAAAGGCCTGCAGCGTTTGCAGTAAAGCGCCGAGCTGGCGTACATAGGTTTCGAGCTCTTTGGGATCGAGCGCTTCATATTCTTCCATACGAGTTAAGTCATCGACCAACTCTTGTACATAGGGCAGAAAACGATTACTCGAAGCGATAAAACCTTGTTCTGCCGTGAATATGCTGGTGAAGTTTCCATGGCCAGCTTTCTTTAGCTCATCTAACTTAGCGTCGGCGTCTATGGCTTGGCGATAGGCGATTTGAAGATTCTCTTTCAGTTGCTCTATAACCTTGGTATGTGGCATAACAGCGTCTCATTGCAAAATTTGCAGGAATTATAAGGGGCAAAGGATATGGCAACAAGCCAATGGCGATTAATTGCATCAATTTGTTTTCTGGCGTTGGCGGGTTGGAGCACCAAAGCGGTGAGTGCCGAAACCGATAAGCCGCCATTTTATCAAGTGCAATGGCAAGGAAAGAGCGCGTATCTACTGGGTTCGATTCATATTGGACGTGCCGATTTTTATCCTTTACCCACCCAAATTGAAACCGCGCTTGGCAAAGCGAAGGGCTTAGTCGTGGAAGTCGATATGAATAAAGCCGATAGCAATGCCTTGCTGCGCCAATACGGCCGCGCCGATAAAACCAAAGGTTTAGATTGGCAGAGCCGAGATAAACAAACGGTTGAGAGCATGACGCCTTACTGCGCTGCCACGGCGAATGTTTGTCAGTCGATTCAATCCTTCGCGCCTTGGCTGCAAGCCACGCAAGTTAACTTAATACGTTATAACAACTTAGGTTACAGCACGGATTATGGTGTTGATATGCAGCTAATGGCCCGCCATGCGGCTTTACCTGTGTATCAATTAGAAACCGCCGAGTCGCAATTTCAGTTATTAGCGTCCTTTGATAGCCAAGCACAGTGGACTATGGTGCGTGAGGCGATTAGTACGTCGGATGCAGACCTTTTGTCGTTAATTGCGGCTTGGCGTTCGGGTAATGAAGCTGAGCTTGATAGCATAATGCAGGAGCAAATGGGCGGCGAGGGCGACACTGAGATGCTAGAGAAAATTCTCTGGCGGCGAAACCATGTGATGGCCGACGGCATTATAAAATTAATGGGCTCGACTGACGTGGCTTCACCATTATTTGTGGTGGTTGGTGCGGGTCATGTGGTGGGCGATAAGAGTGTGGTGCAATTGCTAGAACGAGCAGGCGCCAAAGTGAGCGCCTGCTGGAAACAGACTTGCCAGTAATTGTTTAGGTCGCTGCGCTTAGAGCGACGCGCTTTTAACCTGCAGGACTCTGCCCTAAAAAGTGTACATATCGACCCAGCGAAATATAGGGCTCGCGTTGCGAATACTCGAGCTCCATTTGCAGCAATTTTTGATAATCGAAATCCACTGGTTGACTCTTTTTTAAATAGTCGTGGATCACCCGCACGCCAGACTGACAGATGAGTGACATCTGCCACTCGCTAAACCAATCTTTAACCTCTTGAATATAAAGTGGGTGCGTGGGTGTTAGCCGCACTTTCTTTTTCACTTTTAAATCTGCGGCGACGTAATCGAAATTGCCCGACACTAAGGCATGAAAGCGCATGGCTTCTTTGTTGTAAAACATCAAAGAGAATAATCCCGCGGGTTTAAGCATAGTGAGTAGGCCCGCCATCGTGGGCTTAGCATCCGTTAACCATTCGACGACCGCATGGCACAATATGATATCGAAATAGCCATGTTGCTCGACCGACAGAGCTTGAATAGGCGCATGGATTAGCTGGATAGCTAATGGTTCAGGCGATGCATCTATCTGCTCTTGCGCTTGCGCCAACATCTCCGCCGAGATATCGCACAGCACCACTTCGTGGCCGAGGCGGGCTAATTTCTGGCTAAAGTAACCAAAACCACCGCCCGCATCTAATACCCTGAGTTTTCTATCCCCCAGTTTTACTAGCGCAGGTGCGAGGTCGCGCCACAGTACAGCGGCACGAATGTCGCCTTTAGGCGTACCATAAATATTTTTCGCAAATTTTTGCGCGAGTTTATCAAAATTCTTATCTTGCACGTGATAACTAGGTTAAAGAGAGTGGAACGATAGTGTGGCACAGACGTAAATTTTTCGCACTCAGGAGATGTTATCGCCGAGCCGAGATGGGTAAATTTGTATCATAATATTTTAATTTATTGATTTTATTAGTAGTAATTATTCCTACTAAACTTAGGGATACACAGAACTCTGTCCTCTGGGTTATAATCACGCCGTTTTCGACAAACCTGACTCTATAGCTATCCATTCGGTGAGTCAGCATCAGCCCTTATTAAGACGCAGCGCTGCCTGTTTTACACTCGTTATCAACTTGATTGAGCAGACGTTACTCGTCTGTGCGGGGTAATTTATGGCAATGCATTTATGTGCCAAGGGATAGTTAATTAAAAGGTACTCAGACTTGAATAATGCATATTGTGTTGAATTGAACGCGATGCCGTCGCTGTTTTCTCTTTATCGCAAGATCTTCTTTGGCCGTAAGCCGGGTTGGGATCAGCAACCGCTGCCCTATATAAAGGTGACCGCGCCGCATGTGACTGTGTCTGAAACTAAAGTAAGCCAATATGCGCAGGTGTGTGGTTTTCAATTTGACGGTAAAGTGCTGCCGCCAACCTATTTGTACGTGATGGCATTTCGCCTGCATGCGGTGATTTTTACCCACGATGGCATCACTTTCCCACTGCTTGGGATGATCCACCTAAAGAACCGCATTCAAGTGTATCGCCCTGTAACGGTTGACGAGACTTTCTCCCTCGAGTGTGCCTTGACCACAAGCCGTGAGACGGATTCTGGCTTAGAGTTTGAATTTGTGTCTAAGGCGTTTGTGGGTGAAGAACTCGTTTGGGAATCGCTTTCCACCTATTTATATCGTATCGATGTTGCTGGACGTCGGGTTCGTCCACCTAAAGCCATTGATATGGCGTGGGAAACGCCACAAAGCTGGAGTTTGAGTGAAGATTTAGGTCGTCGTTATGCTAAGGCATCTGGTGACTATAACTTGATCCACTTGCATCCTGTGCTCTCAAAGCGTTTTGGTTTTGATCGCGTGCTCGCCCATGGTATGTGGTCTAAGGCCCGTTGTTTGGCGGAGTTGATGCCAAGCATTGGCGATCGTCCATTTACTGTGGATGTGACCTTTAAACTGCCACTGTTGATGCCTGCCGATGTTGGATTTGGCTATGAGCAGAATGCTAATAATATGGTATTTGAGTTACGTGACAGCAAAGGTCGTCGCCCGCATTTAAGTGGCGATGTGCAGTTTTAAGTCGCATTCAATAATACATATAACAACGGCGCCTTCTGGCGCCGTTGTTGTTTATGGTTGTTGCGTTTGGGAGGTAAAAATTAAGGTACGCTGTGACCCATAGATGCCTGCCAAATACTGAACCATTGCTGGCGATCGAGCTGGATCTCATTGGAGGCAACGGCGCGCTTTATCCGCTCGATATTGCCACTGCCGATAAGCGGCACAGGTCTGCTTGGTAGCATACGAACCCAGGCATAAATCACTTGGCTGATATCTTGGGCTCCCACTTGCTCGGCGATGAGCTTGAGGGTTTGATGCAAGCGAACCGCCTGTGGGTTCGTGGTTTCAAAAATCCTTCCGCCTGCTAAGCACGACCAAGCCATAGGCCGAATACGACGTTGCTGGCACAAATCGAGCGTACCGTCGTGTAAGGTGCTCATCGCCAGTGGCGAGAGTTCCACTTGATTGGTGACTAAAGGGGCATCTAAGCGCGATTGCAACAAGGAAAACTGTGCATTAGTGAAGTTCGATACGCCAAAATGTTGTACTTTGCCTGCTTGTTTGAGGCTCTTAAATGCCTCGGCGACCGCATCAGCGTCCATTAGGGGATCGGGTCTGTGGATCAGCAGCAGATCTAAATAGTCAGTATTGAGCTGTTTAAGGGAATGCTCGACACTGGCAATAATATGCTCACAGGAGGTGTCGTAGTGATTAACGTAGCGCTCAGGGCGGCACGCAAACGCGGGTTTAATGCCGCATTTACTGACAATTTGCATCTGTTGGCGCAGTGCTGGCTTTAAGGCTAATGCCTCGCCAAACAAGGTTTCGCATTGATATTCGCCATAAATATCAGCGTGATCCATAGTGGTCACGCCTAGTTCTAGATATTGCTCAATCAGGTTAAGGCGCTGCATGGGCGTCATGTCCCAGCTTTCCATTCGCCAGAAACCGGCAACAAATTCAGAAAAAGTGAAATGGGACTCGCTCATGCTCTTCCTCTTTGGGACTGTGTGCTTTTGATTTATAGGGCGCAGGGCAAAATATTTGATGCAGATTAAGGAATCGCTCATTAACCCTTTCGATGGCTATATATCTTAAAGCCAATCACCTAATATCCGCCCTATTCAATGAGTGTTGTGCTTAACAACCCCTCATACTAAACCAAAGCGTATCTGAAAGGGAGAAATCGACGCATGCTGACAGATATGGATATTTCGAGTCGCGCAAGCCTTAAAAACATCACCGAACTGGGCACCGACTTAGGCCTGTTACCCGAAGAGATGATGCTATTTGGTCACACTAAAGCCAAGGTGGATCTTAGTGTATTGCAGCGTTTAGCGGGGCAACGCAAAGGTAAATTGATTATCGTTACCGCAGTTACGCCTACACCCCACGGCGAAGGTAAAACGGTGACGAGCATTGGCTTAACACAATCGTTAAATGCCATAGGCCAAAAGGCCTGTGCTTGTATTCGCCAGCCCAGCATGGGACCTGTGTTTGGGGTGAAAGGCGGTGCTGCGGGTGGCGGTTATGCGCAAGTGGTGCCCATGCAGGAGATGAATTTGCATCTCACGGGTGATATTCACGCCGTCAGCAGTGCCCACAATTTAGGGGCGGCGGCGATTGCGGCGCGGCTATTTCACGAGGCGCGCTTAGGTAAAGCAGAATTTGAAGCGCAATCCGGACAAGCGTTTTTGGCTATCGATCCCAAGGAGATCCGCTGGCATCGAGTAGTCGATCATAATGATCGCTGCCTTAGGCAAATCCAAGTGGGCTTAGGCGACAATAACGGCCCAGAGTACGGATCTAGCTTTGATATTACCGCCGCCTCTGAGTTGATGGCGATTTTAGCCTTAAGTCATGATTTGGCGGATCTGCGGGCGCGGATCGGTCGTTTAGTGCTGGCCTTAAATACCCAAGGGCAAGTGATTACCGCCGACGATTTAGGTGTGGCTGGCGCGATGACGGCCATCATGGCCGATGCGATAAAACCGACGTTAATGCAGACCTTAAATGGCTCGCCTTGTCTGATCCACTCGGGACCCTTTGCCAATATTGCCCACGGTAACTCGTCAATTATTGCCGATGACATCGCCCTCAGGCTGGCGGGTTTTGTGGTGACTGAAGGTGGTTTTGGCTCGGATATGGGCTTTGAAAAGTTCTGTAATATCAAAGTACGTCAATCGGGTCAGGCGCCAGCCGCCGCTGTGTTGGTGACGACTTTAAAAGCGCTGAAGGCCAATAGTGGCTTGGCAACTGAGGTGGATAGCAATGTATCAAATATCTATGTGCCAAACATCAGTGCGACAAACAGCAATGCGACAAATATCAATGCGACAAATATCAATGCCCCAGATCAGGCTCGACTCGAAGCGGGCTTTGCAAATTTAAACTGGCATATCAACAATGTGGCGCGTTATGGCATTCCTGTGGTGGTTGCTATTAACCGTTTCGCCACTGATTCCGATGCTGAGTTGCAATGGCTAATGGAAGCCGTCAACGCGAGTGCTGCCTTTGGCTGTGAAATTAGCGATGCCTTCAGCCAAGGGGAAGCGGGCGCTATCGCCTTAGCACAAACTGTGGTTCGCGCCGCTGAAACTGAAAGTCAGTTCAAACTGTTATATCCAGATGAAGCGTCATTAGAGGCTAAGTTGTCCACCTTAGCCGAAGTGGGCTATGGCGCTACAGGCGTGAGTCTTTCTATCGAGGCGAAACAGCAGGCGCAGCAACTGACCGCCCTTGGCTATGGGCATTTGCCTTTGTGTATGGCCAAAACGCCGTTATCCATTAGCCACGATCCTAGCTTAAAGGGTGTTCCTAAGGATTTTGTGGTGCCAGTGCGAGAGTTAGTGTTACATGCGGGGGCGGGATTTATAACTGCCTTAGTGGGTAATGTGATGACTATGCCAGGACTTGGGCTTAAACCGGGATACTTGAAAATCGATATTGATGCCAAAAGTGAGATAGTCGGTTTAGGCTAACGTTTAGATTCAATACAAACGTTTAGAGCAAAGCGAACGCTTAGATACAAAACTAACTGTGGTGAGATAGAAAAGGGCGAGCTGACAGCTACGCCCTTTGACTCAGTTAACGTGCTAATACTGTTGTAGTGCTAACGCTTTAGTGCTGTTTTAAAACGGTTATTTCGTGGTTTGATAGATATGCACATCGCGCTGCGGGAACGGAATGCTGATCCCTTCGGCGTCGAAGCGCATTTTCACTTCACGGGTAATGTCCCAATACACTTCCCAGTAATCTTCCGGTTTTGCCCATGGGCGCACGATAAAGTCCACCGAAGATTCTCCTAGCAGATGCAGTTTAATCGTCGGCTCTGGCAATGGCTGTACTTTAGGATGGGCCTCGACGATGGATTTGAGAATCGCTTCAGCATGTTCTATGTTGTCGCTGTAACCAATACCAAATGTCATATCCACCCGGCGTTGGTGTTCGACCGTGATGTTGTTAATAGTGTCGCCCCAAATCTTATTGTTAGGAATTATAAGGCGTTGGTTATCCATGGTTTTAATCGTAGTCGAGACCAGACTCATGTGGCTTACTCGACCCGTGACGCCAGCGGCGTTGATTAAATCACCCACATCGTAGGGACGATAAATTAAGATCATCATGCCAGAGGCAAAATTCGACAGGGTATCTTGCAGGGCAAAACCAATAATCACACCCGCAATACCAAAGCCTGCGAGTAGCGGCCCAAGTTCGATCCCAAGCTGGGACAGGGCGACCAAGAGTCCTATGGTAAAGACGGCTTTGCCTGATAGCGAGGTGAAGAAGTCTTGTAATAACTTGCTCAAATTCAACTTAGAATTGCTAACGGTATTCTTCACGATCTGTTTGGCTAACTTGCCGGCTAGACCCGCGATAATTAAGATCAAGCAGAATACAAACAACTTAAACACGACGGTAGGGCCATGATTTATCGCTTGTTCCTGCGCCGTGTTCAGCCACTGCTCGACTAAGCTCGAGGCCACATCAAAGCTCAATACGTCCTGAGTAATATCCCCTGACACACTGAACAAGGTCTTTTTCAGCGCTGCGGTGTCTTGGCCTAAAGCATCGAGTAAGTTGATGTCGATATTTAAGCTTTGGCTATTTTGGGCCAAGCGTTCCTTTAGCATCATCACATGGCTAGTTTGCGCCGACGTGACATCTTTACCTGCATTGGTTGCGGTATCGACCGCAGCTTGCAGTTGTTGCTGAGTGTAAGTCACTAAGCTTTCAAGCATATCTGCACGCGCAATCAAAATTTGCAGCAGGGACTTTTGTGTTTCGCTAACATCTTGGCCAACCTGTTCGAGCCAATTGAGTGTCTCGAGTTGCTGTTTGTAATAGGTGTCTTTGTCTAATTCGCGCTTAGAGATATCGAGCAGAATCGCATCATCTGTACCCGAGCCTAGTTGCAGCTCCAATTTATCAATGTTGTCATCGATATAGGTATCAATCTGTTGGATGTAGTTAAGTTGTCCTTGGATCAATGGCTGCAGAAAAGCACTGTCGATCGGCGTTGCTTCGAGCAAATCTTTAATCTTATTACGTAACTGTAACGTTTTGTTTTGAATGCGATATTCGACAATCGTTTTCAACTCACCTTTGGCATGTTTCAGCTTATGGATATCGGTATCGATAGCTTGTTGCAACATAGCCAGTTCGGCTTTGACCGCCACAGGTGTGGTTGATGTGCTTTCGGTTGCCGCGACAGGTTCGGCTTGCGCTGGGGATGAGAGACTTAATAATGGGATAAACAGGGCAAACACTAGAGCGAGGTAGCGATGCATAGGTGTGATCTTAAATAGAAATATGTCTGAGTATGATAGTGGCTGCCGGATTGACTGTAAAACGTCGTCGAGTGAAATTTGCTTCGGAGCTAAGGTTTTTTGCCGCAGGGGTTTACTTGCCTTGCTTTAGGGCTCGTGGTTTTATCCGCATTTTCGACAAGATTAGCCTTTTATCAGCATTTGCTGGCCGTACTCTGGTAGGGATCTGGTAAACTTGCGCATCGCTATTTAGGAATCGTGTTTTCATGTTATGTTCCCATTGTAATCAGTACATCAAGGTCAGTGACATCACCCAACAAAGAGGCAAAGGCTTCGACGCCCAAGTGCGTTGTCCCCACTGCACCGCTTGGTTAGGCCGTAGCCCAACATTGGCTAAGCTTAAGTTATTGGGCTTTTATTTGAGTGTGTTTACGGCGGGATACAGTTATTTCGATGCCTCAGTGCGGCACTTTGCGATCCCTGTGATGATTTTTTCGCTGATGTTGTTGTTCGTGAGTCACTTTATGGACCAAGTGATCACCATTGAAGCGCCGGAACCCGTCGATGATAGTGACCAAAGACAGAAGTACCGATAGAAGACAATCTGCTGAGGCAGAAATGATTCGAGCGCCTTTAGCGGGCGCTCAAGGTATAGCGAAAAGGAGTTTACCCAGGCGAATTACCGCCACAGAGTGTGACTCCAGGTTTACTGAACGACTTGTTCTTGGGCCGCTAAGGAATGCTCAACGTAGTAAATTCCACCAAATATCACCACGCTGAAAATCACTATCCCTAAGATAAGCCCTAAGTTTTCACGAAAAAATGCTAGCATGAGAGTTACCTTTTGGTGGTTAAAAACGGACGCCATATCGAGCTCAATTTCGCCGTTGTGCTCGCTGACATAAAAACTAAATACACTATAGTTACACTCACTTAAGCTAATCTTAAATGCACTCTTTTACCAGCACTCCCGTAAGGTTTCGCCGTTATGTACGAGGCAAGTTGCTGCTAAGATTACCCTGCTCAAATATCTTGTAACCTTTTGCAAAGTAATTACCTTATTGCAACTTGCTATGGCCCTGACATAGACTTATGCAACTTTTTAACTATGGGGACGACTGAGTGAGACTTAAACGTCACATTAGACGCACGATTTCGATATGGCTTTCGGCCATCTTGATATTGCTGTCTTTTGCCGCCTCAGCCCATAGTGTGACCCATCTTGACGATGGGGCTAAGACCCACTGTACCCTGTGCTTCCATCAGCACCAGCTCAACAAGATTTTATTGACCCAACCGCTGACGTTCAATTTAGGCGTGCAGCATTTCGATGTGGTCGAATTTGTTTTACCCCCCTCTATTTCTGAACACGTCAGTGTTTATCGCAGTCGTGCACCTCCTGCTACGCTCTAAATCAACTCAAACATTTTAACTTATTGTATTTCTTGATGACTTTATATTAGTCGTCGAGTGCTAGTTGTATTTTGGAGATATCATGACTGTTTTAAATACCCGAATTTCTTTGGTGGCTTTGGCGTGTGCGTTTGTTTCGCCTAGCCTATTGGCTGAAGATTCGAGCCTCACTAACCCAGCGATCAGCGCCGTATTAAATGGTTACTATCAAACGGGTGAGCGTCCATTAGCCGAGAGCCCGGATGGCTTTGGTTTAGGTGAGACTGAGCTGGCCCTGAGCGCCAATATCGATGATATGTTTTACGGTAAAGTCACAGCTGTGGTTGAGATGCATGACGGTGACACTGAGCTGAATCTTGAAGAAGCCTTCATTCAAACCATGGCGATGCCAGCGGGCTTTTCTATCCGCGGCGGTCGTTTCCTATCGGACATTGGTTACCTCAATAACCAACATTTACACACAGATTCTTTCACCGACCGTCCTGTGGTTTACCGTGCATTTTTAGGCGGCCATTATTTTGATGATGGTATACGTTTCAACTATGTAGCACCAACTGACTTGTATTGGACTATGGGCGTTGAAGCCTTTAAGGGCGACAGTTTACGTGCCGCCGATGAGCATGGTGAGCGTGAGTTTAAGAAGGTCGGCGTTTATACCTTGTACTCAAAAATCGGTGGCGACATCGGCGATAACAGCTCATGGCAAGCGGGTTTAAGTTACCTGCGTAACGAGAATGGCCAAGTGACCGCCCATGAAGAAGGCGAGCATGAAGAAGGCGAGCATGAAGATGAGCATGACCATGGTGATGAGCACGCAGGTCATAGCCACGCCGCATCTTACACAGGTAAAAATACCTATGGTGCTGATTTTGTTTATAAGTGGGCGCCTAACGGTAACTACAAATATCAGAATCTTACTGTGAGCGGCGAGTATTATCGGGTGAGCGACTTTACCCCTATCGATCTGCATCCTGAGGATGCGCCAAGCCAAGATTACCACCAAGGTTGGTATCTGAGCAGTGTGTACCAATTCACGCCGAGCTGGTCAGCGGGTGTGCGCTATGGTGAAGCGGATACCCAAGAGCTCCATGGCGATCATTTCCATGGGCAGAAGTTGAAAGAATCTGAGGTGAGTTTGGCTTGGCATTCTAGCCATTTCTCGACGGTTCGTTTCCAGTATACCAATCAAAAGGGTACTAACTTCGACGGAATTGAAGACGATAACATCTTCACAATTCAATACATTATGTCTCTGGGGGCTCACGGTGCGCATCAATTCTAATTTAGCTAAATTGGCCGCAGTGGCCTTATCTGTCACTTATACCGGTTTGGCCCACGCCGAACTAAACGTGTTTGCCTGTGAACCTGAATATGCGGCATTAGCGAAGGAGCTGGCTCCTACGGCGAGTATCTATTCGGCAACAACGGCATTGCAGGACCCGCATCAAGTGCAGGCACGTCCGAGTTTGATCGCCAAAATGCGTCAGGCGGATCTTGTGGTCTGCGCCGGTGCCGATCTTGAAGTGGGTTGGTTGCCTATGCTGCAGATGAAGTCGGCAAACGCTAACGTGCGCTCGACCGATCAAGGCTTATTTTTCGCCGCCGATCAAATCGAGACCTTAGATAAGCTGGCCAGTGTCGATCGCAGCATGGGTGATGTGCATGCCCAAGGCAATCCACATATTCATTTCGACCCGACGCGTCTGTTAAAAGTCGCCACGGCACTGAGTGCTAAGCTGACTCAGTTAGATCCTGCTGGCGCGGCCGATTATCAAAAGTCACTGGCAGATTTTACCACTCGCTGGCAAGCCGCAGTCCCGCGTTGGGAAGAGCAAGCTAAGGGATTACAAGGTAAAAAAGTGATCGCTTACCACTCAAGCTTCAGATACTTATTCAACTGGATTGGTATCGAGCAAGTGGCGGATTTAGAGCCTAAACCGGGTTTAGCTCCGACTAGCGGCCACTTAGCGAGTCTGCTGACGCGCGCCGAACAAGGGGATATTCTGGCGGTGGTCGTGGCCTCTTATCAGGACGAGCGCGGTGCAAAATGGCTGGGTGAAAAAGCGAACTTGCCCGTGGTGATGTTGCCTATGTCTGTGGGTGGCAACGATAAGAGCCAAGATTTATTTAGCCTTTATGACAGCGTGATTTCCCTCTTAAATGGAGTGAAATAAACCTATGTTTGATCTTGAACTGATGTCGATTCTGTTGCCTGCATTGGCAGCGGGGATCTTAGTGTTGTCGACGCATATTGTACTTGGGAGACAAGTACTTAAGCGTGGCATCATCTTTATCGATTTAGCGATAGCGCAAGTTGCCGCCTTAGGCGCGATTGTCGCTCACATGGACCACAGATTAGAAGACATGCCGTTTGCTAATGTGTGGATGCCAGCGCTGTTTGCCCTCGCGGGCGCAGGGTTTATCGCTTGGTTATCTAAGCGGATGGCGGGTGAGTTGGAGGCAATGATCGGCTGCTTTTATGTGTTGTCTGCGGTAGCGGCTATGTTGCTGCTGGCGAACGACCCACACGGCGCTGAGCTGTTAAAGCAATTGATGTCAGGTCAGATCCTGTGGGTGAGTTGGTCACAACTGATTTTGCCGGCAGTGGTGTATTCACTGGTGTTATTGGCGATATTCCTGCGTCCCCAGATTTTGGATGGTGCAGGGTTCTATCTGCTATTTGCGCTGGTCATTACCTTGTCGGTTGAATTAGTGGGCGTTTATCTGGTGTTCAGTACCTTGATATTGCCCGCTTTAGCACTGAACAAGTACCGCGGTAAAGGTCGGTTATTTTACGCTTACCTCGTCGGTTTGTTGGGCTATGTTCTAGGATTAGTCCTGTCGGCGACGTTAGATCTGCCCAGCGGTGCGGCGATTGTCGCGACTTTGGCCGTGAGCGCCTTAGTGATCCGTTTTGTGTTAGCTAAAGCTGCGCCTCAGGCAACGGGATCTGAAATCCTGCCAAAGCACCACGCTTAGATAAATATTGATATAAAAGCCCATCGATACACTGGATTTTCAGTATATCGATGGGCTTTTTTGCTTGCTTGTTAGCAAGTCAGCTTACAGATGTAAACAATATATTGAGTCCCAAAGCCATGGTGGATATACTGTCGCCACTTTTATAGTCGGAGTAAATCGTGCTTTTAATCGTCAGATCAATGCTGTTGGCGGTGTCATTGTTGCTTGCCTTTATTTTTGGTGGCTTAGTGTGTTTATTAAGACCTCGGCACCGCGACAATGTACATATGTTCGCCAAGATCTTCTCATCGGTCGCTCCGATCCTTGGGATCAAAGTGATTGTACGTCGACATAAAGATGTGCAGGATGGCCCCTATATTTTCCTCGCAAATCATCAGAATAACTTCGATCTTTTCACTCACACGACAGCGGTACCTAAAGGCACTGTGAGTTTGGGCAAGAAGAGTTTGGCGTGGATGCCATTATTCGGTCAAATCTATTGGTTGTCAGGGAATATTCTGATCGACCGCAAAAACCGTCATAGTGCCTTTGATACTATGGCGAAAACCGTGGAAAAAATTAAACAGAAGAATTTGTCTGTGTGGATTTTCCCTGAAGGGACACGTTCACGTGGTCGCGGTTTGTTACCTTTTAAAGCAGGCGCGTTCCATACTGCGATTGCGGCGGGAGTGCCTGTTGTGCCGGTATTGGCCTCGTGCCAAAGCCACATTAAGCTCAATCGCTGGAATAACGGTGTAGTCATTATTGATATGATGGCCCCTGTGGCGACAGCAGGCTTAGATAAAGCCGATGTGAAAAACTTTTCTGCGCAAATCCATGCCAGCATGTCGGCGAGATTTGCCGAGATAAATCAAGAGGCGGCAGCACTTATGGGTAAAACTCTCGCGAGTGATGACGTATAATGCCAATTTGAGCCAGATTTACCTTAACGGAGACAAATCCATGTCTATTGAAAGTCAGTTAAAAGCCCAACTTGCAGAGAATCGTGACATAGTGCAAGCCCTGCTTGACGATGGCTCAGAGCCTGATGCGGAATATATTATTGAGCATCACTTTTCATCGACCAATTTCGATCGTCTCGAAAAAGCCGCAGTAGATGCCTTTAAATTAGGTTTTGAGGTAAACGACGCTGAAGAAATGGAACTGGAAGATGGTTCAATTATTTTCTGTTTCGATGCTGTCGCGCACCACAAACTAGAAGTTGAATTACTGGATAAAGCCGCAGAACAACTGCTGCAATTAGCGGTAAAACAGAAAGTGGAATATGACGGTTGGGGCACCTATTTCGTCGGTGATGAAATGGATGACGAAGAAGATGAAGACGACGAAGATGATGGTTTCCCTCATTAATTCGTACGTGAATATCTAATCTGTACCGTTTTAAATAAAAATGCCCATCTATGATGGGCATTTTTATTGGTTTGATATGTTAGTCTTGGGTCGTTTTATTCACACTTGTACTGGTATGCAAAACGCTGCAATTACGGCCTTTTTGCTTAGCTTCGTACAGCGCTTTATCGGAGCAAGAAATCCAGCTTGAGCTGCTGGTGATGTGGGAACCAATTTCGCACACACCTAAACTCACAGTCACAGAGATCTTCAGGCTTTCATACAGAATGACGGATGCGGCGATTTTTTCCCTGAGTCGCTCGGTGAAATGCATGGCATCGGCGCCGCTGGTTTTGGGTAATACGACTGCAAATTCTTCGCCGCCATAACGTCCGGCGCAATCGGTCTCACGCAGGGATTGGCTGAGTAAGTGGGCGATATGCTGGATCACTTTATCCCCCGCCACATGACCATAGCTGTCGTTGATATGTTTAAAGTTATCGATATCTATCATCACTAAACTTGCCATGCCTGAATAGCGGGCATATATATCGTACTCATGGTCTAAACATTCTTGCCAATGGCGACGGTTATGCAGCTGAGTCAGGCCATCGGTTTGGCTTAGGCGCTCGAGTTGCTCGTTGGCTGCTTTAAGTTGCAATTTGTTGATGGCGATATCAGTCACGTCATAAATAATCACGCTGATATGGGTCACTTGTCCCGTGAGCGATGCCAGTGGCAACAAGGTCACGTTTTGGTACATGTAGTCAGCACGGCCCGTGATCGGGCGGTAGTTTTTAAATTGGAAAACGTACGGCCTTTGTTCCCAGCTAATAAATGCACGGTTTTTAAGCATAAAAACCGATTCCATTTTCTGCTTTAACCAAGTGGCGGGCAGATCGGGGAAGCGGGTAAACAGGTTTTGACCTTTGATCGAATTAGGGGAAACACCGCTGTGATTCTCCATAAAACCGTTCCACAGCTGGATATTGTAATGGCGATCTAATACCACTAATCCCACCTCTATGGTTTGCACCATATCGATGAGCCAGTGTAGTTCGTTCATTGCGCTTTGGTCATTTGACATAGGATAAAATCCAACTGGTTAATCGAGTAAATAGCCGAGTTTATAGCTAAGCGTGGGGATAGAATCCTCGGTGAAGAGCAGTAACAAATCGCATTGAATATTATGATCTTCAATCCGATAGTTGATCTCCATAGCCAAAGTTCGCTGCCATTTCTCTGAATTATCATGGATCAGATCGTTAACCGTGCAGTGCCGTCCTAGCACGACAGGGTGAGCCTGACTAAATTTCATGTCGAGCTGTTCAGAAATGCCGTTAAGGAAGGCGCCGATCAGCACGTTTCCGGTATCGATCAGGACTTCTATCTCAGTATTTTTATCTTCAGGATTGGCTAATCCCATCAGCTTGGCCATGTCCTTAAAGCTGGAGTCATGGAACAAGAGCAGGGCTTCACCCGCAATTCCCGCCCCAATAAAACCTTGGCAAAGAGCCGATACGGTCGAGCTTTCTTCCGTGGCCTTGAGTGCCATGGTTAACTCACTCACCTCAAGCACGTTCACGTTGGGGATGGGCAGTAACACGAATACATCGAGTAACTTAGCTAACAGATCGGCGGCGCGGCCCATGGCGACGTTGGCAATTTCTTGGCAAGCGTCACGCATGTCGACTTTGATCATAGGGACTTCGTCGGCGATATCTTTCTGCGTCAGGGTTAAGATGCCGTAATCTTGCAAAATGTTGCTGATGGCATCGGCGCTAACGGGTTTTTGAATAAAATCTAATGCGCCTAAGGCTTTGACTCGCTCGTGAGCTTTGATTTGAATGTCGCCAGAGACCACAATGATCAGCGCGGGGAGATCCTGCTGCTGCACGGTTTGCAGTACTTCATAACCGTCCATCACTGGCATGTTGAGATCGAGAAACACCACTTCGCCTTTTCCGGCTCGGATAGCATCAAGGCCTTCGGCACCATTGGTCGCATAAGTAATTTCCACATCCCACTCTTTTGGGAGCGTGCGGGCCATTTGCTTACGCGCCATGGCGGAATCGTCACAGATGAGTACAGATATTGACATGCTGACTAGTGATCCTTATTTGCCCATTAATTGAAGATAACACTTATTTTTCAGGTCCGACTGACGAATTGCATTCTTCGGGCAAGTCTGATTTATATCTTCTAGATGTAACTTATAGATATTATTGATTAATTTATTTTTTCGCTGACATTAAAATTTGGCTCATTATTGAATCACATGATGCAAAATTTTAAATCGAGCTGGCTAATTTTTAGCAAATAACAAGGATGTAACGAATAAAAAGGACGACTGAGTCCATCTGTTTGCGGCGTTATCCTTAGCGGCAAGTACAGTGCTATATAAGCGTCGATGTTGGCGGCGAGGTAACTTCATTGCCGAGTTCGATAAGTCTATCTCATCGAAAGATACATTAGGATTACCGCACGTAGTGGCGACAGCCTAACATAAGTTGCCTTCAGTCCATGTTTGAATTGGCAATATTTTGACTCAAGTCAAAAAACAGGCTCATGTTATATCTTTTAGTGAATTATTCCAAACGTGTTAACATTTATTCTGGACTGACCAGTAACGGAATATTTCATGAGTGGCCAAAGTGTACAAGTCAAAATCGATGATGGCATCGCCTATGTGTTGCTTAATCGTCCTGAAAAAATGAATGCGATTAACTATTTGATGTTTAGTGATCTCGACCGTGCGATTAAAAAAATCAAATCTAATCGTGGGGTACGAGCCGTGATCCTCTCAGGTGCGGCGGGCAATTTTAGCTCAGGGCTCGATGTCAAAAGCGTGATGTCGGCACCCATGCAGGCAGTTAAGTTACTGTTTAAGGGCTTACCTGGGAATGCTAACTTGGCACAGCGGGTGTCATTAGGTTGGCAAAACTTGCCCGTACCTGTGATTGCCGTACTTGAAGGCTGTTGCTATGGCGGCGGTATGCAAATCGCCTTGGGCGCAGATGTGCGCATCGCTAGCCATGACTGTAAGTTATCGATTATGGAAGCGAAATGGGGACTCGTGCCCGATATGGCGGGGTTGGTCGCGTTAAGGCAAATCATGCCTAAGGATCAAGCCATGCTGCTGAGCCTGACGGCAAAAGTGCTTGAGAGCAATGAAGCGCTGACCTTAGGACTCGTGACCCAAGTGAGCGAGACGCCGATGGAAGCGGCTCAACAATTGGCGCAGCAACTGATGCAAACCTCACCGGATGCTGCAGCGGCCATCAAACTCAGCATTAACCGCAGTTGGACGGCATCGGTGCGGAGCTTGCTTTGCCGTGAGTCGATTAGTCAGATTCGGTTATTGTTAGGCAAAAATTGCAAGATAGCGGCGGCGCGTCAGCTGAAAGATCCGCAGAAACCTTACCAAGATCGTCAGTCGGGTTGGTAATGCTATTTTGTCTGAATTAGCTTGAATCGCCGTTGTTACTGAGCGCCGCTCATACGGGCAGAAAAGCCTTTTATCGCATTTAAACAATTCTGCCATGCGCTCTCGTTATCTAAATTGAGCGCTAAGCTGGTTTGGCGGTAGTTAGGGCTTTTTAAGGTCACGGCTAAAATCTTACGATTAGCGGCCGTTTCTAATGAGGCGGGATGACCGTCTGGCGATTGGATATCTAAAATCGGCAAGGTGAGTTTCGCCAGTTGCTCCGCGAGTGCTTGGTTGAGCTTTTCATCCTCACGATAGGGATTGACGACGATCAGCACATCGGGATCGGCAATCTTCTTTTGGCTCAATAGGCTAATCAATAATCCTGCGCTTTGGTCGGCGGTGATCAAAATGCGTTTGCCCGCATAGTCTGCGCCGACCGCATCTAATTGCGACATGCTTTGGACCAGAAAGTCTTCCTGCTCTTGCAGATGTTTGCTGTTATCTTCGGGCTTGATTTTAGGGCTAGGTTTGTTTGACGGTGAGCTTAATTGCGCGGCGCCGGGCGAGGTAACTTCGGTGGCGGCGGTGGCAAAATTGGCCGCAGGCAGCTCAGTTGGCGGGGTTAAACTTAAGCTGGCCCAACCGGCAGGATTGATATTACGGCGCACAAACGCCATCAGTCCCGGCGCGTCTGCTGTGCCGTTGGTGGCGGGCAGAATGATTGCCGCACCGAGTTTCTTTTTTCCTTCCCATGGCCGTACTAACAAATCGTAGGGCTGATTGTCTATGGTGATTTGTTTGACTTCATTCTCAGGTAAATAGCGGTTATTTAATTTTTTTGCACTGACTTCAGCTGGCGTTGGCGCAGCTGTTGCTGGGTCTGCCGCGCGGGTAGAGATGGCTGTGAAACCAAGTAGGAGGCAAAAGAGAAGCGAAATAATGCGTGCCATAGAATTGATAACCACCTGTGTAGTCTCATAAATTCATCAGTGCTTGAGTATAACCTGAACAATTACCAAAAAGTGAACTTTCCTCGCCAAAGAGTGACGCCTCATCATTTGGGATAATCACGTTAATTGGGAAGACGCTGCTGAACATCAAAAGCCGCTTATTATAGAAAACTACTTTGAATCGAAAGCCACAGGGCATAAAAAAGCCCAGCGCTTTGGCTGGGCTAATTGATGGAAACCTGTGGTTCCGCTTGGGCCTATACGTGGCTGACAAGTACCATACGGATCGCATCGAGTTGTAACTGGCTTGCATCCAGATAAGTGTTTAACTCTTGCATCTGATTGCGCAGGTACTCCAATTCTTCCTCACGGATATTGGGATTTACTGCCTTGAGTGACTCTAAACGATCGAGCTCTGCGCTCAGTTGCTGAGTCATTTTCTCTCTGGCTTGGGCGACCATTTCATCGACAACCACTTGAGCATATTCTTCACCCTTAGCAAATAACGGATGCAGAATTGGCTGAGATGCGGTGACTAACTTGCCGCCAATGTGGCGATTCACCGCGCTCAATTGCTTATCGAAACTGGCGTAATCCACTTTAGCCGACAGGTCGTTACCGTTTTTATCCAGCAACACGCGAATGGGTGTTGGTGGTAAATAACGATACAACTGGCTCGACTTAGGTGCAGAAGCATCGGCTATGTAGATGAGTTCTAAGAATAAGGTACCTGCAGGCAGGGCTTTATTCTTCAGAATGGCAACGCTGGTGGTGCCGGTTTCTGAACCTGTGATCAGATCTAGCCCCGTTTGCACCAGTGGATGCTCTTGGGTGATCAGCGCAATATCATCGCGAGATAACGCTGTGTCACGGTCGAAGGTCACAGTCACGCCATCTTCAGGCAAGCCAGGGTAGGTTGGGAACATCATGTGTTCGCTTGGACGCAGAATGATTGAGTTTTCACCCTTATCTTCTTGATCGACACCGATAATATCCCACAGACGTATCACTGAACCGATCAAATAGGTATCACCATCATTCTGGGCGAGGCGCTGGACGATAGCCATTGCCTTCTCGCCGCCGTGTGAGTTGATTTCCAGCAGCTTGTCGCGGCCTTGCTCCATGGCGTGCTTGAGTTCTTTATAACGGCTCTGGGTGTGATTGAGCAGGTTTGTCAGCTCGTCGCTGTCATCAACCACAAGCACGTTTAACAGATCTTCGGCAAATTCACTGTAAAGCACATGGCCACTCGGACAAGTCAGTTCGAATGCATTTAGCCCTTGGTGATACCACTGCATCAAACGTTCTTGGGCGGTGTCTTCAAGGTACGGCAAGTGAATTTGGATATCATTTTTCTGGCCGATACGATCTAAACGACCGATGCGCTGTTCCAATAAATCTGGGTTTAGCGGCAGATCGAATAGTACTAAGTGACTGGCAAACTGGAAGTTACGGCCTTCAGAACCAATTTCAGAACAGATCAACGCCTGTGCGCCGCCTTCCTCTTGGGCAAAGTAAGCGCCGGCTTTATCGCGCTCGATAATCGACATGCCTTCGTGGAATACCGTCGCTTGAATCCCTTCGCGTGTGCGCAGGGCTTCTTCTAAGCTCAGGGCGGTTTCCGCTTGGCTGGCGATGATCAGCACTTTTTTGCTGCGGTGTGATTTTAAGAACTCAATTAACCAATCCACACGGGGATCGAACTTCCACCAACTGGCGCTGTTATCTTCAAATTCTTGATACAGTTTTTCAGGACTCAGGGCTTGCGCCGCTTTCGCCTCTAATGACTTGTGTCCGCCCATCATGCCGCTGACGCGTGCGGCAGTTTGATATTGATCTGGCATGGCGTGTGGATAAGCGTTAAAGAAACGCTTAGGGAAGCCTTTTACCGAGGCGCGACTGTTGCGGTACAAGACGCGACCAGTACCGTGACGGTCGAGTAATTCTTGCAGTAATTCGCTGCGAGCAGCTTGCTGTACTTCGGCATCAATGCCGTCGGCTTGGATTAGACGAATACTTGGGCTGATGTCTTTCTCGCCCAGTAACTCGGTCAAGCTGTTGATAGCGGTATCGGGTAATTTAACGTTGCCAGCCAGTGCTTCGGCGGCAATGGCGACGTCTTTATAGCTGTCTTCTTCGGCTAGGAAGGCATCGTAATCGTAGAAACGATCTGGATCGAGCAGGCGCAAACGGGCGAAGTGACTTTCATGGCCAAGTTGATCCGGCGTTGCGGTTAACAGCAAAACGCCT
Source organism: Shewanella sp. 1180_01 (assembly GCF_052850535.1). Classification (NCBI taxonomy): domain Bacteria; kingdom Pseudomonadati; phylum Pseudomonadota; class Gammaproteobacteria; order Alteromonadales; family Shewanellaceae; genus Shewanella; species Shewanella sp. 1180_01. The sequence continues at coordinate 106,017 of NZ_VXCT01000002.1, forward strand.
GGGATCACTTCGCTTAATGCCTCAACCACTTGATAGGCCCGGCTTGGCGCTTCTTCGGTCCATTCTAAGTGGTGAGCTTCGTCAACCACTAACAGATCCCAATCGGCATCAAGAGCTTGATCTAGACGTTTTTTCTTACGCAGTAATTCGAGTGAACAAATCACTAATTGTTCTGTGTAGAATGGATTGTCGTGATCGGCATAGGCTTCTACACAACGATCTTCATCAAATACCGAGAAGCGCAGGTTAAAGCGGCGCAGCATTTCCACTAACCACTGATGGCGCAGAGTATCGGGCACGATAATCAGGATGCGTTCGGCGCGGCCGGTCAGCAGTTGTTGGTGAATAATCAGACCCGCTTCAATGGTTTTACCTAAACCCACTTCGTCGGCGAGAAGAACACGCGGCGCATAGCGACGACCGACTTCATGGGCAATCCACATTTGATGCGGAATAAGTCCAACGCGTGGACCTTGCAGACCAAGCAAATCCGATGAGGCCAGTTTGTGGCGCAACATTTGGCACTGATAACGCACACCAAAACGGTCGAGACGATCGATTTGGCCGGCGAATAAACGGTCTTGGGGTTTATTGAAACGAATATTGTGGTTCAGCAGGGTTTCACGCAGGGTAACTTGCTCGCCTGTCTCACTGTGAATGCCGTGATAGATCACTATCCCGTCTTTCTCGGTCAATTCACTGACCGCAAGGCTCCAGCCTTCATGGCTTTCAACCGAATAGCCGGGATTGTATATAACGCGTGTCAGAGGGGCTTCTGCTCGGGAGAACATGCGATTCTCACCCGTGGCAGGGAATAAAACAGTGACCATACGGCCTTCTACTTGAACCACAGTTCCTAAACCAAGCTCTGACTCGGTATCACTTATCCAACGTTGACCTAAGGCGAACGGCATCTTAAATTCTCATTTCTAGGCGGACTCTAACAAAGGGCGCGTATGTTATACCAATACTCGTGATATTTAAATCGCCCTCTCACCCGTTAGAGCCTAATTCCCAGAGTGCTAGATTACAAATTGTACAAGCGACAAAATTGTCGTGCCAGTACATGAAATTGTCACGCTAATGTCACATCCGCGGTTATACACTGCCTCGAGTCTGTATGGTAAACAATGGTTGCTGTATTGTTATCTCGTGAGTTTGGTGCCAATATCAACTTAAGGTTTAAGTGCGAGTAAAGTGCTATCAACTTGAACCTTATGATCATTCTTTGCCATATGCTTTGCCAGTAATAGGAGTTGGGTAACTTTTATTGAGACTCAAAAGTTTGTTTAAACTTTAATGAAGTACTCTGGAGGCGCCATGGAACAAGACGACAGAAAGTTGTTTGTACTGGATACCAATGTGTTACTACATGAACCTTTGGCGATCTATTCGTTTAAAGAGCACGATGTGGTCATTCCGATGACAGTGCTAGAAGAGTTGGACCAGATTAAAGATCGAAAGAGTGATGTGAGTCGGGATGCTAGAGTTGCCATTAGGGCATTGGAAGATACCCTAGGCGGTGAAACTACCCCAGAACAGATTATCAATGGTGTCCCTTTGCCCAGCCGAGAGGGTCATGCCGATGCGGTCGGTTCGCTCTCCATCTTTCCTGACCACCTTGTCGATTTTACCTTAGGCGCCCTGCCGGGAGATGGAAACGACAATCGCATTATCAATACCGCCCTACATCTGCAAAACCTGCATCATCCCCGTACCGTTGTCTTAGTCACCAAAGATATCAATATGCGCCTCAAAGCTAAGGGCGCGGGCATTCAATTGGTTGAAGATTATCGAACCGACCAGTTGATCGATGACATTCGCTTCCTCAGCAAAGGTTTTTACCAGTTCGAAGGTAATTTTTGGGAGCACTTGAATAAGGTCTCCACCGAGCGCCATGGTAGACACACAGTGCATGAAGTGCCGCTCAAAGATCTCGAAAATGATAAGTTTTACATCAACCAATACCTTATCGACACTGAGTCTGATTTTTGCGGTCGCGTTACCGAGCGCACAGACACCCATCTGCACATTTTAGATCTTGGCCGTGAGCGAGTGAAAAACCTCGAAGCGTGGGGCGTTAAACCTAAAAACGTCTATCAAGGTATGGCGCTGCAAGCATTGCTCGATCCCGATATCGATCTGGTGATCTTAACCGGCCCCGCCGGTTGCGGTAAAACCTTGCTCGCCATGGCGGCGGCGTTGGAACTGGTGGTCGAGCGTAATCGCTACGACAAAGTGATCGTTACCCGTAACACCCCAGAAATCGCCGAATCTATCGGCTTCTTGCCCGGCACCGAAGAGGAGAAGATGATGCCGTGGCTGGCCGCCATTACTGACACGCTCGAAGTGCTACACAAGAATGATGTTAATCCCACCGGCAGCATGAACTACATCATGGAGAAGGCTAACATTCAGTTTAAGTCGATCAACTTTATGCGCGGGCGTTCAATCCAAAACTCCATCGTGCTACTGGATGAATGTCAAAACCTCACCGCCTCGCAGATCAAAACCATGATCACCCGAATGGGCGAGGGCACAAAACTGATTTGTTGCGGTAACTTAGCGCAAATCGACTCTAACTACTTAACCGCAGTAACCTCAGGTTTAACCTACATTGTTGAACGTTTTAAAGACTTTGAAGGTAGCGCTAACGTGTATCTCAATGGCGTAGTGCGTTCACGCTTAGCGGAATACGCCGAAGAGCATCTCTAAAGAGTGTCGGTTTATTTTAGAGTAATCACCAAGGCCTCAGATATTGAGGCCTTAGTTTTATAGAGTAGTAGATTTTTAATCGACTTATCAGTGGTATGAGTAGCCTTTATCCAGCAATTATTTTATGTGATTGGTAGTTTCTTCCTGCTACTATATGGAGCTCATAGCTTTTGCCGCCGTTGGCTGAAATCAAGCGCTGCAATCAAGGGTAGTGGATGAAATCGAGTGAGCCGGATCTGCAACTAAAATCGCCGATCCAGAAGAACTACAACCGTGCCGTTTTTTATACGTACATTGGCGTTATCGTCATGTCTTTGTTGACCGCATGGATGTTTTTCGACCGCCAAAAAGCGCAGCAGATGGAACAGCGTGAAGAACAGGTTCAGCGGCATGTTCTGCAAATCGATTTGTTACTCGAGTCGAGCATTAGAGCGGTAAAAAGCTTACGCAACGTCGCCGTGGATCATTTGCGATTAGGCGAACTCGTGCGTAAAGAACGCTTACCCCAATACGGTAAATTCAACGAAAGCGGCCAGTATTTTACCTTAGAACCTAGCTACGCCCAGAGCGGTGAGCCTTTTACCAACATGGGTAGGATTACTGGCGCAGGTTCCCTCGATGGCCGCAGCGACAAGTTCTATCAAGAACTTGAGATGTTGTTTGAGCTGTCGCTGTCATTCCCCGTCGCCAAAGAAGCCGCCCCGAAAGCCTCGGCAATTTATTACCTGTCAAAACGTAGGATCATGTCCTATTTCCCTTGGTCTAATGACGATCAACGTTTTAGGGACGAATTACTCAACAAGAAACAGTTTCAATACGCCACCCCGGCAATGAACCCGCAGCGCAGTGTGTTTTGGAGCGAAGCCTATGTCGACTCCACGGGCAAAGGCTTATTGACCACTTTAGGTGTGCCCGTTTATTTGGACGATGAGTTCATTGGCTCAATTAACTTAGACATGACGCTTGCCTCGTTAGCGCGGCAAATTCGGGTCTACTTTAAGATGCCGGGCACTGTGATTTTGCTCGACCAACAGAACAATATTTTATCCCACAGCGATTTTGATAGCTCAGACATTAATCGGGTCTATCACATCAGCCAACGTATTCCCTCTGAGCTGCATTCTTTACCTGAGTCGGAATTGTTCGATGCTCATGATGGCATCATACGTAACGGCTATTACATCCACTCGGTTGCCCTGCATAACGCGCCTTGGCGTTTACTGTATTTGCAGGATGAAGACGATCTATTCCAAGACTCGTGGGAAAAACTACAGCTGACCTTTATTTTGGTGGTGATCGCCCTGTCTGTGTTGGTGACCATAGTGCATTGGCAGACGCGCCGCTCTTTTGTAAGCCCTGCCTCGCGACTACTGTCGCACCTAGAGGGTTGCTCGCAAGAGCCGCGTAAGCCACCGGAGAAAATCACCCGCGGCTGGGAACCTTGGTTCTTGCTGGTGAGTCGGATTTTTGAGGAAAACAAGCAATATACCCACCATTTAGCGGAGCAGAATAAGCGGCTCGATAAGCTAGTGGCGCGGCGTACTGAACGCTTAAAAGACACCACAGAGCGGCGTGAGCGCGAATATGCGCTGCTACGTTCTTTGCTTGACTCGATCCCTGAAGCCATTGTCTTTAAAGATAAAGAAGGCAACTATTTAGGCTGTAACAAAGCAGCTGAACGCATGCTGGGTTACACAGAGAGCGAGATGATAGGTTTATCATCTGAGGATCTGACCTCGCCAGAAATGGGCATTCGTATCCGCGCCGAAGACGAACAAGTCTTAAAAGATCGCACGCCGCTGCGCTACCAAGAAAAGGTTGAGCTTGCGGGTAAACCTGTGTTGCTCGATACCCTTAAACTGCCTTTCTATAATCGCCGCGGCGAATTGCAGGGTCTGATTGCCGTGTGGCGTGATGTGACGCGCGAATACGAATCCGCCGAACAATTGCGCCTGTCCGAAGAGCGTTATCACTTAGCCATGGATGCGGTGGAAGATGGCCTGTGGGATTGGTATTTAGACTCTGAACAAATCATTTGTAACCCAGCCTATTATTCTATGCTGGGTTATAAAACCAATGAGTTCCCAGCTCTTGTGTCGACGATTGATGAACTATCCCACCCAGACGATCGGATTCGCGTCGAGGAATACCGTGCCCAGTATCTCGCGGACCCTGTCGGCGCTTACGAAATCGAATTCCGTATGTTAGGTAAAAATGGCGGCTATCACTGGGTGTTATCCCGTGGCCGTGTGGTGGAGTTCACCGCCGAAGGTCAGCCTAAGCGTATGCTCGGTACCCATAAGGATATTACCCGTCATAAGAGTAACGAAGTGGCGCTTTTAGAAGCCAAGCAAGATGCCGAATTAGCTAACCTCTACAAGAGTGAATTCTTGGCCAACATGAGCCATGAGATCCGCACGCCGATGAACGCCATTATCGGTATGTTGCAGTTGGCGCAGCGCACCTCGTTAACGGCGCAGCAGAAAGATTACCTCGAAAAAGCCGGTTTCTCGGCGCAATCGCTACTGAGGATCATCAACGATATTCTCGACTTCTCTAAAATTGAGGCGGGTAAGTTGGAGCTTGAGCGGGTGCCATTCCCGCTGGATAAAGTGCTCGATCATGCCCTCGATCTCAATGCGCTCAAGGCACAGGAACAGGGCGTTGAGTTACTCTTGTATGCCCCAGTGACTGCGGGACTCATTCTTAAGGGCGATCCACTGCGTTTAGGCCAAGTGCTGATTAACTTGTTATCGAATGCGGTGAAATTTACCCAATCTGGCGAAATTGAGCTGGGTTGTGAAGATGTCGGCGAGCGCGATCATCGTATTACCTTGAAATTCTGGGTGCGCGATACCGGTATCGGCATAGGTAAAGATCAGCAGGATAAGTTGTTTGATGCCTTCGCCCAAGCCGACGGTTCAACCACCCGCAAATACGGTGGCACGGGCTTAGGTTTATCGATCAGTAAGCATCTGGTGTCTATGATGGGCGGTAAGATGCAAGTGCAGAGTGAGCTTGGGGTCGGCAGTACCTTTAGCTTTACCATCAGCTTTGAAATTGCCGAAGCCGCTAAGATTGAGCCTTTAGTCGTGCCGGAAAAACTCAATAGCCTACGCACCTTAGTCGTTGACGATAACCCGACTGCACTGCAAATTTATTCGACCTTGATGCGAGATTTCCACTTCGAAGTCGATACCGCTGCCAGTGGCGCCGAAGCACTTTATAAACTGTCGCGGGCACCAATCGATCTGCTATTGCTCGACTGGATGATGCCAGAAATGGACGGCAGCGATGTGGTCAGCGCCATAGATACTATGGTCGCCGAAGGCCGCTTAGCGAAACGACCAGTGATTATTATGATGACGGCCTATGCGGCAGAGCCCTTGCAGCATGAAGTCGATAGCGCCAATGTGTTCGCCGTACTGCAAAAACCGTTTAAGGCATCGAGCCTGTTCGATGAGATCATTGCCGCCTTTGCCGATGAGCCGAGATTGAATGTGGTTCAGCCTATGGTTGAAGTCCAAGTTGAAGACGGAGAACACACAGGTTTAGTGCTGCTGGTGGAAGATAATTTTATCAATCAGCAAGTGGCGACTGAACTCCTTAAAAGTGCAGGCTATGAAGTGGTGCTGGCCGGCAATGGCCAAGTTGCGCTGGATACCATAGACTCGCGGCCGTTTGATGCCGTGTTAATGGATATTCAAATGCCAGTGATGGACGGGTTAACCGCTGCAAGGGCACTGCGTGAGCGTTTTAGTGCCGATGAACTGCCTATTATTGCCATGACGGCTCATGCCATGTCGGGCGATAGGGAAAAGAGTTTAGCGGCGGGGATGAATGCCCACATCACTAAACCCATAGTGCTCAACGAATTATTTGAAACATTAAATCACTGGATCAAACATAAGAATCAGCATCAGAATCGTTAATTTATTTGCTCGGGGCCAGTGATGGCCTCGCATTATTTACTTTAAATCAATTGCTTGAGATAAGCAGTCATCAAAGATGCCAATGACTTAAACGATTTATAAGGTAAATAACGCAGCCAGCCGTATCAGGAGGAAAGATGAAACCCCAAAGTTTAGCCTTAGCCTTATCCATAGCGCTGTTAGGATTTCCCACCGTTACCGTCGCAGCAGCCGCGCCTAGCGCCAAGATCATTAAGCAAAGCCAAGAGGCGAAAGGGTTTCTTAATCTCTATTACGAGGAATCTCAGGGAGAGTTATACCTTGAGGTCAATCGCTTAAATCAGCCTTTTCTCTTGGTCACTAGTTTGCCGCAGGGCGTAGGTTCGAACGACCTTGGTCTCGATCGCGGCCAACTGGGTCAGACCCGCATGGTGCAGTTTGAACGCCAAGGTCCCTATGTTTTACTCAAGCAACTCAATACCCAATATCGTGCTAATACCACTGACGCCGCCGAGCAAAGAGCGGTTGCAGAAGCCTTTGCCGATTCTGTGTTATGGCAAGGAAAAGTGATTGATGGCAAGCCCGATCTGGTGGCGATCAACGATCTGGTGCTCAATGATTTACACGGCGTATCTTCCGTATTGCAACAAACAGAGCAGGGCAATTATCGGCTCGATTTGAGTCGTTCTGTCATCCTACCCAAAGGGATTAAATCCTTTGAGAAAAATGCCGATGTGGATGTGCAACTCACCTTTAAAGGCGATGTCGCAGGCGCGCAGGTCGCACAGGTAGCACCCGATGGCACCTTAATGTCGGTGCGGATGCGTTATTCCTTTGTTGAGCTTCCCGATACTGATTACCAGCCGCGGGCTTATCATCCTATGAGCGGCTATTTGTCCGATGAGTATCAAGACTATGCGACGCCCTTTGACCAACCTTTAGTGCAGCGTTTTATCCTGCGCCACCGTTTACAGAAAGTGCATCCTGGCCCTGCGCCAAGCGAAGTCGTTAAACCTATTACTTATTATCTCGATCCCGGTGTGCCAGAGCCGATACGGTCTGCCTTGCTCGATGGCGCGCGCTGGTGGGAGACGGCTTTTACTCGCGCCGGATTTATTAACGGCTTTAAAGTTGAGTTATTACCTGTAGATGCCGATCCGCAGGATATTCGCTACAACATGATCCAATGGGTGCACAGGGCGACGCGGGGTTGGTCCTATGGCGCCGCGCTGACCGATCCACGCACTGGTGAAATCATTAAGGGTCAAGTCACGCTCGGCAGCTTGCGTGTGCGGCAGGATTACTTGATTGCCAAAGGCTTAACCGCAGGCTGGCAGGATAGAGTGGCGGCCGAGAAAGCGGCGACAGCCTTGTCGCTGGCGCGTATTCGTCAACTGGCCGCCCATGAAGTTGGCCATACCTTAGGGCTTGATCATAACTTTGCCGCTTCGACCAATCAGGATGCCTCTGTGATGGATTATCCCCATCCGAAAATCCTGCTAAAGGGCAATGATATTGATATTTCCGCCCCTTACACTACAGGTGTTGGCCCTTGGGATGATTTTGCTATCGCCTATGGTTATAGCGATCAAGGTGATGCCAGTACCCAACAAGCACTGCAAGTCGACTTACTGGCCGATGTGGCGAAACGTGGCTTACGTTATATCGGTGAGGCCGATTCTCGCCAAAAGGATGCGAGTCAGGCCTATGCCAGTTTGTGGGATAGTGGTGACGATCCGATCGACCAGTTGGGTAAGCTCGACAAAATTCGCACTAAGGCGATTGCGGGTTTCTCCAGTGCGGCCTTGTTACCCAATGAGCCACTGGGCGAGCTAGCCGATGCCTTTGCGCCAATTTATTTGCTGACGCGTTATCAAATCGATGCGGTTGCTAAGTTTATTGGCGGCACTGACTATAACTATCAATCCATAGGTGAAGGCAGCCGCTGGAGCTATATTGCGCCGCAATTGCAGTTAACGGGTTTAGACGAACTGCTTAAAACCTTAGATGCGGCGAGTTTAACTGTGCCGCAATCCTTGCTCGACAGTTTAGTGCCAAAGGCGGGGAATTATCATTCCACGCGGGAATCCTTCGACTCAGGTTTAGGCGCAATTAACGATCCTCTCGGCATGGCTGAAGTATTTAGCCGTCATACTGTTAGCTTGCTATTGATGCCTAAACGTTTGAACCGTGTCAGCCAAGCATCCATGGCGGATAGCGAGCAGTTATCGGTGACAACATTACTGGATAAGTTATTCGCGGCGACCTTGTATCAAGAGGACAAGCTTGGGCTGGTCGAAGGCGTGTGGATGCGAGTGAACGCGGTGGTGATTGATGAAGTGCTGGCAACGCTGCACAATCCTCAAACCTCACCAGAGGTGAGGGCTGCGATCAACGATCGCGCTCAGTTTGTGATTAAGCAATTGAAAGCGAAGTCGAATCGAGCGAATGCAAGTCTTGCGGCCCATTATACTTGGTTGCAACAGGGTCTGGCTGCGGGCTTAACCGATGCTAAGGTTAAGCTGATCCCTAAGCCGTTAAGCTTACCGCCGGGATCACCGATTTAATCTGATGAATATAGGCGCCATTAGGCGCCTATTTCTTTTGGATTTTTCGGATAAAAGTGATCGGCTTTACGCTCTAGATGGGTAAAGCGGCGGGTGTTTTTGTAGGGCAGTTTCATAAAGCCCGACACGCCGTGGCCTTGGATTTTGCCGACATGATGCAAGATGCGATCGAGACTGGCGCGAAATGCCGCCTGCTTACGGGGGTTGAGCAGCTTCAAGTAACTGTGGATCTTTAAGTGATTCGGCAGCGCCTCAAAAATGATGCAGCCTGTGTGGTGAATTTGGTTGATGCGGGCTAATTCTTCCATGATCTCCACCGGCAATTCGAGGTTTTCGTCGGGATCTTTACCGTCTTCGAAGTAAGAGTGTAACCGTGACTTATCTTCTAAGGTGGGCACATCACCAACTTCAAAGGGCAATTGCAGATCGGCGCTGGCAACAAACGGCTCGCTGATATCTGTTCGCTCGATATGCAGCGTGTCTTTGGCGTTAAAGAAACAGGCCTTAAACACCCCGATACGTTTAATTCCCCGCGCCAGATCCACCATATTGTTGACCGCAATAATTAAGGCACTTTTTTGCTTTGCATCGTAAATCGCAAGATTGGAGTCGATAAACACGCCGGTTTCTTGCCAGTGGATCGCGAGACCGCCCACGATCGGATATTGCGCTAACCGACCCACGGCGGCGATAAAACCTTTTTCGGTATCGCCCATGCCTGCGAGGAAGTTGCGGTAATATTTTTCGAGCTGAATATCATCCATCTTGGCGATAGGATCTTGGGCGTTATGTTCCTTCAAAAAGGACTTACGCGAGCTGTAGCTGACGGTTTCAACATCTTTGTCGCGGGATTGCACCCACACAGGAATTTCACCCTGTAACTCGACTTTGGGCAGTTCTGGTAAATGCAGTCTGTGGCTGTGGCGCATACTTTTTAAAAAGTAATCACCGGCAATATTGCGCTGCTTAGGATCTGTGCTGAGCATGCCCTCTAAGGTGCGGGCTAATTCCATTGGTAAGCCAATGCTGGTGGGCGAGATAACTTGTGCGCCGAAGCGGCTTGCTTGCCCTGAGGCAAGGGCATACAGAGTTGCTGCTACACCTTGCTCATCGAAGCGCGGGCTGGAGAGTGCCCCATTGAGTTGCTCTTCGCCGATAAAGTACACATCGCCCATACGGGCGTTGGTATGTTGTTGATCGCTCGACATTAACGCCATCACATTGTCTTCGACAGGCTTGTTATATTCATCTCTCTGGGCAAATACCGCCGAGCCCCAATCGATCAACGATAAGTGTTGCTGCTCAATGTCGTAAACCAGGTTCGAAGGTTTGATATCGCCGTGCACTAAGGGCTTGCCCGTGCGCAGGTAATACAAGATATCGGCGAGTTGTCGGGCGATGCTCATGACCATAGCTGTGGGCAGGGCGCCCATACGGCGGCAAAGTTGGTCGAGATCTTCGCCTTTTGCCCGCTCCATCACAAGTATGCCTTGCTTGCCGACTCGCTCAAATTTGATCGCGCCCGGCACATTGGGATGCTTGAGTAAGGACAGCATAAAGGCTTCTTCTTCGAGCCTATCTTGAATGTGTTGTGGCAGATTAATCCGCGAGAACTTAAACACATGGGCATCGCCCGCTTGATTGATACCCGCAAACACGAAACCGTAGGCACCTTTGCCGACCAATTCGATATCGGTATAACCTAACTTGCTCAGCTGCTGTTTACAGAGACGGATCCACGCCTTGTGTTTACGGGCATCATTGGCTTTGAGCAAGTAAATGGATTGCTCTTCAGAAATATAAAAATGCTGCAGCTGAGGTGTTTGCAAATTGTGCTCCTTGTTTTGTTCATTTAACCAGTAAGCGGGGGCGATAATCAAATAGCGGCTGGCTTTATTTTAGGATTCAGAGCGGCATTAGTGATCAGCGTCAGGCGCGGCTTACCTATACCATCATTTCGTCACTGACTTTGACTTACATCAAGTTAAATCCTCGCGACTATAGGTAATCTTTGGGACATGAGATGGAATCAGTTTTTGTTAATTAACCCACAGACAAAGTGCAGCTAAGGAGGGCATATGCCCACCCAATATAAAGCCTTGTTGATCGAGCTATTGGAATATCCGCGTAAGCGAATTTTGCAGTCAATGGAAGTGACCCATTGCCCACATGCGGTATTTTTTAATGATAGCGACGAGCAATGTTTAACTTGTCATCAGGGCATGGAATGTATCTGGATGAACCAGAACGACGAGCTGGTGGCCGTGAACGAAAAATCGATTGCCGAGTTAAAACAGCAGTTGTTGATCGCCGTGGATTTTATTGACTCATCGTTAAGCCCGCACCATTTATCACGCCGTCAATGTCAGTGTGATAACTGTGTTTGGCTGCGTAAAGTGCAAGCCACGTTAGATCAGTAAGTGAGTCTTTACATTGCTGAGTTTGTCGAATGGCAGGCAGCTTTGCATCCGCTTTAAAATGTCATTAGAGTAAGGACAACTTTAGCGAATAGAGATAAACCCATGGAACCCGGTTTTTGGCATGAAAAGTGGCACCAGCAGCAAATAGGTTTTCATCAGCAAGACATCAATCCTTTCCTGGTTAAGTATTGGCAGAATCTTGGATTACCCGCAGATACGCAGGTTTTTGTGCCCTTATGCGGCAAGTCGCTAGACATGTGTTTCTTGGCCGAACAAGGGCATCAGGTCATAGGTTGTGAGTTGAATGAATTGGCGGTGCAGCAATTTTTCAGCGATAACCAACTCGAGATGACGCAAACGACCGTGGGTGAACACCAGCATTATCAAACCGAACAGATCAGTTTGTATCAGGGTGATATTTTCACTTTACCTAAGGCTATCACTCAAGAAGTGACAGCTTTTTATGATCGCGCCGCGTTGATCGCATGGCCAGAGAGCATGCGTGCACAATATGCCAAGCAGCTCGCGAGTTTGTTACCTAGCGGCAGTGTCGGCTTATTAGTGACCTTAGATTATCCGCAGGAAGCCTTAATTGGCCCACCTTTCGCCGTATCCCCAACTTGGGTTGAGCAGCATCTGAGTGATGACTTTGACATTGAAGTATTAGCCTCCCAAGATGTGTTGGCCGACAATCCCCGCTTTATTAAAAAAGCCGTGCCTTGGCTTAATGAAGCCGCCTATTTGTTGAAACGTAAGTAGGGTTGAAACGTAAGTAGAATTGACTCGAAAGTGGATCTGCAACCCCATTGAATGATCAGTAGTATTAGAGTTCAGTGGGACTTGTCATTAAAACATCATATCTAAAGTCTAAACTGGCAAGATTATTTAAGACGAAGTGGCGGGCGGATGGAAAGTTTTGTTTTCGCTGGACTTTTTTGATTGAGTTTGCTTGAGTCAGCGTGGTTTTAGCTTGTCGGAAGTGTGTTCGTTAGCGAGTTACCCATTACCACTCTATTCGCGATTCAATTTACGCGACTTCGTAATAATTAGGCTCACGCTCTAATTGATTCTGGATGATCTGCACCGCCATTCTTGCACACTTGCCACATTGATCGGCAACACCTAAGCGCTTTTTCACGTCAGCAAGCGAGCTATCGCCCTGGCTTACTGCATTTTTAATTTGCGTATCGGTGATCGCATGGCAAAGACAAACGTACATATATTAGTCTCCAAAAGAATTGCGCTAATTCTAAATGAAAACGCTTATCAAATGCAATCATGATTTTTGAGTGATTTTCATACATTAACGTTTTTGTTACATGGCGCACGTTTTATCGTCTATGCTAGATGTGTTTTAGCATTACACTGCTAGGCAGTTTTAGAAGTAGGTTCAGGAATATAGAGTCAGGGTGATGATGCCTCACGGATGGATAACTCATGGATGAATAACGAAGAATTAATCAAAGATCCATAAGGTTTCATGAGAACTAATCTACCAGTTACACAGCGAGAATATGATTATCCAGCGGATTGGATTTTATTGTCGACCACGGATACTCAAAGTCATATTACCTACGCCAACCAATCCTTTTGTACCGTTGCCGGTTTTGAACTCGATGCCATGTTAGGCAAGCCTCACAACATGGTGCGTCATCCAGATATGCCTCCCCATGCGTTTGAAGATATGTGGCGCTGCATCAAAAAAGGCGAGCCTTGGAAAGGGATAGTGAAAAATCGCTGCGCCAATGGCGATCACTATTGGGTTGATGCCTATGTCTCACCCATTTCAGTTAATGGCAAAGTCGTCGAGTTTCAATCTGTACGCACTAAACCCACCCGCGAGCAGGTTAAGCGTGCAGAAACGGCTTATGCAGAGTTGAACAAAAAGGGCAGTGTCAGCGCGTTAAAACGTACAGTGAGCATGCCCGCCAAATTGCTATTACTAGCCCTACTTGCCATGCTGCCGATGCTTTACCTTGCTCTGCAAATTGGCTTAATGGGCTTTATTGCCCTAGCGATAAGCATCTTAGTGTTGCTGGTGGGCGGTAATCTGGTGCTGAGTCGTTATTACGCGATAGTGGCTAAGGCAAAGCATATCTACGATAACCCCTTGATGGCGCATATTTACAGTGGAAGCAGTGATGATCTTGGCGCGATTGATTTGGCGCTCCAAATGCAGACCTCTGAGCTTAAGTCGATTCTGGGGCGTGCATCGGATTCCTGTTATAACGTGTCTGAACAGGCCAAAATATCTGCCGCAAAGGGCAAACAAATTCAGAGTACCAGTCAGGCTCAATTGTCTGAAATAGAGCAAGTTGCTACGGCGATGCAGGAGATGACCGCCACATTAGGTGATATGTCTTCCAATTGTGCCGATGCCGCCAGTGCCACGCAAATGGCATCCGCTGAAACCATCAATGGCGATAAAACGGTGTCGAGCACCATTAGCTCGATTCAAGCTATGGCGGAGCAACTGCAACAAACGTCGAAGGTTATTACTGAGTTAGAAGCCCACAGTAAAGATATCGGCACTGTGCTAGATGTGATTCAGAGTATTGCGGGTCAGACTAATCTACTGGCATTAAATGCCGCGATTGAAGCGGCGCGTGCGGGTGAGCAAGGCCGTGGTTTTGCCGTTGTTGCTGACGAGGTTAGGGCATTGGCGCAACGTACCCACGATGCCACCAAGGAAATCCAAAGTATGATTAACCTGTTGCAGCAGGGGACCAATAAAGCTGTAGTCAGCATGCAGCAAGGCGTGGTTGCCGCGTCCCAATGTATTTCAACGGCGGATTTAGCGGGTACGGCATTACGTACGATTCGTGAAGCTATTTCGACCATTACCGATATGACGCACCATATTGCCAGCGCGGTTGAAGAGCAATCGAGCGTGGCGAATGAGATGAATCGCAGCGTGGTGAATGTGTCGCAATTTACCCATTCTAGCCATCAACTTGGCAGTGAAATGGTCGGCTTGAACGATGAAGTGACTCGCGAGATGGATTCTCACTCAGTCTTGGTTGATCAATTCTTAAAGCGCAGCTTTAGGGTGTAATCACCTAAAACGTAAGATAAAAAGGCAATAGTCTGACTATTGCCTTTGCTTTTTCTGCTCTCTGCATCAATTCCTGAGCGCTAACTCAATAGCCCTTACTAAAGTCGATTCGATTCTGCAGTGGCTCACCGCTAATGTAGCGGCGATAGTTTTGGCTAAAAATCTCGACGATTTGTGCGGGATGGCTTGGCGCAGAAATATGCGGCGTGATGATGGCATTTTCCCGCTCCCAAATGGGATGGCTATTGGGCAAAGGTTCTTGAGCAAAAACATCTAAAACCGCTTGTTGAGTAGGTTTAGCGATAAGCTGGATATTGAGCGCATCGAGATCGAGTGCATCACCGCGGCCAACATTAAACAGCACTGCATCATCTTTTAGCTTACCTAAGGTTTCAGCGTTAAGCAGGTTCTGGGTTGCCGGAGTGCAGGGCAGTAAATTGACCACCACATCGGCTTGTATCAACATCTGGACTAAATTGGCCATCGTTTCAATAGCATCAAAACCTTCAACTGTATTACCACTACGATTGATCCCTGTGACATGCATGCCAAAGTGCTTTGCCGTCTGCGCGAGATGCTGGGCAATTGAGCCAGTACCGAGTATGAGTAATCGCATTCCTTGTAAACTTGAGTGGCGTATGGGTGGTTGAACTTGCCACTGTTTTTGCTGTTGCAGCTGGCGATAAAAACCATGACCACGGATATGCGCGAGTAAATAACCGAACACAAACTCACTCATCAACGGGCCGAAAATGCCTTTAATATTGGTAAGTTGATAGTCTTTTCGGCCCCTTGGGCTCATCAGAGCATCTATGCCTGCAAAGCTTGATTGTAACCATTGCAGATTTTTAGCATGGGGCAATTGGGGCGCGGCGAGTTTAGGTTCGGCTAACCAAATATCAGCTTCAATTATGCCCGCTGGATTATCGTCGAGTAGCTCTAAATCAGGGAGTTCCTGCGCCTCAATCAAATCGCGATACTGTTGATTTGCCTTCGTTAGCAAGAGTAACTTGTGCCCCATGGCGTCTCCCTTTATGCTTGGTTATTGTTATTTTTCAATGTGCTGTCGCGGCCACTCAGATGGATTGCACAGCATCTTTTTAGGTTGAGTCATTATGGATCAGTTAGTCGCCCTTATTGCCCAGTTGGGTAACATGCTTCGCCCTTGGGCTTTTGATATTGCTACCGCTATGGTGGTGTGTCTTATTTTGGTTTTTTCAGCGGATGTAAATCGTATCTTAAGGCGTCATTTGTTGGGGCATTCTTTTGTGCTGCGAACATTTGTTTTTATTATTGTGAATGCCTTTGGCTATGGCCTATTGATCGTGAAAGCCACGCCTTGGGTGGCAAGGCATATAGTGGCTATGCCATCCCATTGGATGTTTTTACTGATAGTGGCCGTGTTCATTTTTATCGGCTATTGGGCTCAGCGAAATAACCAAGTCTAATATCAATATCAAGCTTGTCGTTATTCGAAGTAACCAGAGTAATCGGCCGTTGTCATTTGAGTTAAGGCTTGCATGGCGCGGTCGGGATAATTGCTAAACACGCCATCGACGCCTATTTGCTTAAGTGCATGAATATCATCGCAATGGTCGACAGTATAAACATAAACCTTGGCACCTCGGTTATGGGCGTCA
Organism: Shewanella sp. 1180_01; assembly: GCF_052850535.1. NCBI lineage: Bacteria > Pseudomonadati > Pseudomonadota > Gammaproteobacteria > Alteromonadales > Shewanellaceae > Shewanella > Shewanella sp. 1180_01. The sequence continues at coordinate 122,325 of NZ_VXCT01000002.1, forward strand.
TCTACTAGTGCTTGGCTGATAAAACTCACATCCAAATGCAATGAATAGGCATTAAGGTCGCTTACCACGCCAGCCCCTTCGAGTGGAATACTGGCAAGCAACGGCGCGACTAAAGCATCTGGCAACGCCTGTTTAAGTTCATGCAGATACGGGTGATTAAAAGAAGAGATCAGTAACTGCTCCTGGGTAAACCCAAGCTGACTCATAGCCTTTGGGTATAAGTCGATTAACGGCGTGACGGTATTAATGCCTTTTAATTCAATATTGACTATGCAGCGCCCCGCAATCAGCTCAAGTACCTGCCATAGCGTCGGAATGGATTCACCTTTCACATTGATGCTTGCCAGATAATCCTTACTTACTAAATGGATCACGCCAGAGCCCGAGCTTTTATTATCAAGCCTTCGGTCATGAAACACGACTAACTCACCTTCGACATTATGCACATCGAGCTCGACGGCCTGAGCCCCTAATTCTAACGCCTTAGCCATGGCAGCTAAGGTATTCTCGGCCTGATAACCGCTGGCGCCGCGGTGAGCAAAAATAAGCATGTTCTGCGATCCTATTAGCTTCTAATAATGCCTTGTTGCTCTCGACTTTGACCATTCTTAATATGGATTTCCATCTGCGGATAGGCGAGTTCGAGATTGTTTTCTTTGAGTTTTTTAGTCACTCGTTTATGTAAATCATGGCGCAGTGGCCAACGTGCCGACATATCTTTTGCATAGGCGCGCACTTCATAATCTTGGGTATGTTTACCAAAGCCGGCAAACCAGACTTCAGGTTCTGGGCTGGCGAGTGCATCTTCACATTCTTGCACCGCTTGGTACAACGTCGCTTCGACTTTGGCGGGATCAGAATCCCGCGCCACCGACACATAAACAATGACCCGCGTAATAGGATCTGACAAAGACCAGTTGATCAACTGCTCTGTGATAAAGGCCTTGTTCGGGATGATAATTTCCTTTCTATCCCAATCGATAATCGTTGTCGCCCGAATTTGAATTTTACTGACAGTCCCCGTTAAATCGCGAATCGTCACTGTGTCGCCAATCCGTACTGGCTTTTCAAACAAAATGATCAGACCCGAAATAAAGTTGGCAAAAATTTCTTGTAAACCAAAACCTAAACCGAGCGACAGTGCGGCAATCAGCCATTGCAACTTAGACCATTCCATCCCGAGATTAGAGAAGCCGATTAATAGTCCGAGGAAAACCACTAGATAACGACTGACGGTTGTGATCGCAAACCCTGTACCGGGGGAGAGATCGAGTCTTTGTAGGATCATCAACTCAAGTAAGCCGGGGAGATTAGTGGCAATCATCAGCGAGAAACCGACCACTATCAGGCCAAACATCAAGGACTTCATGGTAATGGGCAACTGTTGTTCTAGGCCATTGACGCTGGTATTGGTCGTCCACAGCGTGATGCCATCGAGGAAGGAAAACAGCGCCGTATGGGTTTGAGTCCACAGACCAATCAAGCTGACTAAGAAGGCCAATAACAACAGCGAACGCACTAGGCCGAGGGATTGGCTCGAAATGGTTTCCAGATCGACCACGGGTTCTTCGTAGGTATCGAGTCCATCGGCGGAGAGATGATGGGTTTCACCTTTTTCCCGTTGGGCCAAGCGTTCGGCACGTTTTGCCTTAGCGCGGTCGAAGGCGATACGCCGGCGTTCAATTAACATCCAGCGTTTGATCAGTTGGTATAACAGCAAGAAACCCAGACCAAGTACGATCGACAATTGCAGTTGTAACAGCATTTGGAAAGCGGTGAAGTAGTAACCCCTAAAGGCTAATCCGGCACTCAACAAAGGTACAGAAATCAGCAAGGTCCAGAGGATTTTCTGAATGAGTTTTTTGTTTTTACCGTCTTTCTTAGCATCCGAGTTTTTACGGCTAAGAATTAAGATGTCTTTGTATAACAAGAATAAAACGATACAGAAAACAATAAAGGCACCACGGCCTATGCTGTTGCGCACCAGTGAGGTGTCGAGCACTTCGGTAAAGCCCATCAAGCCCAATAATGGACTGGCGACCAGCACAAAGTGTCTGAGCCTTGATTGTCCCGCTTGGATGAGTTTTGAAGGGCGTTTAAAATGGCCCACGAGTACGCCTTTGTCGAGCGTCAGAATAAAGATGAAGCGATATAAGAGGTAGACTAAACCAATCGCCAGTATGCCCATGCCCACTGCTTGCACAAAGTTGCGATCGGATTGATAAAAAATCAATCCCGCCATGATCACAGGGAAAGGTTTTATTAAGGCATAACTGACACTGCAGGCGAGCGCCTTGAGGGTATAAATAAATTTATCTTGGGTCACATTGCCCACATAAGTGGTGTAATGATTAAGCAAGCGATTGAATTTAGGCGTGATTAAGTCCTGTACGACTAAACACAGTACCAGCAATATGATCCACCAAGACCAATAATCGTTTTGCTCTTCCCACGCTTTACCCAGTTCATCCCACTGCGCTTGCTGCACTAGCCAAACCGCGCTGCGCTCAAGGTCGGTCAGCCATAACTTACTGATACTGGCAGCATTAGGCACCCAGAACAAATGCTCGTTAAGGGTGTTTTTGAGGGTGAGGTGCTGCTGACTCAGTTGTTGATAGTTGACCTTCAACTTACCTAATTCACTCAAGTACTGGTCATAGCTTTGCATCAGCTGCGAGATCAAACTTTGTTGGGAGTGCAGTAGCTTAATCTGCTGCTCATTGTATAAGCCGGGCTGTTCTAACTCTTGATCATTAAGGGCTTGTTGCTGCTCTAAATGGTATCTGTCTAAGCGCGCATCGGCGATCAGGGTTTGTAGTTTTTCGTGATTCGGCGGCTTAGGTAGCGATTGCAACATTTGCAAAAAGCGCTCACCAAAGGCGGAGTTCATTTTGACCCAAGTGATCTGTTCTTGGATGTTCGCCAACTGTTTGGCTTGGGATTGATATTGGGTTTCCGATTGCTCTTGTTGCTCGACCACATTGTTGATCTGCAAGGTTAAGGTTTGCAGTTTTTGGCCATAAATCTGGTTAGTGTCGGCAATGTTGCGGGTAATAGGATCGACGACTTTGCCCGTGTTGACTAAGTTTTTGGCTAAAGTGGCATCGGTTTGTTGCTGACGTTGTTTATTGATCGCCTTATTGATGGTTTCAATCAAAGCTTCTTGCTGCACCAGTTGTTGCCGTACTAGCTGTAATTGTAATTGCGTCAGTTCAATGCGTTTTTGGCTGCTGGCGAGTTCAGCCTCATTGGTCGCAAGGCTTTGTTCAAAGAAGAGTCGTTGAGTTTGTTGTAACTCACCCGTTGGGGTATCAAGTGGGGCGAGTTCAGCCTTTTTGTTTTGGGCGACACTCTGCCTCGCGCTGGCGATCACTGTGGGTAAGTCGTTGTGGCGCTGCAATAAATCGTTTACTTGTCGGCCAAGGGTAGATTCGCTTTCTTTAAGCTCAGACAAACGAATATAGGCCATCGAAGCTTGCTGGCTGAGGTCTGTGCCTTTTTCCAGAGAGAGAGGTTTATAGGCTTCTTTCAGCGCTTGGTTGGTGCGCTTCTTGTGTTGTTCAAAATCGATTTGCGCCTGTTGGAAACTGGTCGCACTGGCGGCGAGCTTCTCTATGTTAATTTTTAGGTCGTTAATTTGTTCATCAATGCTGAGATTTTGTTGCTGATCTTGCTTATTTATGCCAAGACGTTTGTCCAACTGCAAAGGCGAATTGGCTAAGACGGAAAATGAGAAAAAAGCAATAACGAACAATAAAATACGTGGCATATGGGCTAAAGACAATTAGGGGCGAAAGACGCTCCATATTAGCCAAATTGCGTTGAGATTGGTATGTTTCAGGCGTTCTTTTTTCGCCGCTGTGACTGGTGCGATTGATGGGTTTCGAAGATGGCGGTCGCGACTATGATAGTGCCGCCGATTACGGTATTGAGATTGAGCTCTTCACCCAAAATAATCAGCGCTAACATGGCGCCATAGAAGGGCTGTAAGCAAGAGACTAGCCCAACCGTTTTGGCGCTGAGTTGCCTCAGTGCGGAAGTGAATAGCGCATGGGGCGCGGCGGTAAAGGCAACGCCGAGTAAAATAATTAACCCCCATACTTCGAGTGAGATGCTGTTCAGTTCCGTTTGGTGCCACGGCATTAGGAACACGACGGCGACCAAGGTTTGGTAGAACATGGCATGTGGGCCGCTGTACTGGGAAAAGTAGCGTTTGTGCAATAAGTTGCGGGCGGTGAACAAGATGGCGGACACTATGCCGATGGCAATGCCCAGCGTAGTGTCGTTACCTAAATTGGCCTCAGGGATGAGTAATATCACCCCTATCAGCACTAACACACCGCTGATCATATCGAGTAATTTTATTTTACAGCCTGTCAGCAACGGCTCGGCAATCACTGTCATCACCGGATAGGTGAAAAATGCGATCATGCCAATGGCAACCGACGAGAGTTGCATGGCGGCAAAATACGTGACCCAATGCAGGCTTACGATAACCCCAAGCCCGATGGCGACCAGATAATCTTGTTTGCTGGCCAGCGTTAGCCGTTTACGGCTGAGTTTGACCAGCAAACCTAACACAGTGGCTGCGACGATACAGCGTAGGAAGGTGATGTCGAGGGCACTGAGTGGGATTAATTTAGAAAACAAAGCCGTGCCGCCAAATAGCAGCACAGCCAAATGTAATTCAATTAATCCCGAAGGTTTAGCAGAACTCAAGAAGGGTTAATCCGCTTGCTTAACATCTTTCAGGTTAGCGAAGGCTTGTCCCATACGCGTAACAGCTTCGGCTTCGACACCTTCAGCAAAGGTCGCGATAGCATCTTTAGCAAACAACATCACTACAGTACTGCCTAACTTGAAGCGACCCATTTCCTCACCTTTGTCTAAGGTAATGGCATCTGGACCTTGGGTTGGATATTCCCAAGTGAAGACTTGCTTACCTGTCGGCGGCGTGACTGTGCCTGCCCAGACGGTTTCGATACTGGCAACAATCGTTGCGCCAACCAATACCATGGCCAATGGACCTAATTCGGTTTCGAAAATCGCCACCACACGTTCGTTGCGGGCAAAGAGACCGGGTACGTTTTTGGCCGTTAACGGATTAACCGAAAACAGTTCGCCAGGTACGTAAGTCATTTTTGATAACGTGCCTTTAATCGGCATGTGGATACGGTGATAGTCTTTAGGCGCCAGATAGATAGTCGCAAAATCACCGCCTTCGAAGCGTTTAGCATCTTCAGCTTGATCGCCAAGCAGGGTTAAGGATGAATAGTGGTGACCCTTAGCTTGGAAGATGCGGCCGTTTTTAATCGGGCCTAATTGGCTTACGGCGCCATCGACGGGATGCACCATGATATCGGCGTCCATATCTAACGGACGAATACCGGGTTTAAGGGCGCGGGTAAAAAAGGCATTAAAGCTTTTATAGGCTTCAGGCTCACTCTGCGCCGCTTCGCTCATATCAATTTTATATTGTTTAATAAACCACTTGATAGCGGCCGTGGTTAACGCGCCCGCTTCGGCGGCGGCGAGTTTACCCACTAAACGAGATAATAAGTGTTTCGGCAGCATGTACTGCAGCGCAATTTTGACTTTATCCAATTTTAATTCCTTTTCTTACTGCTCAATCTTTGCTGAGACTGTTGTTATTTATCAATAAGTCGCTATTCGTCAGTGGCCGCACGGAAATGGCGGGCATGACGTTGTTCATCTAAGCTGGCGATAATTTTATGGTAATTATTAAAACGATCTGCGCTGATCTTACCTTGGCTCAGGGCTTCTTGCAGTGCACAGCCGGGATCGTCACCGTGTTTACAATCGCGGAACTTACACGCGCCAAGATACTCGCGAAACTCGATAAAACACCAGCCCACACGTTGTGCAGGAAGATGCCATAGGGCGAATTCGCGCACGCCTGGGGAGTCGATTAAATCGCCGCCACTAGGTAAGTGCAACAGTTTGGCTGTGGTGGTGGTGTGCTGACCTAAACCTGAGTTATCGGAAACATCACCAATCACTAGTTCGGCATCGGGTAATAGGGCATTGATGATCGATGACTTACCCACACCAGATTGGCCGGCAAATACGCTGACTTTATCTTTGAGTATGTCTTTGATGGTATCGATACCATCACCTAACTTGCTGCTGACTTTATAAACTGGATAGCCAATATCTTTATAGCGCTGCAGCGCTTCATCGATTGCCTGCGCTTCATCGGGATTGAGCAAGTCAATTTTATTCAAAATGATGATAGGCGGAATATCAGTATCTTCGGCGGCCACTAAATAACGGTCGATGATCTGGGTGGTAAAGCTGGGTAATACCGAGGACACAATTAAAATTTGGTCGATATTCGAGGCGATAATTTTCACGCCATCGTATAAATCTGGGCGTGTGAGTGATGAGCGACGTGGATGAACGGCTTCAACAATACCCGCTATGCCGCTATTGGCTTGGCTCTCAATGGCTAAGCGTACGATCACTTTATCGCCAGTGACTAAACTGGTGACGGCACGGCGAATATTACAGCGCACAACTTGGCCGCTTTCGGTTTCTATGTCGGCATGTTGGCCAAAACGAGAAATCACAGTACCGGGCTGTTCTTGCCCCAGTGAACTATCCTGTAATTCTGGCGTATTTTTTTCGCCACTGTCACGATTGAGTCGCTTCTCGTGATTAGCACGCATACGGCGTAATTGACCTTGGCTTAGGGGTTTCTTTTTACTCACTGATTCGTCTTCGTCAATTAGGTGATTTTTTGTGTCGGAAAAAAGCAGTATGATACACGCTCTTGAATAAAAAAGCCTGAATTTAGGCTAACTGACATGATAAGGCTGATTTATGACGGCAGATGTAAATAATCTCATTTGGATCGATTTGGAAATGACAGGGTTAGAGCCCGACGTCGACAGGATCATTGAAATTGCCACTTTAGTGACAGATCAAGAACTCAATATTATCGGTCAAGGTCCGGTTATCGCGATTCATCAATCGGATGACGTGCTGGCCGCTATGGATGATTGGAATCAAAAGCACCATGGTGAGTCAGGGTTGATTGACCGCGTTCGTGCTAGCCAAGAAACCGAAGCGCAAGCCGTGGCTAAGACGATTGCCTTCTTAGAACAGTATGTTCCTAAGGGCGCTTCTCCAATGTGTGGTAACAGTATTGGCCAAGATAGACGCTTCTTAAATCGTTATATGCGCGAGCTGGAAGATTATTTCCACTACCGCAATGTGGATGTCAGTACGATTAAAGAGCTAGTGAAGCGTTGGAGCCCAGAAACTATGGCGGGCTTTAAGAAGCAAAATACTCACCAAGCACTGCAGGATATCCAAGAGTCGATCGCTGAATTGCAGTATTATCGTAGCAAAGTATTTAAAATTTGACCGATCAGTAGATAAATATGCAAGAAGGGGTTGCAGCCGCATGAATTTTTCATATAATGCGGCCTCAACTTTTTGATGCGAACAGAGATGTACGGTCATTTAGATTGAATGCGACATTAGCTCAGTTGATAAAGGTTGATAGACGATACCTTTGTTAATTTTGAAGGCAAATGTAGCAGCGATACAAAAGGCGACATTAGCTCAGTTGGTAAAGGTTGATAGGCGATACCTTTGTCAATGTTGAAGGCAAATGTAGCAGCGATACAAAAGGCGACATTAGCTCAGTTGGTAGAGCGATACCTTGCCAAGGTATAGGTCATCGGTTCGAACCCGATATGTCGCTCCAAATTAAAATTTAGTGATTTGCCAAATCATTAATACAGATTATGCGACATTAGCTCAGTTGGTAGAGCGATACCTTGCCAAGGTATAGGTCATCGGTTCGAACCCGATATGTCGCTCCAAATTAAAACTTAGTGATTTGCCAAATCATTAATACAGATTATGCGACATTAGCTCAGTTGGTAGAGCGATACCTTGCCAAGGTATAGGTCATCGGTTCGAACCCGATATGTCGCTCCAAATTAAAATTTAGTGATTTGCCAAATCATTAATACAGATTATGCGACATTAGCTCAGTTGGTAGAGCGATACCTTGCCAAGGTATAGGTCATCGGTTCGAACCCGATATGTCGCTCCAATTTCCTAAATATTCCACTATCATATTACTCAATTGACATTAGCTCAGTTGTGATTTTTGATATGGCGATACCTTTGTGATTGTTAAATTAGTCAAGGTATAGGTCATCGGTTCGAACCGCTCTTGATCAAAATCATGTCGCTCCAATTTCGATAAATCCCCCCAAACTACCTTATCAAGCATCATTTCAATCGTGTTGCTCATATTGCTATCACTTACAATGCTTAAGCCGTGAACTAAGGCATAGATTATTTCTCGACCACTTCCGATAAAATCATTTCGCTGTAATTCCGTTAAACTCTCAACAGCGACTTTTTCACGTCATTCCCTCAATTAGCTCATCTATTCCTTTCTTGATTAACTACTATCCACTTCAAACCCTCTATCTTTGATTCATCATGCACAACCAAAGACTTACTCCAACCTTTTAGACTAAGTATTTTGAGATCTCTTTTGGCTTTTCTCTCTTATACAAAACAGTGTGATAGGATTTAGATGCGTGATCTGTAGCGTGTTTCTTCAAGTTTTCCTAAATTAGATAGCTTCGCGAAAGTTAAATTATGACCTTGTTCAAATATTCGTAACGCTTTTACTCACATAATGAAGCTAGACAAAATTAATAGCGCCAAGTAGTTGGCCTGACAGTGGAGTGCATTATATGCGTATTCAACAATTACGTGATCTACTTGAGTATGTGGCAAATTGCCGCTTAGATATGGCGCAACTCTATGGCCGACTCAATAATCAAGCTGACTCGGCACGTGTGAAAATGATGCTGGATTATTTTGAGTCACATCAAAAAACCATGGCGGAGAAACTGCGCGATTATATAGAAGAAGCGCCACATCGTATTCTCGATACTTGGTACAAAGACTTCACCTTTGAAGACTTTACCAAGCGTTGCCAAGATACTATGTTGCCCGCGAACATGAATGAAGACGATGTGCTCAACTTGCACTTAGACTTAGAAAATCGTCTGATTGGTTTGTTAGAAAAAACGGTTAACTCAACCACTGCCGAAGATGCGCGTAATGCACTAGCCAACTTGATCCGAGTAGAAAAAACTCAGCAACAACGTTTGGTCCACAGCACGATTCGGATGGACGATATCTAAACCGTCATCGCTTCTCCATTCCCAACGCCAGCCTAGTGCTGGCTTTTGTCTTTGTGTCATCTATTTATTGACGACTTTTGCGCTACTTTGCTCCATTTGGGCGAGTATCTGCGCCTGAACTGATTTACGTCATAATTTCCCGATCCGATTCTTGCTACTTTCTTGATCTATTGGCTGATTTTTTTATCGGCCTTGCTCAATGCTGCCAAGACTCCTATGGTGAGGTAACTCATTGTGGAATGAAGTCGTTGGCATCTAAGGAGATCCTTCATGGCACAAGATCTATCGCAATTTCCCAAGGCCTTATTTACCCAAGCACAAGTTCGGCAAGCTGAACTGAGTGCTGTGTCGCAGGGAGCCTCTAGCCTCTATGAATTGGTCGAGCGTGCTGGCGCGGCGGCTTTTGAATGTTTAACAAAACATAACCTCAATGCCTCTTCTGTATTTATCCTCGCTGGCAGCGGTAACAATGGTGCCGATGCCTTAGTGTGCGCCCGTTTAGCCCGTGCCAGTGGTATGGCCGTTTCAGTGATGATGACGTCAGCGGCAGGCACGCCTGAGTGTCAGCAAGCATTGGCCCATTATCTTAAAGACGGCGGAGAGTTACTGCCGAAAGCCGTTGCGCCCATTCTTGCGGCCAAAATCATCGTCGATGGTTTACTCGGCACAGGTGTGCGAGATGCGGTGCGCGATGATATGGCTGAGTATATTCGTGCCATCAATGACAATGCAGCTTGGGTATTGAGCCTTGATTTACCGTCTGGAGTGATTGCCGATACCGGCGCTGTGGCGGGTGTTGCTGTGATGGCGGATGTCACCTTGTGTTTTGGTGGCTGGAAGCAAGGTTTGTTAACGGGTAAGGCGCGGCATTACAGCGGCGAACTTGAATTTGCCGCTTTAGGATTAACGCCTTTCTTCGCTGAAGCGAGTGCACAAAGAGTAGGAAGAGAGACGCTTAAAGATTACTTTGCCGCCAGAGCGCGCGATAGCCATAAAGGCCAGTCGGGTAAGGTCACTGTTATCGGCGGTGATATGGGCATGGCTGGCGCCGTGCGACTGGCAAGTGAGGCATGTTTGCGTGCCGGTGCAGGATTAGTCACAGTGATCAGTCGACCTGATCATCAATTGACGGTGAATGTCTCTCGTCCGGAATTGATGTTCTGGGGTTGTGACTTAGTCGATATGGAAGTGTATCTGCGCCTTGGTTGGGCGCAGGTTATCGTACTTGGTCCTGGTTTAGGTAAGCATGACTGGGGCTATAACTTGTTTAAAGCCGTGGGCTTAAGCGATAAACCCTGTGTTTTGGATGCCGATGCCTTAAATCTATTGAGCAATGAACCGCGGTGGCAAACCAATTGGGTGCTAACACCGCATCCGGGTGAGGCTGCGCGTTTACTCGGCTGCTCTGTGGCAGAAATTGAGCAGGATAGGTTTGCGGCTGTACGGGCGATACAGCAAAAGTACGGCGGTGTTGTGTTGCTAAAAGGCGCGGGAACGGTCATTTTTGATGGCAAACAAATGGTTGTTGCACCTGTCGGTAATCCTGGGCTTGCCAGTGGTGGGTGTGGCGATGTGTTATCTGGTATTATAGGCGCGCTCATGGCTCAGGGAATGGATAACATGCAGGCGACTGTGCTGGGTGTTGTTGTACATGGTTGCGCTGCCGATCTTGCGGCAATACAGGGAGAGCGTGGCATGTTAGCGAGCGATTTAATGCCTTTTATTCGCCAATTAGTGAATAGTGATTTACTCTAGGCGGTATGTGAGACTCAAGCGGAGCTGGACTTTGTTCTGTGCTCTGTGCCTTTTTAGGGTTGAGTCGCTTCTCCATTAATAACAGCAGTGATATAAGCGGATATGACAGAGTTAACTTTTTTCTTAGACAACGAAGACGACACTATTGCGGTTGGGCAAAAATTAGCCCGCCATGTCCAAGCGCCTTTGACTCTGTATCTTACGGGTGATTTAGGCGCCGGTAAAACGACGCTGAGTCGCGGCTTAATTCAAGGTTTGGGCCATAAAGGGGCAGTTAAAAGCCCGACTTACACTTTAGTTGAACCATATGAGCTAGAGGGTGTCGAAGTTTATCATTTTGATTTGTATCGTTTAAACGATCCAGAAGAACTCGAGTTTATGGGTATTCGTGATTACTTCACGGATAAGAGTCTGTGCATTGTTGAATGGCCAGATAAGGGAGAGGGTTTATTGCCCGATGCCGATGTCCATATGCATTTAAGTTATCAAAATAGTGGGCGTGAAATACGCATAGAGGCCTTGTCAGAGCCAGGTGAAAAGTTATTAAAAGCGATAAAATAAAAACTAAAATGATAAAAAATAACCCTTATTTTCAAATTATTATTCTTTCTTTATTTTCTTTTTTATCTGTGGCGGCCTATGCGGCTAATCAGTTAGAAAGCGTACGCATTTGGGCTGCGCCTGAGTCGACTCGAATCGTGTTTGACTTAAGTGAAGCGCCTGATTACACCTATTTCTCTTTAGATGGCCCTAATCGCTTAGTGGTGGATTTAAAAAAGTCCGCCACTAAAGTTGCGCTTAAAAATCTTGAAAACAACAGTAAGTTAGTCAAGGGCGTGCGAGTCAGTAAGTCGCCGACTAAGGGTGATTTACGCTTAGTGATCGATTTGGTGAAGCCTCTGAATGCAAGCTTGTTCTCGTTACCTGTGACCGCGCCCTATGGCAATCGTCTCGTGGTTGATTTAGAAGATAAAACCTTAACAACCGCCACCGCAGTCGTCTCATCCACACCCGTTAAAACCGTTACCCAAGCGGCGCAATCATCCCGCGATATCGTGATTGCTATCGATGCGGGTCATGGCGGTGACGACCCCGGCTCCATTGGCCCTTCTGGCGTTTACGAAAAAAAGGTTGCCCTAGAAATCGCCAGACGTGTTTCGAGTAAAATCAATGACACGCCTGGCATGCGCGCTGTGATGATCCGCACCGGCGATTATTTTGTGAATTTGAATAAGCGCTCTGAGTTGGCCCGCAACAGTAAGGCCGATCTACTGATTTCTATCCATGCCGATGCTTTTACTTCCCCGAATCCTCGCGGCGCCTCTGTGTGGGTATTATCCATGCGTCGGGCTAACAGTGAAATTGGCCGTTGGTTAGAGCAAAAAGAAAAGCATTCTGAGTTACTTGGCGGCGCGGGTGAGATTATCCAAAACACGGATAATGAACAGTATTTAGCTATGACGCTGCTGGATATGTCGATGAACAGTTCGATGGCCATTGGTCATTCAGTCGCTGGCGATATTCTTAAGGATTTAGGCGGCGTGACTGATTTACACAAGAGTCGCCCCGAGTCGGCGAGTTTAGCTGTGCTGAAATCACCGGATATTCCTTCTATCTTGGTGGAAACGGGCTTTATTTCGAATCCGAAAGAAGAGCGTTTGCTGTCGAGTAGCCGCCATCAAGAAAACATCGCTAATGCTATCTACAAGGGTGTGAGTCGTTACTATCACAATAATCCGCCGGCGGATACCTTGCTTGCCCAGCGAGGCGGCGCAAGCTCTAGCAGTGCTAAATCGACTAAAGAGAGAACGCCAACCGCTTATGTGGGAAGTTCAACGGCATCGAACGTCAAACATAAAGTCAGTCGTGGCGAGTCTTTATCGGCCATCGCGCAGCGTTACCGTGTGCCTATGTCTAGCATCAAACAAGCGAATGGGATGAAGTCCGATGTGGTGCAGTTAGGGCAAACGTTAGTCATACCCCAGAGTTAAATAGGAAAGCATGATGGGCATTCAGATCCTGCCACCGCAATTAGCCAACCAAATTGCGGCGGGGGAAGTGGTTGAGAGACCCGCTTCCGTAGTCAAAGAATTGGTCGAGAATAGTCTCGACGCAGGAGCGAGCCGAGTCGATATTGAAATCGACAAAGGCGGCAGCAAGTTGATTAAAATTCGCGATAACGGATCTGGTATACCCAAAGATGAACTCGCGCTCGCCTTATCGCGCCATGCGACCTCAAAGTTACACACCTTAGACGATCTCGAAGCGATCCTCAGTTTTGGTTTTCGCGGTGAAGCGCTAGCCAGTATCAGCTCAGTCTCACGCTTAACCTTAACCTCGCGCACTGCTGAGCAAACCGAAGCATGGCAAGCCTATGCAGAAGGTGCCGACATGGCGGTTAAAGTCATGCCCGCCGCGCATCCTGTTGGTTCTACGATTGAAGTGGTGGATTTATTCTTCAATACGCCAGCTCGCAGACGCTTTTTAAAGAGCGATAAAACCGAATTTACCCATATCGATGAATGGTTAAAGCGCATTGCATTAGTGCGCGGTGATATCCATTTTACGCTGACCCATAACGGTAAGACGGTACGCAATTATCGTCCTGCCATGAATGAAGCCCAGTATTTACAACGTTTGACGCAAGTGTGTGGTCGCCCATTTGCTGAGCAAGCGCTTAAGATTGAATGTCAACACGATGATTTGCGCCTCAGTGGCTATTTACAGTCACCTTGGTCGCCTGTTATCAGCGATACCCATTACTTTTATGTCAACGGACGCCTTATCCGTGACCGCTTAGTCAATCACGCGGTGCGCCAAGCTTTTGCCCAAAAAGCGGAACTGGAGCAACCCGGCTATGTGTTGATGTTGGATATCGATCCCCATCAAGTGGATGTTAATGTGCATCCTGCTAAGCATGAGGTGCGATTCCATCAGAGTCGCTATGTGCATGATTATATTCTGCAAGCATTGCAATCGGCGCTGGAAGAAGCAGGGGAACTCAACTTCGTTCACTCAAGCTCTTTGGATGAAGTTGAAGATGTGTTTGTGGATGCCCCGACAAGCGCCACTGAAATCTCAGCCCCTTTTGTGCTTGGTGCTGATTCAGCTCAAGTTAATGTGCCAGCTGATACACTTGAGTCTGCTCAACCGTTAGTTGCCTCTGCCGTTCAAGTAAAATCTGCCGGCGCAGGACGAGAAGGCACCAGTTTTGGCACTCAAACGAATGCCTTTGGCAGCATGGCCACGCCAAGGGACAATAGTCGCGGCAGTTATTCTGCTGGTGAATCTCGGCAACGTACTGAATTACCGTCAAAAGCGGCAATTGCAAGTTATGGTGCTTTACTGCAAACACCTGCTTACAGTGTAAAAGATCAAGATTATCAGCCATCTCTGCCTATGCCTGCGATTTTAGATAGCCAATATTGGGTAATGGCGACGGCGGATAAACTCAGTCTATTGCCAATAAAATCAGTAGCATTGGCGACGCGTTGCCAAGAGATTGAAGCTAAGCTAGCGACCGGATTAATTGGGCAGCCTCTACTGATGCCAGTGTCTGTCGCGGCCGATGCAGATTGGCAGGCTGTGCTCGATGAACATGACACGCTGATCCGCCAATTAGGTTTAGAACTAACAATTCGTTACCAGCAGTTGATTATTAAAAAAGTGCCCCCATATATCAGAGAGAGCCAGTTAGCAAAAGTGATCCCTGAGTGGTTACAATCGCTGCGTTTTGAAACACCTGCGCCAAGCGCACTGGCATTTTGGTTGGCAAAACACAGTTTAACGGGATTCGTTTCGGCACCAGAAATCTGGGCAGCATTTTCGCAGTTAGCTGAAGAGAAAAGACAGCTTATTGCCAACAAAGCAATATTATTACCTTGGCAATCGTGGCTAGAAGAGCAAGCAAGTGAATAAAGAATTACAGCCTAAAGTGATATTTTTGATGGGGCCAACGGCCTCAGGCAAAACTGCTTTAGCATTAGAATTGGCCGAAAAGCATAACTGTGAAATCATTTCGGTCGATTCAGCATTAATTTATCGCGGTATGGACATTGGCAGTGCCAAGCCTTCCGCCGACGAACTGGCCCGTGGGCCACATCGATTGATCGACATTCGCGATCCTAGTGAAAGTTATTCGGCAGCCGACTTTAGAGCCGATGCGATAACCGAGATAGAACAGATTATCAGTATGGGCAAAACGCCAGTATTAGTTGGCGGAACCATGATGTATTTCAAAGCGTTACTCGAAGGTTTGTCACCTTTGCCGAGTGCGGACGAGGCCATTAGAGCCGAAATCCAAGCTGAGGCGGATGAAAAGGGATGGGAAGCACTGCATGACCAATTAAGGGAGATAGATCCCGTGTCGGCAGAAAGAATTCATCCTAATGATCCACAAAGACTTTCAAGAGCGCTGGAAGTCTATAGAATAAGCGGCAAGAGTATGACTGAGCTGACTCAGACCAAGTCTGCTCCCTTGCCCTACGACGTAGTGCAGTTTGCTATTGCACCGCGTGAGCGCAAAGTGTTACATGACTTAATTGCGCAACGTTTTGCGATTATGCTCAAGCAGGGCTTTCTTGAGGAAGTCACAGAGCTGAAAGCCCGTGGAGACCTGCATTTAGACTTGCCTTCAATGCGTTGTGTGGGTTATCGACAGTGCTGGCAATATCTCGATGGTGAGTTTGACTATGATACTATGGTCGAAAAAGCGGTTGCTGCTACTAGGCAATTGGCTAAGCGTCAATTAACATGGTTGCGCAGTTGGCCAGAGTTGAATTGGCTCGAAAGTGGTGCTGAGGGGAATTTAGTTACACTTATGCGTCAATGCCGCTAGCTTATTAGCCCTTGCTGTATAATACTAAAACTAAACAAAAAACTATCACTGATATCGATTTATTTTATATAAATTAAAAAGGAAATAATAAAATGGCTAAGGGGCAATCTTTACAAGACCCATTTTTGAACGCATTGCGTCGCGAGCGCGTTCCTGTATCAATTTACTTGGTGAACGGCATTAAACTCCAAGGACAGGTAGAGTCGTTTGATCAATTTGTCATTCTGTTGAAAAACACAGTGAGCCAAATGGTTTATAAACACGCTATTTCTACTGTCGTGCCAGCACGCCCATTCAACGTCACTGGTCACCAAAATGCCCAAGGCGGATATGGTGCTCAAGATGATACGCCTAGTGGCGAATAAGCTATATCTAAGGAGTTTACTTCTTGTTTGATCGTTATGAGGCGGGAGAAACTGCGGTTCTTGTCCATATCGACTTTTCCGATGAGGAACGCCGAGAAGATTTAGTCGAGCTGCAGCTATTAGTGGAATCAGCTGGAGCCCGATCAGTCGGGGTGATTACTGGAAGTCGACGTTCGCCGGATCGCAAATTTTTTGTGGGTTCTGGTAAAGCTGAAGAGTTAGCCGCATTAGTGGCGGCGACCGAAGCCAATGTGGTGATTTTTAATCATGCATTGAGTCCAGCCCAAGAGCGTAATCTTGAGCAAGTGTGTCATTGTCGAGTACTCGATCGTACGACACTTATTCTCGATATTTTTGCCCAAAGAGCGCGTACTCACGAAGGTAAGTTACAGGTGGAGCTAGCGCAATTGCGCCATATGTCGACTCGCCTGATCCGTGGCTGGACGCATCTTGAAAGGCAAAAGGGAGGTATTGGTTTACGTGGTCCAGGGGAAACCCAGCTCGAAACCGATAGACGTTTGCTCAGAGGACGGATTAAAAATATCAACAAGCGCTTAGAGCGAGTTGATAAACAACGTGAACAGAGTCGACGTGCACGTAAGCGCAGTGATTTGTCGACAGTGTCATTAGTCGGCTACACAAACGCGGGTAAATCAACGCTGTTTAATGCCCTAACATCATCCGATGTTTATGCTGCAGATCAGTTGTTTGCCACACTCGATCCCACGCTAAGAAAGTTAGATTTACCCGATGGTGCCGTGATATTAGCTGATACTGTAGGGTTTATTCGTCATTTGCCCCATGATCTCGTTGCTGCATTTAAGGCAACCTTACAAGAGACAAGGCAAGCTGAGTTACTACTGCATATCGTTGATTGTGCAGATGAAAACATGGCGGATAACTTTGATCAGGTTCAATCTGTACTGAAAGACATCGAAGCCGATGAAGTCATGCAACTCGTGGTGTGTAACAAAATCGATTTACTCGAGGATGTAACTCCAAGAATTGAATATAACGACATAGGCAAACCCGTTCGAGTTTGGGTTTCGGCACAGAAGCGTTTGGGATTTGATTTGCTGTTGAAAGCCATCACTGAGCTAATTGGTGAGGTGATTAAAGAGCTAACACTTAGAATTCCGGCAACTGCTGGACATTATCTTGGCCAGTTTTATCGACTGGATGCGATACAGCAGAAAGAGTACGACGATCTGGGGAACTGTATTTTGTCTGTTCGTTTATCGGACGCCGATTGGCGCCGATTAGCTAAACAGAGTCAGGGTGAGTTAGAAACCTTCATCTACGAAGATTCGATAGATGAGGCTGTTTGTTAATAATCTAATTTATTTCATCCACTTATGGAGTGCTAAATGGCTTGGAACGAGCCCGGTAACAAGGGTAATGATCCTTGGGGAAATAAAGGTGGTAACGACAAAGGACCACCGGACCTTGACGAGGTTTTTCGTAATCTTTCAAAGCGCTTTGGCGGCAAAGGAAACGGCTCAGGCCAATCTTTTAGCTCGTTTAGCCTAATCATCATTCTTGCTGTTGCTGTAGTTGTTTGGGGACTTTCGGGTTTTTATACAATTAAAGAAGCTGAGCGTGGTGTGGCACTGCGATTTGGTAAACACGCTGGCGAAATTGGCCCTGGACTTCATTGGAAAGCCACATTTATCGACCAAATTTATCCCGTCGACATTCAATCGGTTCGCTCTATTCCTGCGTCTGGTAGCATGCTGACATCCGATGAAAACGTCGTGAAAGTTGAGCTTGATGTTCAGTATCGTATTTTAGATGCTTACTCATATCTATTTAGTGCCGTCGATGCGAACGCCAGTTTGCGTGAAGCGACTGACAGTGCACTGCGTTATGTCATTGGACATAATAAGATGGATGATATTCTGACTACCGGCCGTGATGCTATTCGTCGCGATACGTGGAAAGAGTTAGAGCGCATTCTTGAACCGTACAAATTGGGTCTCGCTGTTGTTGACGTCAACTTCTTACCGGCGCGTCCGCCTGAAGAAGTGAAAGACGCCTTCGATGACGCGATTTCTGCCCAAGAAGATGAACAACGTTTTATTCGTGAAGCTGAAGCCTATGCCCGTGAAATTGAACCAAAAGCTCGTGGTGAAGTTGAACGTATGGCACAACAAGCGAATGCTTATAAAGAGCGTGAAGTCTTAGAAGCTCGCGGTAAAGTGGCTCGTTTTGAGCTGTTATTACCTGAGTACCAAGCCGCGCCTGACGTGACTCGCAAGCGTTTGTATCTCGATACAATGCAGCAAGTGATGACAGATACGAATAAAGTGCTGATTGATGCCAAGAACAACGGCAACTTAATGTACCTACCGCTAGATAAGTTAATTCAGCAGAAGCCTGCGACAACTGAGCTGGAAGCTAAGCCACAGCAAAATGTCAATTCTTCATCTGTATCAACGACTCGCGCGAATGAGCCTTTGAGTGGACGTCCATCCCGCGATGATCGTACTCGCCAAGGGAGGGAGTAATCCATGGGTAGATTAAGCGTTATTCTTATCGCCGTACTCTTAGGTATTGGTTTGTCATCTTTAATGGTGGTGAATGAAGGCGAGCGCGCAATTGTGGCGCGTTTCGGGGAAATTTTAAAAGACAACGTTGACGGTAATCGAGTCACCCGCGTCTACGGTCCAGGTCTGCACATTAAAGTGCCTGTGATCGATAAAGTAAAATTACTCGATGCCCGTATTCAAACACTCGATGGTGCTGCTGATCGTTTTGTGACTTCAGAGAAGAAAGACCTTATGGTCGATTCCTATGTGAAGTGGCGTATTGCAGATTTCGAAAAATATTACCTGTCTACAAACGGTGGTATTAAGTCGAATGCTGAATCGCTATTACAACGTAAGATCAACAACGATTTACGTACTGAGTTTGGTCGTCGCACTATCAGAGAGATTGTCTCTGGTAAGCGTGATGAATTGCAAAATGACGCGTTAGAAAACGCCTCAGAAAGCGCCAAAGACTTAGGTATTGAAGTTGTCGATGTGCGTGTAAAGCAAATCAATTTACCTGCTAACGTCAGTAACAGTATTTACCAACGTATGCGTGCCGAGCGTCAAGCTGTGGCAAAAGAGCATAGAGCACAAGGTAAAGAGCAATCTGAAATCATTCGTGCAACGATTGATGCCAATGTAACAGTGAAGATTGCTGAAGCTGAGCGTAAAGCCTTAACCATTCGTGGTGAAGGTGATGCATTAGCTGCGAAGATATATTCTGATGCTTACAGCAAAGATGCTGAGTTCTTCGGCTTTGTTCGTAGCTTAGAAGCCTATCGTGCCAGCTTCTCAGGCAAGTCCGATATTATGGTATTAGAGCCTGATAGCGAGTTCTTCAAGTATATGAAGAGCACTGCACCTAAGAAGTAATACGTTAAAAGTATTGATCTAATAGGCCCTGTTACCCAGGGCCTATTTTTTTATCTAATGATTGCTAACTTAGGTAAAGAAAACGGCGGTCGTATTCATATTAGCGATGCATGCTTTATGCCGATGTCACAGACAAGATGCTCAAAATATGATCCAAATGGATTAAAATGGGTTAATAGTTGGGTCTTTTTTAGACTTTTTTTAAAAAACACGCAATCTCCCTAACTTACTTGCGTGTTTTCACTATGATCTGCTTCTAATTTTTAGCTATAATGAGCCCCGCTTCAAACTTCGATTTTTGACCCTAGTGATGACTAAGGGCCGAAAGTCTTTGAAATATAAAAATTCCAACACCCTCTGGGAGATAAGTGGATGAGCAATGCGCCAGTCGATACCGGACGTCGCAGATTCCTGACAGCCGCAACCGCCGTAGTAGGTGGTGCTGGTGCCGTCGCTGTAGCGGTTCCTTTCATCAAGTCATGGAATCCGAGTGCCAAAGCGAAAGCTGCAGGTGCACCGGTCGAAGTAAATATCAGTAAAGTAGAGCCAGGTCAGCTGATCCGTGTTGAGTGGCGTGGAAAACCTGTATGGGTTGTCCGTCGCACAGATGCTGTGATCAATGAACTGCCAACACATGATGATAAGTTAAGAGATCCTGCTTCTGCTGAAATGCAGCAGCCTGAATATGCAACAAATCCTTTGCGCTCAATTAAGCCAGAGTATTTTATTGCTGTCGGTATTTGTACCCACCTCGGATGTTCACCTACTTATTTACCAGATTCATTTGGTGAGCAAGTTGAAGGTGTCACTTCTGGTTTCTTCTGTCCATGTCATGGCTCTAAGTTCGATATGGCTGGCCGCGTCTTCCAAGGCGTACCTGCTCCATTGAACCTAGTTATCCCTCCACATCAATACGTTGATGATGGCACCGTGATTATCGGTGTAGATAAAGGAGTGGCGTAATGGTTAAGAATTTAATTAATTGGATTGATGCGCGTATCCCTATGACGGCGACTTATAACCGTCACGTGGGTCAGTATGCAACGCCAACTAACTTTAACTTTTGGTACTTTTTCGGTTCGCTAGCGATGTTGGTATTGGTTAACCAATTACTGACGGGTATCTGGTTGACGATGAACTATGTACCAACAGCAGAAGGCGCATTCGCTTCTGTTGAGTACATAATGCGTGACGTTGAATACGGTTGGTTGCTGCGTTATATGCACTCTACCGGTGCTTCAGCGTTCTTCGTAGTGATCTATCTGCATATGTTCCGTGGTCTGATTTACGGTTCATATCAGAAGCCTAGAGAACTACTGTGGTTGTTCGGTATGCTGATTTTCCTCGTGCTGATGGCTGAAGCCTTTATGGGTTACTTGCTGCCATGGGGACAAATGTCGTACTGGGGCGCGCAGGTAATTATTTCTCTGTTTGGTGCTATTCCTGTTATTGGTGACGATTTAACCCTGTGGATCCGTGGCGATTACGTGATCTCTGGTGCAACATTGAACCGATTCTTCGCACTGCACGTGATCGCACTGCCGTTAGTATTAGTGGTACTCGTGTTCTTACACTTAATTGCGCTACACGAAGTGGGTTCAAACAACCCTGACGGTATCGAGATTAAGAAGAACAAAGACGAGAATGGCTGGCCAGTTGATGGTATTCCATTCCACCCATACTACACAGTAAAAGACATCATGGGCGTTGCAGGCTTCCTGATTGTGTTTTGTTATGTGTTGTTCTTCATTCCTGAAGGCGGCGGTTACTTCCTTGAGAAGCCAAACTTTGAAGCGGCTAACCCGATGAAGACACCTGAACACATTGCACCTGTATGGTACTTCACACCTTTCTACGCCATTTTACGTGCCATTCCTGATAAATTAGCAGGCGTAATAATGATGGGGCTATCGATTGCTGTACTGTTCGTATTGCCTTGGTTAGATCGTTGTAAAGTTAAATCAGTTCGCTACCGTAGCACACTGCACAAGTTGAACATTGCTCAATTCGCAATTTCTTTCATAGTGTTAGGTTACTTAGGTGTAGTTCCTGCTACGCCGACGCTGACGATAGTTGCACAGGTGTTTACTTTTACTTACTTTGGTTTCTTTGTGGCGCTGTGGGTATACAGCAAGAATGAAAAAACTAAACCTGTTCCAGCGAGGTTGACACACTAATGAAAAAATTACTGATTGCATTAGTCACCTTGTTGCCGACGCTGGCTATGGCCGCAAGCGGGCATAAAATACATTTAGAAGACGCTAATGTTGACCTGCATGATAAAGCTTCTTTAGAGCGTGGTGTGGACCTGTTCCAACATTATTGTTCTGGTTGCCATAGCACTCAGTATCAGCGTTATGAACGTGTCGCTACTGATCTCGGTATCTCTATTGATGACATGCGTAACAAGTATATGTTCACCGATGCCAAAATTGGTGAGCTTATGCAAAACGCGATTCCGCATAAAGATGCTGCTAAATGGTTTGGTGCTACACCGCCTGATTTAACATTAGTTGCACGCGTTCGTGGCGAAGATTGGGTTTATTCCTATCTAAAAGGCTTCTATAAAGATCCTAGTCGCCCATTTGGTGTGAATAACACAGTGTTCCCATCTGTTGGTATGCCACATGTACTCGAAGAGTTGCAAGGCACACCAGTTAAACAAGAAGATGGCACTATTGTGGTGACTGGCGGTAAATTAAATGCGGAAGAATATGATCAAGCGATTCGTGATATCACGGGTTTCTTAGTCTATTCGGCTGAACCTGTTAAGCTAGAGCGTCAAGCTATGGGTTGGTGGGTACTCGGATTCCTGTTTATATTCTTTATTGTGGCCTACCTCTTGAAGAAAGAGTATTGGAAAGATGTACACTAGGCACCAATAACGGGTAAAATGTAATATCCGCATAGTGTAAACGGGGGGCTTAGCCCCTCGTTTACTTTTGTTTTATTTCGATTCTGGAGGGTATCAATGGCTGTTGCTGCCAACAAACGCTCTATCATGACACTGTTTTCAGGTGCTGATGATCTGTATAGCCATCAAGTACGTATCGTGTTAGCTGAGAAAGGGGTTACTGTTGATGTTTTACAGGTCGACCCTAACGAAATGCCTGAGGATTTGCTCGAAGTAAATCCATATAACTCAGTGCCAACTTTGGTAGACCGTGAACTCGTTTTATACGAATCACGCATTATCATGGAATATTTGGATGAGCGTTTTCCTCATCCGCCTTTGATGCCAGTTTATCCAGTGTCTCGCGGCCAAAGCCGTTTGATGATGCACCGCATAGATACAGACTGGTATTCGCTAGTTGACCGTATCCGTAAGGGTGATCGTGTTGAAGCCGCTCGTAAAGAGTTGACTGAAAGCCTGATTGCAATTGCGCCAATCTTCGGTGAAGTGCCTTACTTCATGAGCGAAGAATTTGGTCTAGCGGATTGCTACCTTGGCCCATTGTTATGGCGCTTACCTGTATTAGGTATTGAGCTAGATAGCCGTGTAGCGAAAGATATCAAAGCGTACATGACACGTATTTTTGAGCGTGAATCGTTTAAAGCTTCTCTAACTGAAGCTGAACGCGAAATGCGCATGGGTATGTAATGAAACCTTTGACTCCAAATCGTCCTTATTTACTAAGGGCTTACTATGATTGGTTGATGGACAACCAATTGACTCCTCACGTTGTGGTGGATGCCTTTGTTGAAGGCACTCAAGTACCGCAGCAATACGTGAAGGATGGCCAGATAGTGTTGAATATCGCTGCTGGCGCAGTGGGCAATTTGCAAATTAGCAATGAGTTTGTGGAGTTCAATGCGCGTTTCGGTGGTGTTCCCCAGCAGGTGATGTTGCCAATGGCGTCGATTGTCGCTATTTATGCCCGTGAAAACGGTGCTGGCACTGTCTTCGATATTGAAGATGCTTACCTGGTGGATGATGAAGTCGATTCATCTTTATCGGTTGTTGAAACAAACGATAAAGCACCTGAGCCGACTGATGAACCACCTAAGCGTCGCAGCCATTTAACCGTCGTAAAATAACGACCGCTAAAGAGCTGTGGTGAAATGCCCAAGTTGTTTTAAAACTAAGCCAGTCCTATGACTGGCTTTTTTGTCGCTGTATTTTATCGCCGTAATTGGCTAAACCTTGAGGATAAGGTGTGGTAGCATTTGCGCCCGCATTCATCCGTCGGATATGCGTTACCTTTACCCATTTAGGCCAATGGATCTTGTATGTTGCTAATGATCGATAATTACGACTCTTTTACCTTTAACTTAGTGCAGTATTTTCAGCAGCTAGGGCAAGAGATAGTGGTTAAACGTAATGACGAAATTAGCATCGCCGAAATCGAGGCGCTTGCGCCTACTCATCTGGTGATTTCGCCCGGCCCTTGCACTCCCAATGAGGCGGGGATTTCCCTTGCGGCGATTAAACATTTTGCCACGCGCATGCCGATCCTAGGTGTGTGTTTAGGGCATCAGGCGATGGCGCAGGTTTTTGGTGCCAATGTGGTGCGTGCCTCGCGGGTAATGCACGGCAAGGTCAGCGCCATTGCGCATACTGGCCAGCGGTTATTTGAGGGATTAAATCAGCCCTTAACCGTCACACGTTATCACTCGTTATTGGTGGATGCTGTGCCTGAAGGTTTTGTTCTCGATGCTTGGTTTGATGATCCAATTCACGGCCGAGAAATTATGGCCATGAGCCATCAAGACTTACCGCTGTATGGGGTTCAATTTCATCCCGAATCGATTCTTACCGAGCAAGGTCTCGAACTGTTAGCTAATTTTTTAGCGCAATCGGCAGTGCCTGTATAATTTCCTCGCCCTAAAAACTCCTCGTCCTAAAAACTCCTCGCACTATATTCGTACTATCAATTTCTGTTACAAGATTTATCCTTTTTTTAAGCAAGTTTAGCGATTAACTATGCTATAACTGCGGCAAAACTACGCGAATAGGCAAAACCAGCAGATAAACTAGACTGGGTCATTTAGCCGTTGCGATAACAATAAAAGGAAGGACAAATGAGAAGCGTAATGCGAAATTTGGGTTTAAGTGCGTTAGCGGTTGCCGTGTTGGCAGGTTGCGCAGCGACATCGACTGAAACAGCAGCTCCTGCATCATCCCCACAAGCATTCCAAGTTCCCTTAGCCCAACCGCCACAGGTTTCACAGGCACTTACGCTTAATCAAATTATGGCAAATCCCGATTGGATGGGTGTTTTCGCCAAAGAGGCTTACTGGAGCGACGATAGCCAAAGCGTGCTATTTGCCCGCCAAGCGAGTGCTTCACCTCTGCGCAGTTATTATCAGCAAGGCATCAATGACAGTCGCGCCGTCGAGCTAGCGCTTGATAAATTACACGTGGCAGATCAGCAGTTTGGTGTGTTTGATCGCACTAAGTCACACAAGGCTTATCTGTATCAGGGCAACATTTTTGTTAAGCAATTAAGCACAGGTAAAATCAGCCAACTGACTCGTCAGCGCAGTGCCATCGATGGCGTGCGTTATCTCAATAATGGCGATATCGCCTATTGGCAGGGCGACAATGTTTTCCAAATTCATCAAGACTCAGGCTTAGTCGAGCAGCTTGCCGAAATTAAAATGGCGAAAGCCCCAGAAGGTGTAAAAGAGCCAACGTCTTACATTGCCAAGCAACAGCACAGATTGATTAAGTATGTGGCGCTGCAGCAAGAGAATGCTAAAGCCAAAGCACAGTACAAAGATGAATTGCAAAAAAGCGACCCGACGCTCGCCGCCAGCACTTGGTATTTAGGCGATAGCGAAGTGGTTTCAGAGCTTAGTCTGTCACCGGATGGCCGCTATATCTTACTCGCCCTGACCGATAAGAATTACACCGGCAGCAGTGAACACGACATCATGCCTAACTACTTAGGTAGCGATGGTTATATCGACCCTGTGCCAGTACGTGCACGTGTGGCTGAAGATACGCCACCAGGACAACGCTTTGTAGTGCTTGATTTAAACCAGCATAAACAAGTCGATATCACTATCGAGGGCCTTACTGGTTTTGATGAAGATGTACTCGCCAAAGTGAAAGCTGAGAATGCTAAAGCGAAAGGCGAAACTTACCAAAGCACTAAAGCGCCACGCAAGATTCAGCTAATTCAGGATTGGGGCTGGACTCAGAGCGCGATTCAGTGGCATGAATCGGAAGATAAATTAGCCCTGATGCTAGAAGCCACCGATAACAAAGATCGTTGGATCGCCAGTGTCGATTTAACTAAGGGTAAATTCACCACCGAACATCGTTTGCATGACGACGCTTGGGTGAATTACGACTACAACCAATTCGGTTGGTTGCCGGGGACGGATTCTCTGTACTATTTGTCGGAAGAATCAGGTTATTCGCAGCTCTATGTGAAAGGACTCGGTGAAAAGCCGCGCGCCTTAACCCAAGGTAAGTTTGTAGTGAGCGACATCCAGCTGTCACCGGACGCAAATTACATCTACTACAAAGCTAACCAAACTCACCCTGGCATTTATAACGTTCATCGGGTGAATTTAGCCACAGGCAAAAATGAGCAATTAACGCAGTGGGATGGCAACTTAGATTACAGCCTAAGTCCTGATGGCACTCAGCTACTACTCAATGCTTCACGCCGTACTCAGCCCAATGAACTTTATGTTCAACCTATTGGCGGTGAGTTAAAGCAACTGACGTCTTACACCAGCGATGCCTTTAAAAACTATCCATGGCAAGCGCCAGAAGTGGTCGCTGTACCTTCAAGCCATGGTGCCGGCAAGGTGTACGCCCGCGTCTATTTGCCACAAGGCTATGATAAATCCCGCGCCGAGAAATACCCTGCGGTGATTTTCAACCATGGCGCTGGTTATCTGCAAAATGCTGACTATGGCTTTAGCGGTTACTTCCGCGAGTTTATGTTCCACAGCCTGCTGACTCAGCAAGGTTATGTGGTGATGGATATGGATTACCGTGGCTCTAAAGGTTATGGCCGAGATTGGCGCACCGCGATTTATCGCAATATGGGTCATCCAGAAGTCGAAGACTTAAAGGATGGCGTTAGCTGGATGGAAACCAATACGAATGTCGATACGCAACGTGTCGGGACTTATGGTGGTTCCTACGGCGGATTCTTAACCTTTATGTCATTGTTCACTGCACCAGACCTGTTCCAAGCAGGAGCCGCACTGCGTCCTGTGGCGGACTGGGCACATTATAATGCGCCTTATACCTCCAACATCTTAAATACGCCTGATGTCGATCCTATCGCCTATGAGCGCAGCTCTCCGATTGAGCATGCTCAAGGATTAACGAAACCACTGCTTCTTATGAGTGGCGTTATGGACGACAACGTTTTCTTCCAAGACAGCGTGCGTATGGTGCAGCATTTGATCGAACTGGAAAAACCAACCTTTGAAACGGCGATTTATCCTGTCGAGCCCCATGGTTTCCGTCAGCCATCAAGCTGGTTAGACGAATACCGCCGTATCTATAAGCTATTTGAACAAGAACTCAAATAACCCAGCTCTACTTCCTGTAAAGGCCTCTTTGTGAGGCCTTTTTATTGGGCGACTGAGTAGGAAATATCCGATATAACACTATGTTTGTGTTCTGCGACTTTGCGTTATTGCTAAGATTAAGTGTATGTGCTGAAATTGTAATGATTTTGAGAGTTTGATTGTTTTGACGTCACTCGGGCATTAGCGATATAGGAAAGATTTATAGTGGCGATTTCGGTTGCGGGCGGTGTAAGACCCGGCAAAATTATAGAGATAGAGCACAGACTCTATCAGCAATTGATCCTCGGAAAGCATAAAGCGAGCCCGACTCTTTTGGATGACCTCGACCTTGAATTAGAGGCCGATGCGAATAAGTTAGATGTTGAGCGCGAAGCGATTTTAGCGCGTTTGATGAAACAAATTAAAGCCAAAGAAGTGTTCGAAGCCGTGTCGAGCCAGCTGCATGAAACGGTCAATAACGCCATCGAGCATCAACTCGCGTCCCCCGAACTGGTTCTGGCTAAGTCAGAGATCAATGAGTCGCAAATTCTATTGCTGGAATTACTGCTAGCAAAAAATCTTGATGCGACGCGATTAAGACCGCTGATCAGTAACTTAAGTTGGTTGTGCCGCGACTTAACCAATATGGTCAACAGCCCGTCTTTTCGTGCCCGCCGGCCTCAGAGCTCAGATGTGCGAGTCACTGATATTAAATTGGTTATGAATTACATCGGTATTGAAAACCTGCGAACGATTATTCCTTACTTTTGCCTGCGTAATTGGCTGCCGAGCGCCAATGCTAAGTTGCTGTGGACTACCCGTAAATTGTGGCGCTACAGCATAGTCAGTGGTATCGCGGCCAATGCGTTGGCTCAGCTTCATAATACTGACTCAGCCTTAGTTTATAGTAGTGCCTTGCTCAATCAATTAGGCACCTCGGTTGTGCTGAGTTTGAGTGCCCGCTTATTCGATCAAACCTGGGGAGCGTGGATAAGGGAAGCCAGCAGCAGCCGTGACAAGGAAGTGTATGATGCTGTGATTGCCACTGAGTTTCCGGCCAAAGCGGTGTTTGAACAAGTGTTAAGCCATGGTCATAAACTTAACTGGCAGCTATTAGAGTTACTTAAGTTTGAAGCGAGCCCTTTGACTGGGTTATTGAAGGAGTTAGACCTAACCTTAAGCTATCGAGAATTGTCACCGCAGGCCGCATTAGTCGCGCGGGCAAACTGTTATGCTAAGGTGGTATTACTCGAAGAGATGCGTCAAATCGATCCCCAAGAAAAGCGTTTAATGTTCGATTATTACGAGTTAACTGAGCAAGAAGTGCTGCGCTTAAAAGCACAGAATTATAGGAAGTTAGATCTGCTGTAGTCCACGACCTGCGACTTGAGCGTCGGGATGGCGGCGTTTAAGTAGAGGAAGGGATATGCCAAGCTGGCAAGCATCTGTACTGAATACTATTTTATCTTATGTCGCTAGGCCATCCATCAGTCGCGGCAAGGCCAAAGTCCCCCTAGCGCAGGTGCGTAAAAAGTTGCTTGATCTCGATAAACGTTGGCTTCCTTGGCCGGATAAGTTAGTCAGTGCCACCATCCCTTTGCAACACTCTAGCTTGCTGCACTATGTGCTTCTCAATGAGCAAACTCGCCTTGGCAATCTGTTTTATATCCGAGGCGGAGGCTTTTGTTTTAAAACGCCCCACGCCCACGCAAGATTGATCGCAGATATCAGCCAACGTTGTAAATTGGATGCCTATATTCCTGATTATCGTCTCGCACCTGAGCATCCTTTTCCTGCGCCATTTGATGATGTGCTTGAAGCCTATAAGCGATTAATTGCGCTTAAGGGCGCTGAGAATGTGATCCTCATGGGCGACTCTGCTGGCGGCAATTTAGCCCTGAGTTTGTTGCTGGAATTAAAGCGTTTAACCCTGCCTTTGCCGACGGCTTGTATCTTGTTATCTCCCGCGTTGGATTTAGCACTAACCGGAGATACTGAGTTGATACTCGCGGCTGACGATCCCTTCTTCACCATCGAAGCTTTGCTGCGTTTACGTGGCGCTTATCTTGGGGGGGCCGACCCCATGTCAGCAAAAGTTTCCCCCTTGCAGGGGGACTTGGCAGATCTGCCGCCCATCTTAGTGATTGCGGGTACGCGGGAGCTGTTATTGCAGGATTCTGAGCGCCTAGTCGCTCAAGTCAAAGCCAGCGGTGGCGAGATAACGGGCTGTTTTTACCCTAACATGCCCCATGTGTTTCCCTTGTTCAATTTATTGCCAGAAGCCCTTGAAGTGAGGTCGAAAATTAGCCATTTTGTGCTTTCACACTTGATTCGTTAAAATGGTGTAGTTATTCACATTCAGTGAATAGCTAGCAAAATGAGGGGTAAATAACTTTTTTTCTGACTAATTATGCTGAAAGCCACGGGCATAACCGCTTGTATAGTTCTTAAACTGCAATCTTTATGCACTTTGGGTGGAAGTGCGAGGATTGATGTTTGTGAAAAACTGGTATTTTGATCACATTTTCGCTAATAATGGTTATTAATAGACACAAGCAATCCCAGTATCACTAACTCTAGATAAAGATACCTATGGGACTCTGACGGTGCAAGGCGCCGTTAAACAAACACAAAGGACGAAGAAGAATGAGCGTTGATATGAAGTTAGACCGTGCCCAGTTTGACGCAGTGATGGTGCCTAATTATGCGCCTGCTGCTGTGATCCCTGTTCGTGGCGAAGGAAGCCGAGTTTGGGACCAAGAGGGTAATGAGTTTATCGATTTTGCTGGCGGTATTGCGGTAAATTGCTTAGGTCACTGTCATCCTGCCCTTGTGAATGCCCTTAAAACACAAGGCGAAAAATTATGGCATCTGTCTAACGTAATGACGAACGAGCCTGCCTTAGAATTGGCGACTAAATTAGTTAACAGCACGTTTGCCGACAAAGTGTATTTTGCCAACTCTGGCGCCGAAGCCAACGAAGCCGCATTGAAACTTGCCCGTCGTTACGCCTTAGAAAAACACGGCGTTGAAAAAGACGAAATCATAGCATTCGATAAAGCCTTCCACGGCCGTACCTTCTTCACCGTTAGCGTTGGTGGACAAGCTGCCTATTCCGATGGTTTTGGTCCTAAGCCACAGAGCATTACTCACCTGCCATTTAACGATGTTGCTGCATTAGAAGCTGCAGTAACGGACAGAACCTGTGCCATCATGCTTGAGCCGCTGCAGGGCGAGGGCGGTATTATTGATGCCGATCCTGCATTCCTAAAAGCTGTGCGTGAACTGGCTAACAAGCACAATGCGCTAGTGATTTTTGATGAAGTGCAAACGGGTGTGGGTCGTACTGGCGAACTGTACGCTTACATGGGTACTGAAATCGTGCCTGACATTTTAACCACAGCTAAAGCACTCGGCGGTGGTTTCCCTATCGCAGCTATGCTGACAACGGCTGAGATTGCTGAACATCTAAAAGTGGGCACTCACGGTTCTACCTATGGCGGTAACCCATTAGCCTGCGCTATCGGTAATGCTGTGTTAGACGTAGTGAACACCCCTGAAGTGTTAGACGGCGTTAAACATCGCGAGCAGTTATTGCGCGATGGTTTGAACAAAATCAATGAAAAATACCATGTATTTTCAGAAGTACGCGGTAAAGGTTTGCTGTTAGGGGCAGTTCTTAATGAACAATACCAAGGCCGTTCACGCGACTTCTTGGTAGCCTCTGTCGCTGAAGGCTTAATGAGCCTGATGGCGGGTGCTAACGTGGTGCGTTTTGCTCCTTCTCTGGTGATCCCTGAGGCAGATATTGCTGAAGGTCTAGCTCGTTTTGAACGTGCTGTGGCGAGCATAGCTGCCGCCTAAATGACCAAAGGAGTGTTGAATTTATTCGCACTCCTTTTTTGTCAGGGAATACTTACGTGCATCATTACCTGTCTTTTTGAAGAGAGGCGCCTTGATGCACGGCAAGCCAAAGTGAGGAGACACTAAGATGTTAATCATACGTCCTATTCAGGCTGGCGATTTTGAAGCCTTATATCAAATTGCCGAAGAGTCTGGTCATGGTTTTACGTCATTACCCGTGAATGCCGATTTGCTCAGACATAAAATTGCGCGAGCAGAAGCCTCATTCGTCAAAACCGTCGATGCGCCCTTCGATGAAGGTTATCTGATGGTGCTGGAAGATACCGACACCCGAGAAGTGGTGGGGACGTGCGCTATCGAAGCAGCTGTGGGAATGGAAGATGCGTTTTACCATTATCGACTCGGTACCGAAGTCTATCATTCCGAACAAATTGACGTGCGTAACGAGGTCGAAACCCTCACCCTTTGCCATGATTACACTGGCGCCGCCGAGATGTGCACCCTGTTTTTGCGTGAAGCGTATCGCAAGGGCAACAATGGCCGCATGTTATCTCGCAGTCGCTTTCTGTTTTTGGCGCAACATGCAAAGCGTTTTGGCGAAACTGTAATTGCCGAAATGCGCGGTGTGAGCGATGCCGATGGTCATTCACCTTTCTATGGCTGGCTGCAAAAACACTTTTTAGGCATTGATTTTATTCAGGCAGATTATCTTTCTGGTTTGGGTAAAAAGGCATTTATGGCCGAAATGATGCCACGAAATCCGGTATACGTTTGTCTATTGCCGGAAGAAGCGCAGAAAGTGATTGGCGAAGTGCATACCAATACCCGTCCCGCATTAAGTCTGCTGCAGGCCGAAGGTTTTAGATGCCGCGGTTATGTGGATATTTTTGATGGTGGTCCAACGGTTGAGTGTCGTTTATCGGACATTCGCGGCGTGCGTGAAAGCCGTTTATTAACCGTCGATATTGGTGACATGGTCGAAGCCGACACTCAATTTATTATCTCAAATACTCAATTAGCCAATTATCGAGCGACGTCTGCCGCACTGGCTGTGGACGAAAAATCCGAACACATCATTATCAGCCCTGAGCTGGCAGCGGGTTTGTTACTCGCAAAAGGCGATCAAATCCGTATTTTGGCAATGTAGGAATAGCAAATGACACATTATATTCAAGGTCAGTGGCATGCTGGCAAAGGTCATGACGTGGCCTCAATTAACCCAGCCAATGCTCAAACTATTTGGACAGGTAAAACGGCTACAGCAGAACAAGTTAACGCTGCCGTTGATGCCGCGCGCGCCGCGCAGTTTGATTGGTTTATGTTAGGTTTCGATGCACGCTTAGCCATAGTCGAAGCGTATCGCAGCCAACTTGAAGTCAATAAAGCGGAATTGGCTGAAACGATTGCCCAAGAAACGGGTAAACCTCTGTGGGAAACGGCGACCGAAGTTGGCGCCATGATAGGCAAGATTGCGCTATCAGCCGCGGCTTACAATAAACGTACGGGCACTGAAGCCAACGATACGCCAGCGGGACGCGCGGTTATCCGCCATAAGCCCCACGGTGTTGTGGCGGTGTTCGGTCCTTACAACTTCCCCGGTCATTTGCCGAACGGCCACATAGTGCCTGCGCTGCTAGCGGGGAATACTGTGATTTTTAAACCTTCTGAATTGACGCCTAAAGTTGCTGAGCTGATGGTTAGCCTATGGGATAAAGCGGGTCTGCCTGCTGGCGTGCTCAACTTAGTCCAAGGTGAAGTGGATACGGGTAAAGCACTGGCTTCTCACCCGCAGCTCGATGGTCTGTTCTTTACTGGCAGCTCACGCACAGGTCATTTTTTACATCAACAATATGCCGGTCATCCGGGCAAGATTTTAGCACTTGAGATGGGTGGCAATAACCCACTGATCATTAAAGGTGTGCAGGATATCAAAGCTGCCGTGCACGATATTTTGCAGTCGGCTTATATCTCCTCTGGCCAACGTTGTACTTGTGCGCGCCGTCTATATGTAGAGCAAGGCGAGCAGGGCGATGCCTTGATTGCCATGTTAGCCGCTGCGGTCAAACAGATTAAAGTTGGCCCTTGGAACGCGCAGCCACAACCTTTTATGGGCTCAATGATTTCTGAAACTGTTGCTAAAGGTATGGTTGCGGCGCAGGCGAACCTGCTGAACTTAGGCGGTGTGTCGTTAGTCGAGTTAACCCATTTAGAAGCGGGTACGGGTTTAGTCTCTCCTGGCCTTATCGATGTGACGGCTATCGATGTTTTGCCGGATGAAGAATACTTCGGACCTCTGCTACAGCTAGTGCGTTATAGCGATTTCGATCAGGCAATCAAACTGGCTAACCAAACGCGTTATGGTTTGTCAGCGGGTTTACTGGCCGATAGCCGTGAAGATTATGACTATTTCCTTGCGCGCATTCGTGCAGGGATTGTTAACTGGAACAAACAAATCACTGGCGCATCGGGCGCGGCACCTTTTGGTGGCGTAGGTGCATCGGGTAATCACAGAGCGAGCGCTTTCTATGCCGCCGATTACTGTGCTTATCCTGTCGCTTCGGTCGAGGCCGATGCAGTGAGCTTACCTGCGACATTAAGCCCAGGTTTGAGCTTGTAAGCGGGTAGATATTTGACTTTTATCTGGTAAAGAGTACGTGGTAAAGAGGAGGAAGGACGAATGTTCTTCCTTTTTAATAACAAGCAGTAACGTAACTTGAGCTTCTACTGTGGGTATGTGTGACGCTGCAACAGTGGCATTTAGGTCGTTACATTTAGTGTTCGCGGCAAAATAACAGCAATAACCGCAGCACAATAAAAGGAGTTTTTATGCATACTGACATCAACGCGTTATTTGCCGCCCTGTGGCAAGACTATATTCAAATGACCCCTTCGGCGGCAAAAGTGCACGCGCTGCTGGGCCATGGTAAGCCAATCATAAACGATCATATCGCCCTGCGTACTTTCAACATCGCTAAGGTGAATTTGGATGTGCTTGCTAAGCATTTCACTTCATTAGGTTATGTACCTTGCGGTGATTATAAGTTTGAACAGAAAAAATTGATCGCTAAGCATTTTGAACACCCAGATTCGACTCAGCCTAAAGTGTTTATCTCTGAGCTATTAGTTGAAGAATTTAGCCCAGCGCTACAAGAGACCATTCAAGGCTTAATCGCCCAAGTAGATGCTGCCGCGACCACGGCGGACAACTTTATTTACTCGGGTCGCCATTGGTCTTTAGATTCTAAAACCTATCAGGACTTATTAACTGAGAGCGAATATGCGGCTTGGGTAGCGGCTTTTGGCTATCGCGCTAACCATTTCACTGTATCTATCAATCACCTCGACGGTTTTGAAACCTTAGAGTCAGTGAATGATGCCCTGAAGCAAGCGGGCTTTGTGCTCAATGGCTCAGGCGGCGAGATCAAAGGTTCGCCAGAAGTGTTATTAGAGCAATCGTCGACTATGGCCGATAAGATTGGCCTTGAATTCACCGATGCGACAGTGGAAATCCCAAGTTGTTTCTATGAGTTTGCGCTGCGTTATCCTATGGCCAATGGTGAGCTGTATACTGGCTTTGTGGCTGCGTCTGCCGACAAGATTTTTGAAAGTACTAACGTGAATAAGGCTTAACGTGAATAAAGCCTAACGTCATCAGACATTAAGCATAAAAAACGCCATCAATTCGATGGCGTTTTTTTATGAGTATTTTAAAGAGAGCATTTAACGCTGAGCATGTTAAGCGAGACTAACTGAAGGTCAGTTCGATCCTCAGTCCACCTAAGCGAGTGCTGTGGCTAAACTTAAGCCCAATCTCATATTGCTCGGCAATTTCCTTCACTATCGACAAGCCTAAGCCGTGCCCCATGACAGACTCATCTAATCGAGTGCCCCTTTGGGTGAGCTTATCGAGTTCATCATCGGCAACCCCAGGACCATCATCATCGATACAAAGGCAGAGACGCTCCTGTTGGCGTGATAACTGAATGCTGATTCGGCTCTGGGCCCATTTAAAGGCGTTGTCCAGCAGATTGCCTAGGAGCTCCATGCCATCTTCCCTGTGGATCGGCAGCCTGAGAATATTAGGGTCGAGTTCGAAAGCACATTCGATGGTTTTATTGCGGTGAACCTTATTTAAGGTGTTGGCTAGGCTGTGTAAATCCCTTGGGATCACTAACTGCGCCGCAGGAAGCATATCGCCTGTGATCCTTGCCGCCGCCAGTTTGCGCTCGACCATCTTGTGGATAGAATCCAGCTGTTGCTGCAAGGCAATGGCGGTTTCAGGATCTTTAAGACCAAGGGCTTCGACCTGTTGCTGCATCACGGCCAGCGGGGTTTTAAGCCCATGGCTTAAGTTACCTAAGTTATTGCGGCTACGCTCAATTTGCTTGGCGGTGTACTCGAGTAACTCGTTGTAAGTCTTAGCGAGTGGCTGCACTTCGGGGGGGATATTATTCAGCTCCAGCGCGTTAATCTCGCCTTCTCTTAGCCGCGAAAGCGCGTGCTGAATATGCTTAACTGGCTTAAAGGATTGGCGCAGGATGAGGAAGATCCCCGCGATCATAGCCACTAACATCGCCAGATTAATCCCAAGCTTAGTGCCATAGACTTCGCTAAATACGCGTCTGCCGATACTCAAGTCTTGGGCGACGGTTAAGGTGGCGCTGACATTGGCACTACTGGAATTTAATCCCAGTGATAACAGCTGCATATCGTTATTTTTTGGCCCTTTAGCTTGCCAGACACGGGTTTTATTTGGCGCGAGTGGCTCGATATCTAACTGCATATCCCACAGGGAGCGCGAGCGAATGACTTCATTGGGCAGGTTAAGCTGGAAATAGCGGCCTGAATAGGCGGGCTTGTAGAAACTGGAAAGCTGGCTTTGATCTATGCTGATGTCCCCATCGTGGATATGGGTTGCCAACATAATATGTTCGAGATCTTCTTCTAAGCGATTGATAATAGAGTCATGGAAGGCTTGACGCAGCATGGACTCAAACAAGATGAGCCCAATGACTGTGCCTATTACCAGTAAGCCCGTTAACCATAAACTGAGCTTAGTGCGGATCGAGATCATTCAATAATGCCGTGGAAGATATAACCTTGGCCGCGACGGGTTTCGATAGCGGTTTTGCCTAATTTTTTACGTAAGTGGGTCACATAAACTTCGACCACATTACTCTCTTTTTCATCGTCAAACTGATACAGCTTATCGGTGAGCTGTGTCTTAGATAACAGCTTCTTAGGCGACATCAGGAAGATTTTTAACAATCTGAATTCCATCGCCGTCAGTTCAAACAATTGGTCTGCCACTTTCACCGTTTGCTCGGCTTCGTCTAAGATCACGCCGCCATAGCTCAATTGCTTGCTAGAAGTGTTCAAGCGACCATGCGCACGGTGAATAAGGGCTTGAATACGGGCCAATAATTCCTGTGCGTGGAAAGGTTTACCTAAGTAATCGTCGGCGCCAGCATTAAAGCCTTCGACTTTTTCATGCCATTGGCTGCGTGCGGTCAGCATGATGACTGGAGTGCTGATCCCTTGATTACGCCAGCCTTCGAGCAGTTCGAGGCCGTTGCCGTCGGGCAAGCCGATATCTAAGATCACGCAATCGTATTGGGTTTCTTTGATCAGATAATCGGCTTCAAGCGCTTTGTCTGTAATATCGGTCACATAGCCAGCGAGTTTGAGTTGTTTCTCCAGCTCGGTGACTAGCATTGGGTTATCTTCAACGAGTAACAGTTTCATGTTTTCGACATTCGCTCGGTAATGCTATTGAGTGATCGGCTTGACCGTTAGTTGCATCAATACTGAGATTGACGATTTGGCCACGCTGAACTTTGATTTGCAAATCATAGCGCCATTTATGATCTTCTTGATAGAGATGAGCATCAATTAGTTCACCTTGGCAAAACTGATTAACTACGGCGAGTGTACCGTTTAAGGACAGTATTTGCCCAGAGTTGACGAGTGCCTTGGCTTGATAGTGTTCTAATTCAATAGGTTCGGCATTCAATTTTATTGGATGCGCCAGCGTGAACAGGCTGAAAAAACAGATTAAAAACAGCCGTTTCATTTGAGCTCTCCAATAAAAAATGGCCTAGAATTTATTCTAGGCCACTTTAATAAGGCAGGCTTAAATCAAGCTGAAGACTAACTTAACGGGTACCGTATACCACGATTGTCTTACCATGAGCTTGGATTAAATTCTGTTCTTCTAACATCTTCAAGATACGACCCACAGTTTCCCGTGAACAGCCAACGATTTGGCCTATCTCTTGACGAGTGATCTTAATCTGCATGCCATCAGGATGCGTCATAGCATCAGGCTGTTTCGCCAGATGTAACAGCGTTTGGGCAATGCGGCCAGCTACGTCTAAGAATGCGAGATTACCCACTTTCTGGCTGGTGCTTTGTAGGCGATAGGCCATTTGCGCAGACAGCTTCATCAGAATTTCAGGGTTAACTTGAATTAACTGTCTGAATTTCTTGTATGAAATCTCAGCGATTTCACAAGCTTGCTTAGCACGAACCCATGCAGTACGTTCGGCTTGTTCTTCAAACAAACCTAGTTCACCGATAAAGTCACCTTGATTCAGATAAGAAAGGATCATCTCCTTACCTTCTTCATCTTTAATCAATACCGCTACAGAACCTTTTACTATGTAATAAAGAGTATCTGAATCTTCACCAGCATGAATAAGAGTGCTCTTTGCAGGGTACTTATGAATGTGACAGTGTGATAAAAACCATTCCAAAGTTGGATCAGGTTTTGGCTTACCAATCAGAGCCATGTTGGTGTTCCTCGATTGATTAAAACGAAAGTAAGAGTATTCTAAATAAGCATTTTACGTCAATTAAACTAACAAAAACTTGATGGAAGTCTTACTTTAGAATAAGTGAATAAATGCAATTAACCATCTAAAATTAGAGCTTATTTTGCTACTTTAGTGATTTAAGTCAACTAAATCGGCGTGAAACTCGCTGGATTCACTTAACTCTGTCGAGTTAATCACATCTTACCAGTCTAATTAAGCCGTTTTATTATAGATTATGGATAAAATAGGCCCCTAAATTACAGTATAAGATGTTCCACTTTTTAAATTCGGCGCTTATTTGCTACAACGTCCCCCATTATCCTGAGGTTTGTGTGTATTTAGGCTCGACTTATGGGGTTAATTCTGGCTAACTTTGTGGGCAGTCGCTTTTAAGAGAGGTAAGCAAGTGAAATACAGATTATGGGTTTTAGGTGCAGGTTTAAGCTTAACGATCGGGCTGAGCTCTGCGGCGCACGCATTTTCTATCCCGCAGCCTGCTGCCGAACTCGCGGCCAGTAAGTTTGTGCATATACAGGTGACGGCAGAGCAAGGCGACGCCGATGCCCAATTTTTGCTGGGATTAATGTATCTTTCTGGCCGTTTTGTGGCGCAAGAAGTGCCCTCTGGTTTGCACTGGATTTCACTTGCCGCCGAGCAGCAACATGAAAAAGCCCAGCAAACCTTAGCCGACCTGTCTTTTGAAGGCCAATTGATCAAGCGTGACTTATCCGTGGCCGAGCATTGGTATCGAGCCTTGAGTGAGCAGGGCAGTCGTTGGGCACAATTCCGTTTAGGTTTTATTTATGCTTCTGGCGGCGATGGTGTGCAACGTAATTGTGGTAAAGCGGTCGAGCAATTTTCCCAAGTGGGTGATGATGTTGCCTTAGGTAATGTGGCGTGGATTTTAGCGACTTGCCCAGAAGCTGAGTATCGCGATGGCAATAAAGCGGTCGAGTTATCCTTAAAGTTGCTCAAAGTGAATGAAAACGACCCGACAAATTTAGATAATCTGGCGGCGGCTTATGCCGAAGTCGGCGATTTTGGTGCGGCAATTTCGACGCAGCAAAAAGCAATTGAAGCGTTAAAGATGAGCGCCGAAATGACTAAGACAGATGAATTTATGCAGCGTTTACAAACCTACGAGCAAAAGCGTGCGTATCGCGAAACCTTACGTTTACTCGAATAAGGCATTGGTTATGCTCTTTAATTAAGTTCTATTAATTAATTCGCGTATTGATTGAAGTTGAAAATAAAGCCTGAGTTAATACTCGGGCTTTTTTGTTTTTGA
>NZ_VXCT01000020.1:0-79693 GCF_052850535.1 Shewanella sp. 1180_01
GCTAAAGCAATATCAACTGGAAAATAAACCGGTCCTGCGCAGTAAGAAGAAGGATGGGGTGTATTAAGAATTATGGGGGATCTTGACGACCTACAATATTGTTCGGCTAGAGATGGCCGCAATGGCAGTACAGCATAAAGTTGAGCCACAGAGGATAAGTTTCATTAATGCCCTGTTTTTAATCCAGGATGAGTTTGGTTGGAGCGACAGAGGGAATCCTGGAGTGATCCCACAGCACTTAAAACGACTGAGGGAAAATGGCAAAAGGTTGATTTTACCTCCGAAGAGGAAACGACCCAGCTACCCGCGTGTGGTGCTAAAGAAAACGGTGAAATATCCAAGTAAAAATGCCACTCGCTCTTAAGCGAGTGGCATTAAGCAAATAAGCTGGCGTTATTTGTTTAGACTTGAAGGTTCACGCCAACGTTTCTATTATTTTTTGATTATTTTTTCAGAATAGTCGCTGGTGTACGGCCATCATCATGGCAGCTTTCACAGGTCGGTTTTTCACCTACATTCATATCATGCACCGCATGACAATCTGCACAGACTAAATTGCCGTCATGTGGTTTATGCACAGCGTCCATCTCAGCAAGAGAACCGTGACAGCTTTGACACTGTTCAAATTCAAAGGCACCATCCGCAGAAGGTGTGCCATCTTTATGACAGCTTTCACATCCACCCGACTCAGCGTGGAAATCAGACAATTTTTGATCTGCAGCAAATGCGGTTGGCGACAGCGCTAACGCTGCGAGACTAGCCCCGAAAAGCGCACTTAATAGTTTTTTGCTCACAATAGTATCCTCCAATGGCGATTGTCAGTGGAAATTCTTGTCAGGGTGACTTCCATCTCGCAACCAAAAGTAAATAGCACGACTCGATATAACTTAGCTAAGGATGTATGAATAAGCAAACCCATGCTAAGCACCCCAACTTTATCAACATACTCAAGGGTAAAATGTGCGCTGCATCATGTAACCACATGCTTATATAAGAGTTTTACATATGCCTAACCTAGAGGCTACATAATGTAAATCCCTAGAGCGACTAAGGACAAAATAAAAAGCCTGAATTAGACAATATGAGCTCTATTCGAGGGGCTTGAAGACAAATGACAAACCCCGAAGGCAATAACGCTAAACAGGAAATATAGCGAGTGATTGATGAATATGTGTAATGGAGACGAAACGTGGCGCCTATATATGTGCCTAAATGTGCGCCTGAACGCCCTACTCGTCTCTGGCATTGAAGTTCCATGACGGTACTCAATGCTCACAAGGACAAGCTAAGCAAACCGTTCAGCGAGTCGGCATCAACTCGCATCGAGTCCATGGAGAGTTTCAACCTCAGTTTTAGGCCAAGCGTTAATCACGGCTTTAACCAAGGAAGCCAATGGAATAGCAAAGAATACCCCCCACACGCCCCATAAACCACCAAAGACTAATACCGCGGCTATGATTATCACTGGATGCAAATCCACCGCATCGGAGAACAAAATCGGCACGAGTAAATTACCGTCGAGCGCCTGAATAATGCCGTAACCCAACATCAAATAGCCGAATTCAGAACTAAAACCCCACTGAAAAAATGCCACTAAGGTGATCGGCAAGGTGACTAAGGTTGCGCCAACATAGGGGATCAATACCGACAAGCCAGTCAACACCCCGAGCAACATTGAATACCTCAGCCCCATTAAGGCAAACAAGATATAGCTCGCGACACCAACCACCACGATTTCAATCACTTTGCCACGAATGTAATTGAAAATTTGCTGATGCATTTCAAACCACACTTTGCGGGCTAATTGACGATTAGCAGGGAAAAAACGCTTACTGCCACTGATCAGCTGATCTTTATCCTTTAAAAAGAAAAACACCAACAGAGGCACTAAAATCGCGTATACCATCAAGACGAGTAATGACGCTGAATAGCCAATTAATTGCTTAGCAATATCCAGTACATGCTGAGTATCGAGCAGTTTTTTAAGCTCTGCGACCATCAAATCTAATTGCTCAGGATTGATAAATTGCGGGTATTGGTTGATCAAGGTTTGTATCGTCAGCAGCCCTTTATCTATCATGCTCGGCAAATCGGCAATTAAGCTCACGCCTTGACGCCACACACTCGGAATTAAGCCAAATGTCAGTAAGACCACAATGCCCAAAAACAACACGATAACTAAGGACGCACCAGCGGTGCGATTAATGCCTAATTTCAGCATTTGCGCCACGGGCCATTCCAATAAAAATGCCAACACCAGCGCGACTAATAA
Source organism: Shewanella sp. 1180_01 (assembly GCF_052850535.1). Classification (NCBI taxonomy): domain Bacteria; kingdom Pseudomonadati; phylum Pseudomonadota; class Gammaproteobacteria; order Alteromonadales; family Shewanellaceae; genus Shewanella; species Shewanella sp. 1180_01. The sequence continues at coordinate 2,273 of NZ_VXCT01000020.1, forward strand.
GGGGGCAAGTAAACCTGCGGCAAAATAAATCACTAACGCGAACCCAACAAGAATAGCCATTAAGGTCACAGCTTGTGGATCACTAAAGCGCTCTTGATACCAACGAGAAAAAACAGTAAACATGGATCATTCCAATAGTGATGGTTGGCTAGGCTTCCCAAACGCTCAGGAAAGTTTATTTATCATGGTGTTATCTACGACGTTACTCAAACTACTTTCACTTCAACTTGTTAGCAGAACTGAAATCTTACGCCCAGCTAGCAAACTCATTTGGTGAACTTATCTAGCGTGCACATTAAATTAGGCCGCGACTCGGACAGGATTTAACATGGAAATCCTCAATTTATCCCAGAGATAGATCAACTTTGGTGATCATCAAGGCTAACAGACTCACATCATTACGCAACTCTTGCACGACGTGACCTTGTTTTTTTAAATATTGGGGAACATCTCGCCTCGAGCCTGAGTCAGAGAGTAAGATATGCAATTGCTCGCCGTCTCGCATTGGCTTCAATGCAAGCTTCACTTTAACTAAAGGCACAGGACAGCGAAATAGCGTTAAATCAATAAAAATCATAATGAACTTGCTATAGACGAACTTGGGCTATTATCCTAAGTTGCACCTCAAACTACAAGCTAAGTGCAGTATCTCTGCCTTTAGTTGAGATAATTAGAAATAAAAGGATCCGCTTGCGTAATTTGACTTTTTTGACTCGATTAAAACCTTTTGTTGCAGGCGCACTCTCTTTGATGCTGCTAACCTTCGCCGCCAAAAGCTTTGCTAACAATGACTTACCGGATTTAGGTACGGCCGCAGTTAACACCTTCAGCCTTGAAAAAGAAATGGTTTACGGTGATGCCTACATGCGCATTATTCGCTCCTCGGCGCCTATGTTAAATGATCCCGTGTTAAGTCAATATCTTACTGAGCTTGGCAACAAACTGGTCGCCCATGCCACAGGGGTAAAAACGCCCTTCTATTTCTTCCTGTTACAAAATGATGAAATCAACGCCTTCGCCTTCTTCGGCGGCCATGTTGCCGTGCACACTGGCTTATTTCTCAATGCCGATAACGAAAGCGAACTCGCCTCAGTACTCGGCCACGAAATTACCCACGTTACCCAACGTCACCTTGCGCGTTCGCTCGAAGCACAACAAAAGAGCAATCCTGCGACAATTGCGGGTTTACTCGGCGCCATTTTATTAACCATTGCCGTACCACAAGCCGGTATGGCTGCACTGGCGACGACCCAAGCGATGGCAACACAATCAAAAATCAACTATACCCGTTTGCACGAGAAAGAAGCCGACCGCATCGGTATGCAAATTTTGGTGGATGCAGGCTTTGATCCCAACGCTGCAGCGGATTTCTTTGGCAAGTTAGCCACTCGTTACCGCTTTACCACCACACCGCCACAAATGCTGCTAACTCACCCATTACCAGAGTCGCGGATCACCGAAGCCCGTAACCGCGCCGAGCAGTATCCTAAGCGTTATATTCCCGACAACCTGAATTTCCAGCTGGCGAAAGCCCGTATTCAAGTCCGTTTTTCCAGTTATAGCGACGAAGCGGTTTTAAGCATGTTTGACAGACAACTGAACAAACAGACCTACAGCTTTAAAGAGGCAGCGCTCTATGGCAAAGCGCTGGCCTTGTTTAGATTGAAGAAGTTTGGTGAGTCGGAAAAAATCGTCGATGAACTGTTGAAAATTGATGATAACAACCTGTTTTATATCGATACAAAAGCCGATTTACTGACCGAACGTAAAGACTACGCGAAGGCGATTGCGATGCTTGAAGCCCAGCGAAAAATGAAGCCAACATCGCAAGTGATTAACGCCAACTTAGCCAATATCTACCTCGAAGCTGACCAAGCCCCTAAGGCAATCCCTTTACTAGAAGATATGATATTCCTCGATAAGCAAAATCAGCTGCCCTATCAATTGCTGAGCGCTGTCTATAAAAAAACAGGCAATCAGGCATTGGAATATTTTTCCACCGCTGAGCTCATGGCATTAGGGGCTAACTATAAGGGCGCTATCGATCAGCTTAACTTTGCCTACCGTGCATCCGAAAGTAATCCCTTACAGCTTGCACGTATTGAAGCCCGTATTCGCCAATTCAAAATGGCCGATAAAGAGATGGAAGCACTTAAGTAATCAGTTGTTTTATAAATTAATTTAACTTAATAGCTCACTTATGCGCCCCGAACACACTGACGGGGCGCTGTTTTTTCTGTTATCATCCGCTCCATTGTTATTTCAGCCCGTATTGAGCCTCTAGCACTATGACCCAAGCGACGATTTACCATAACCCACGTTGTTCAAAAAGCCGTGAAACCTTAGCTCTACTTGAGCAACAAGGTTGCGATATTACCCTAGTGGAATACTTAAAAACGCCCCCTACGGCTGAAGTCATCGGCGATATTCTGGCTAAATTAGGCATCAGTGCTCGCCAATTAATGCGCTCCAAGGAAGCGGAATATCAAGACTTGGAACTTGCCGACACCTCGTTGACGGAGCAGCAATTGATTGAGGCCATGGTGAACACGCCTAAACTCATCGAACGCCCGATTGTGCTCGCCAATCAACGCGCTGCCATCGGCCGTCCTCCAGAGAATGTGCTCGCTATTCTTTAACCAATGATTTTAAAACAAAAATCGCTTTAATTTTAATCGTTAGGTAGACATATGACGTCCAACACCTTATTTACCCTTAGCCGTTTAGGTTACTTCGCGCTCGTTCTGCTATTAGGCGGCTGGTTTGTTGGCCAAGGGATTAGCGGTGAATACACTCTGCTATTTAGCCTATTATGGATAGTGCCATTATTACTACCTGCAAAAGGGGTTTTCCAAGGTAATCCATATACTTATGCTTGGGCGAGTTTTGTTCTGTGCCTTTATATGCTGCATGGACTGACACTGCTTTATGTCACTACCGATGCCTTCGCTTTTGCATTAATCGAAGTATTGTTGATTGGTGTACTGCTGATTGCCTTCCCCTTCTACGCTCGGATCCGTGGTCGTGAACTGGGATTAGGCCTGAAGAAAAAGTCTAAAGAATAAGCCATTGCATATTAAGTGATTTCAGTGCCGTCTTGCCTTACTGGGTATGACGGCATTTTTATATCGCAACGCCAAACTCCGCTGCAGATCTGCGTTCAAATATCCCCTTCATCCTCAGTTCAATGCCCAGCTAAACAAACAGTTAAACGAGCTGTTAAATAAACAGTTAAACCGTGCAAAATTAACATTTATTATACTTATGCTTACTTTTTGCAACCTAACCCTCGTGCTATAGTCAGTTTCTCATCGTGGGACTTTAGTATCCAGTGAGTCACAAAAAGTCTAATCGCACTGCTGAGTTAACAAGGGAGAATGCTGTAATGGGGATATCGATGCCACTGAAGCTTTTGGGATTAATGGCCTGCTCTAGCCTACTCATGGCGTGCGGAGGCGGTGGAGAAAGCAACACAGATAATGGCGGAGTAACGCCCCCCTCCGCCTCACTGCCACGCTGCACAGATAGCATTTCGCCACTTCTTGTTACCACATCATCCTCAATCCGTTTTCAAACTGAACCGACTTATGTGGCAGGTCAATCCAGTGCCATCATTGCCAACATCCTTAATCGCGATAGCCAAAACTTAACCTTTCGCTGGCAGCAAATCGATGGACCTATCATACAATTAGTCAGTCAAAACAGCCCGGTATTAGCCTTTGATACTCCCACCGCAGGCGGCTACCGTTTTAGCTTACATGTTACGGGAAGTAATCTAGATGTCAGCGGAGAAATTGGCATTAATGTCGATCCCGCATCGACGGGTATACTGAACGTCCGCCAAGATCACCAAGTGGTTGAAGGTAATAATGTCAGCTTAAGGCTCGGACAACAATCAGGATTAAGCGCAGCGAATATCTCTTGGTGCGTGGCGTCTGGCCCTGATTTAATGGTCGATTTGAGCGACCCATTTAGACCTTTATATACCGCGCCAACGATCGCCCAAGATACAATCACTCGGCTCAAAGTGAACGCCAGTATCAACGGTAACTCACTCAGTGATGATACTTTTGTACTAACAACCGCCGCGCCGGCGATCAGCTCGCAATATTTCGATACCCCAGTGGCGCGCACTCACGCCTATCGTCCAGCTTCGCCTTACGCCAATGTACTAGCGGGCTGCGTTTACTCTAATCAGCTCAATGATAGCTGCACTATCAATATCTTACCTTTGATAGGCCAAACCTCAAGCGATCTAAATCGCGAGACCATTCTTAATCGTGTACTGGTTTCCCACGACTGGATGGGCGATAACTTTGCCGCCTTTTTAGCTCAGATGGACCCCAACAGCGATTTTGCTCGCCTGTTACAATCCGTCACGGCCGTGGTGATTAGCTATGACGTGCGCCCTTCCTTCTATTGGGTGGTAACAGGGGCGATTTATCTCGATCCAGACGATTTATGGCTTACGCCAAGCCAGCGTGACACCATTAATGAAGCGCCGGATTACCGCAGTAATTTCGGTGATGATCTTAACTTTGTGATGCCTTGGCGTTATGTAAAAGACAATCAATATGCATCACTTGGCGTACCTATCACCGTCAGAGCAGACCGAACGTTAGCACAAATCAATCCTGATCTAGCCTCATTGCTGTATCACGAGCTAGCCCATGCCAATGACTTCTTCCCCCGCAGCGTACATGCCTCACTCACAGGGCCAAGACTGCTAGATGATTACAGTCGCCGCAATGCCAACAAGAGCCTGATATCTGATCAAGTCAGCACCAGCTATCCACTAATGAGCACTGAAATGATGGGACTTGCCAATGTCCGTTTCCTCGGCGCAGCGGCGAATAATGTGCAAAAGGCCTATCAACCATCGGATGTGAGTACATTCTTTTCTACCGATATCGCCAGCGACTTCTATGCCTATTCCAGTACCCGTGAAGACACGGCTATGCTGTTTGAAGAAGCCATGATGAGTTATCGCTATCAGATATTACGTGATGTCGCCGTCACCAATAAACCTGCGTTGTTAACCGCTGATACGCTGATTATTGACTGGGGACAAAGAGGTAGAATTGCACAAGACAGCCTAGAGAATCGCGCTGCACTGGTGATTGATGAAATTCTACCAGAGCTTGATGGCATCAGTCTGATAGAAAGCCTACCCGAGCCGATTGCCATGACCCAAGGTCAAAGCTGGCGTCAAACATTAGCCATATCGCCTGCGAATGCGCAGCTCAAAGGCCAAAATAATGCACAGGCAAACGATGTGCTGCCACGCTTTGAGCCTGAACTTCGCTTAAGTGGCGACCGGCACCGACATCCTCAGCAATAGAGGATTTAAGCTTTAGATAAACAAAAAGCCCGTCTGCATTCAGCATGACGGGCTTTTTTTGGGCTTTACGCTGAAGGGATTTTACATTTTTGAGTGTTTACATCGCTCAACGCTAATTCAAAACCAACTCACAACTAACTCACAACCAACTCAAAAGAATGTTCAAAACACGCTAAAAAGCCGACTCAAACCATGTATTAATCCAATCTTGCTTTTAAAGATGCAGCATCTCTTTGGCAAAGGGAATGGTGAGCTTGCGCTGGTGCACTAATGAGGCTTTATCTAACTTATCCAGTACATCGAACAAGGTACGTAAATCCCGCGCCATTCGGTTCAGCAAAAAACGTCCCACGTCTTCCGGCAATTGCAGGCCACGCATGGCGGCGCGGCGTTGCAGTGCGGCAAGTTTCTCATCATCAGCCATAGGTTGCAGTTGATAATTCAACCCCCACTGCATACGTGAAACAAGATCTGGCAAGAGGAAACCCGCATCCGCAGGAGACGAACTGCCACTGACCACCAAGGCACAATTTTTATGTTCGGCGACGCGATTATAGAGATCAAAAATCGCTTCTTCCCAGACGGGGTGACCGGCGATGGCATCGACATCATCGATACAGACTAAATCTAACTGTTCTAGTCCTTCAAGCAAGGCGGTCGAAATGCTCGCATGTATGCCTAAGGGAATATAAAAGCTGCGACGTTCAACTTCATTGGCGTGGGCACAAGCGGCGTGCATTAAATGGGTTCGACCCGATTTGACTGGGCCCCAAAAATAAATGGCGGCTTCACCCTGCCCTTCGGCATTGGCTCTCAGTTTTTGAATAAGCTCATCATTACCCGCGGCAGGGTAATAACTATTAAAGGTTTCGTCGTCTGGCAAATGCACAGGTAACGAGAGTTGCAGAGGTGAGTTTAAGGGCACTCGGTCTTCTCAATATCAAATAAAAACAATGCCGCGCTTAGCATGGCTAAGCACGGCCGATAACATCTTAAGGTAAACGCCATTCATACACAGGCTTGCCTGTTTGGTTAGAGACTGGACTAAATTCCCCCGCGCTAACAGTTGCAACCACAGAAATTCGCGGCTCTAAGCTTAATAAACGTTGTAAATCCGTTTCTGAGCCAAACAAATCTAGCGAGAAGGTCACGGTATGACCTTGAATATGCGTTAACGTGGCATTTTTAATCGCGCTGAGTTGTTTCAAATATTTTTCAACTTCAACTAGTTGCGCCATTTTTTGAATATTCACAAAAGTGACACTCGCGCCTTGCTGTGTACCAGTATCAGCAATCGCGTACTTAGTAAAATAGTATTCGCCTAACGCCGCCATCATGGCTTCAATCGCCTGAGTCGAATTTTCAGCAGTGCCGTTGTAGCTGAATAACGGTGGCGTCAAAGAGTCAATGGTGGCCTTAGTATAGAGATTTAAACGATAACGAACTTGACTGCCAGCGGCATCAATCGCCACCAGCGCCAAAAAGTCAGCTTGATAGCGGCCAGAGACACTCGCCACGATATCTGCAAACATACCTTTAATATCGTTAGGATTAATCCCCATCAACTCATCAAGATCTAAGATAGGCAAAAGTACCGGAATTCCACGTGCATCGGAAAAATCACTAAAGAGTTTACGTTCGGCTAACGCAGACGAGTCACCCAATATCACAGTGTCGCCATCACCTGGCATTGCGACCCAAAATAAGGTCAGCGGGCGTTGTGTTCCCCAAACCGGTAATTGCGCCTGACGCAGTAGCGCCACGATGCGACGGTGTTCAAAACTGGCCGTTAACAGTAATTGGCCATTCTGCTCGATATAACCATACTGGCTCAGCAAGGTATCAGGATTACTGAGCTGAGATTGGATCAGACTGTTATCGAGGGATCGCGCCGTACCAGTGTTCTTGATAATGACTTGCTCAAGTGCACTTTTTAAGGCTTTGTCGCGTTCAGCAACCGCGCGCGAAGACACAGGCACATTGGCCTCATCTAATTTACTCACCTCAACAGCATTGACGCTATTAATCGTGAACAGACAATATAGAAATGCAATTAAGCTCGGCTTCAATAGGAATTTCAGCATCTTTGAGTAGTTGAAGTAACGTCAGATGGGGCAAATTGTACCATAGTTAGCGCCTTAAGCGAGTCTTGGCAAAATTTAGCCCCATTTCGGTGCCAGCCATGGCATGGAAAATCCAAACAGTGATCCGAGTCGGCAAAACGGGCGATTTTCTTCTGCTCAAAATCCAACAAACTGATATCATTTGGCGGTTTACCCTAATATTAACGAGAATAATAAATGAGACGACTCGCAATCCCCCTACAGGGCGCGCAAATGCTGTTTGTAGCCTTCGGTGCCCTAGTGCTAATGCCGCTACTGACAGGACTCGACACCAGTGTGGCATTGTTTACCGCAGGTATCGGCACCCTACTGTTCCAATTGATCACTAAACGCCAAGTGCCTATCTTCCTTGCCTCATCCTTCGCCTTTATTGCCCCCATACTCTATGGCGTGCAGACTTGGGGCATTCCCTCCACCATGGGCGGCATTATGGCCGCGGGCGTGGTCTACGTCATGCTCGGCGCCTTGGTCAAAGTGCGCGGCACCGACTTCATCCATAGGCTATTACCGCCTGTGGTAGTGGGTCCTGTGATCATTATCATTGGCCTTGGCCTAGCTCCAGTTGCCGTGAATATGGCATTGGGGAAAAGTGGCGATGGTAGCTTGACCCTTGTTGACACCAATACTGCGCTATTTATTTCACTCGCGTCACTCTGTACCACAATAGCAGTGGCAATTTTTGCCAAGGGCTTACTCAAAGTCATGCCGATTTTAGCCGGGATTATCGTGGGCTACGGCTTAAGTCTTGCCTTTGGTATTGTTGACTTTGCCGTAGTGACTGCCGCCAGTTGGATTGCGATTCCTAAATTTGTCGCACCCGAATTTAACTGGCATGCCATCGCCTTTATGATCCCAGTGGCAATCGCTCCGGCGGTTGAACACATAGGTGATATTTTGGCGATATCCAATGTTACAGGTAAAGATTTTATGAAAAAACCTGGCCTACACCGCACACTAACGGGAGACGGTGTCGCCACAATTGCCGCAGCGGCCTTCGGTGGCCCGCCAAACACGACTTACTCAGAAGTCACTGGTGCTGTAACCCTAACGCGCAATTTTGATCCAAAAATTATGACTTGGACCGCCATTACCGCCATCACGTTGGCCTTTGTCGGCAAACTAGGTGCGCTGATGCAAACCATTCCCGTCCCAGTCATGGGCGGTATTATGTGTTTGTTATTCGGCTCAATTGCAGCCGTTGGCCTCAACACCCTTATTCGCAATCATGTGGATTTGTCTGAGCCGCGTAATTTAAGCATTGTCGGAGTCACCTTAGTATTTGGTATCGGCGGTATGGCATTTGGCATAGGTTCATTCAGTCTGACCGGTATCAGCTTGTGCGGCATTGTCGCGATTACCATGAACTTATTATTGCCTGCAACCAAGCCACACGATAAGCACAATGTGTCAGATGTCGCCCCTCACTAATTTTTGCTTGGGGGCTTGAGGAATCACAGTGTTATTGAAGTGTTTGTTGTAGTGGTTTTTTAGCAATAGAACTCTGAAAAGCAGCGACAAAAAAGCCGCCATGATATTAATCATGGCGGCTTTTTCATTCATACTTATAAAATAAGCATTAACGCTTATTCTTCAGTCTTGATCTTAGCGGCAGCGGCTTTAATCAAAGGTTGTAATTCGCCTTTTTGGAACATGTCCACGACGATATCACAGCCACCGATCAACTCACCTTCAATCCACAATTGTGGGAAAGTCGGCCAGTTAGCAAACTTAGGTAATTCTGCGCGAATGTCTGGATGCTGAAGAATATCCACGAATGCAAACTGCTCACCGCAGTTAATCATGATCTGAGCTACCTGTGACGAGAAGCCACAGCTAGGCAACTTAGGAGAACCTTTCATATAAACAATGATAGGGTTTTCCGTGATCTGCTGCTTAATTTTCTCTACTGTTTCCATTTTGATTCCTAAGTAGGATGACATTGACTCAATGCAGCTATTGTACGTCAGCTAGAGGCAGAACAAAATCCCACAGTTTGTAAGGTTATGCCCACATTTGATTTTTCGATGGCGTCTATCTAGTCAATTAGCTAAACAATGATTCACATCACAAATTTTATCGGTACAATAGTCCTAAGTGAGCACGTTTAAAAACGATAACCTAAGACCATGGAGAGATACTAATGGCTTTCGAATTACCCGCATTACCATATGCAAAGAACGCACTAGAACCACACATTTCTCAAGAAACCATTGAATACCACTACGGCAAGCATCACAACACTTATGTTGTTAAGCTAAACGGCTTAATCGAAGGAACTGATTTCGCTGGTAAATCTTTAGAAGATATCATCAAAACTTCTACTGGCGGCGTATTCAACAACGCAGCTCAAGTGTGGAACCACACTTTCTACTGGAACTGCCTAGCACCAAACGCTGGCGGCGAGCCGACTGGCCCAGTTGCTGATGCAATCAAAGCTGCTTTCGGTTCATTCGACGCATTCAAAGCACAATTTACTGATTCAGCAGTAAACAACTTCGGTAGCGCTTGGACATGGTTAGTGAAAAAAGCCGATGGCACACTTGCTATCGTTAACACTAGCAATGCTGCAACGCCACTGACTGACAGCTCAGTAACGCCAATCATGACAGTTGACGTGTGGGAACACGCTTACTACATCGATTACCGTAACGTGCGTCCTGACTACCTTGCCCACTTCTGGCAATTAGTTAACTGGGACTTCGTTAACCAAAACTTCGCTGGTTAATTCATTTAACCTATCGTTGTTGACTGCTGTATGAGCAGTGGGTTAATCCCAGTAAAAAGAGCCTTAGTGGCTCTTTTTTTATGCCCCTCGTTTGCCGTACATCCCTTATCCCGCTGATTGCCCCTCCGTAAACTACAAGTGCAATAATTGCGTTTGCAACTATTTGTTATTGTTTTATTTGATATTTTTTTGACACAGATAGTGAGTTTATGTCTAAGATTAGAGTAGGAGGCTGGCTAGCCAGTTATCCGTTCCATGACATCACTGGCGTTTCAGGGGGTTTATATGGGCATTTTCGAGCATTACCAAAAGCGCTACGAACAAAAACTCGATGAAGAATATTCTTTGCAAGAGTTTCTGGATATCTGCAAAGAAGATCGCAGCGCTTACATGTCAGCATCAGAGCGACTACTGCTTGCAATCGGTGAAGCAGAAGTTATTGATACCGCAAAAAATCCAACACTTAGCCGTATTTTTTCGAATCGACTTATTTCACGCTATCCCGCATTTAAAGATTTCTTCGGCATGGAAGATGCCATAGAGCAAATCGTGGCTTATCTAAAGCACTCGGCTCAAGGATTAGAAGAATCCAAACAAATTTTATACCTACTGGGCCCAGTGGGCGGCGGTAAGTCATCACTCGCCGAAAAACTCAAAGCCCTGATGCAAAAAGTGCCCATTTATATTCTGAGCGCAAATGGGGTACGTAGCCCTGTCAACGATCATCCCTTCTGTCTATTCGATTTAGAAGAAGATGGTCAGCTGTTAAAAGATGAGTTCAACATTCCTAACCGCTATCTCAAAACCATCATGTCGCCTTGGGGGGTAAAACGTCTGCATGAGTTTGGTGGCGATATCTCCAAATTTCGGGTGGTGAAAGTCTTTCCATCAATTCTGGACCAAGTGGCGATAGCGAAAACAGAGCCCGGTGATGAAAACAACCAAGATATTTCCTCCCTCGTCGGTAAAGTGGATATTCGTCAGCTCGAGCATTTCTCCCAAGATGATGCCGATGCTTACGCTTATTCGGGTGCATTGTGCCGCGCAAACCAAGGGGTGATGGAATTCGTCGAGATGTTTAAGGCACCGATAAAAGTGCTGCATCCACTACTAACTGCGACGCAAGAAGGCAACTATAACGGCACTGAAGGCCTATCGGCCCTGCCCTATAGCGGAATTATTCTGGCTCACTCAAACGAGTCCGAATGGTCAACCTTCAAAAATAACAAAAACAACGAAGCCTTCCTCGACCGGGTTTACATAGTCAAAGTGCCCTACTGTTTACGGGTTTCGGAAGAACTGCAAATCTATCAAAAACTGCTGATCAACTCTGAGTTATCAAAAGCGCCCTGCGCGCCAGGGACCTTAGAAACCCTAGCGCAATTTAGTGTGTTGTCGCGCATCAAGCCACCTGAAAACTCCTCCACCTACTCTAAGATGCGGGTGTATGACGGTGAAAGCCTGAAAGATACCGATCCTAAGGCTAAGTCTTACCAAGAATACCGTGATTACGCGGGTGTCGATGAAGGCATGAATGGGCTATCCACCCGTTTCGCCTTTAAGATTTTGTCGCGGGTATTTAACTTCGATCATTCAGAAATCGCCGCCAACCCAGTGCATTTATTCTATGTACTCGAACGGCAAATTGAACAAGAACAGTTCCCCGGCGATACCGCCGAACGCTATCTGGAGTTTCTAAAAGGTTATTTGATCCCTAAATACGTCGAGTTTATCGGTAAAGAAATTCAAACCGCTTACTTAGAGTCTTACTCTGAATACGGCCAAAATATCTTCGACCGCTATGTCACTTACGCCGACTTTTGGATCCAAGATCAAGAATACCGCGATCCAGAAACAGGTCAGCTATTCGACCGCGCCGCCCTCAATGCTGAACTAGAGAAAATTGAGAAACCCGCGGGGATCAGCAATCCTAAAGATTTCCGTAATGAAATCGTCAACTTTGTACTGCGCGCCCGCGCGAACCATGAGGGTAATAATCCGCTCTGGACCAGCTACGAGAAACTACGCACTGTGATCGAGAAGAAAATGTTCTCCAACACAGAAGATTTACTGCCTGTTATTTCCTTTAACGCCAAAACATCGAACGACGATCAACGTAAACACGATGATTTCGTCAATCGCATGATGGAGAAAGGCTATACCAAGAAACAAGTCCGACTCTTGTCTGAGTGGTATTTACGGGTTCGTAAATCTTCTTAAACTTGCGCTAACTAAGTACAGGGCTTTGGTGTTGCCAAAGCCTTCGCTGGGTTTTGGGAGGTGCGTATGGCGAACTTTATCGATAGACGGTTGAATGCGAAAGGAAAAAGCACAGTCAACCGCCAACGCTTTATCAATAGATATAAGCAACAAATTAAAAAAGCCGTCAGCGATGCTGTGACTCGCCGCAGCGTAACGGATGTAGATAAAGGCGAAAAAATCAGTATCCCCACCCGGGATATCAGTGAACCTATGTTTCACCAAGGCAAAGGCGGTGTCAGGGACAGAGTGCATCCCGGTAATGACCAATTTACCCGTGGCGATAAAATTGACCGGCCACCCGGTGGCTCTGGCGGCGGTTCGGGCAAAGGTGAAGCCTCAAATTCGGGTGAAGGCGACGATGACTTTGTGTTCGAAATATCTAAGGATGAGTATCTAGAATTACTGTTTGAGGACTTAGAACTCCCCAATCTACAAAAAAATCGCCTTAATAAACTGGTGGAATACCAAATCTACCGTGCGGGATTCACCAATGATGGCGTCCCCGCTAATATCAATATTGTCCGTTCATTACGTTCATCACTGGCACGTCGCATTGCGATGTCGGCCAGTAAAAAGAAATTGTTAAATGAGTTAGAACAAGAACTTGCCGAACTGGAAAATATTCCAGGCACTAAGGCCGAGTTGATTCTGGATTTAAAAGCCCAAATTGAGGAGTTAAAACAAAAGATTGCCAGAGTGCCGTTTATCGATACCTTCGATCTACGCTTTAATAACTATTCCAAAAGGGAAATCCCTTCTAGCCAAGCCGTGATGTTCTGCTTGATGGATGTGTCTGGTTCTATGGATCAGGCAACTAAAGATATGGCAAAACGCTTCTATATCTTGCTGTATCTGTTCCTCACCCGTACCTATAAAAATTTAGAAGTGGTCTACATTCGCCACCACACCCAAGCTAAAGAAGTCGATGAACACGAGTTCTTTTACTCCCAAGAAACGGGCGGCACCATAGTGTCCAGTGCATTGAAATTAATGCATGAAATTCAACAAGCCCGCTACCCCGCTGATGAATGGAATATTTACGCAGCCCAAGCATCCGACGGTGATAACTGGGCCGACGATTCACCAACCTGTAGGCAATTGTTAGAACAAAAAATCTTGCCACTGGTGCGCTACTACAGCTACATCGAAATCACCAATCGCGCCCATCAGACCTTGTGGCGTGAATATGAATCCCTGCAACAGCATTACGACAACATCGCCGTGCAGCACATACGTCAAGCCGAAGATATTTACCCTGTCTTTAGGGAGCTATTCAAGAAACAAGCGGTTTAAGGGGGCACTATGGGGATAACTAAATCAACACCTTGGACACCACTGAGCGATGGTCCTGACTGGAGCTTCGAGCTACTGCAGGACTACCTCAAGGAAATTGAACGGGTAGCAGCACTGTATAAGCTCAGCACTTACCCAAATCAAATTGAAGTCATCACCGCTGAGCAGATGATGGATGCTTATGCGGGCATAGGTATGCCCATTGGTTACACCCATTGGTCCTTTGGCAAACGTTTTATCGAAACCGAGCAAGGTTACAAGCGCGGCCAAATGGGGCTTGCCTACGAAATTGTGATTAATTCTAACCCCTGTATTGCCTACCTTATGGAGGAAAACACTATCACAATGCAGGCACTGGTGATCGCCCACGCCTGTTTCGGACATAATAGCTTTTTTAAAAACAACTACTTATTTAAGACATGGACAGATGCCAGCTCGATTATTGACTACCTTGTTTTTGCCAAAAACTACATCAGTGATTGCGAGCAAAAACATGGCGTAGCACAGGTCGAAAGCGTCATCGACTCCTGCCATGCGCTAATGAACTATGGTGTCGATCGCTATAAACGCCCCTCTGAAATTTCATTCCGAGAAGAACAAGCAAGACAAAAAGATCGCGAGGCGTACCTTCAAAGCCAAGTGAATGATTTATGGCGCACGATTCCTACCCAGCAACATGAACAGTCTCAATTGAAGAAACGTCGTTTCCCCGCAGAACCGCAGGAAAACATCTTATATTTCATCGAGAAAAATGCCCCTTTACTGGAACCATGGCAAAGGGAAATTATCCGCATTGTACGTAAAATGGCGCAATATTTTTACCCGCAAAAACAAACTCAAGTGATGAATGAAGGCTGGGCCACCTTCTGGCACTACACTATTTTGAATCACTTGTATGATGATGGCGTGGTCACTGACCGCTTCATGATCGAGTTTTTGCAAAGCCATACAGGCGTGGTTGCCCAACCCGACTACAACAGCCGCTATTACAGTGGCATCAATCCCTATGCTTTAGGTTTTGCCATGTTTACTGACATTCGGCGTATTTGTGAAAATCCAACCGATGAAGATAAAGCCTGGTTTCCCGACATCGCCGGCAGCAATTGGATTGAAACCTTACACTTTGCAATGCAAAACTTTAAAGACGAAAGTTTTATTAGCCAATATCTTTCACCTAAAGTCATCCGCCAATTTAAGTTGTTTGGTATCCATGATGATGAGAAACGCAATTATCTGTCGGTATCGGCAATTCATGATGAACAAGGTTATCAAGATATTCGCCAGTTATTATCGCAGCAATATAACTTGTCGAATATTGAGCCGAATATCCAAGTGCATAATGTAGAGATCAACGGTGATCGTTCCTTAACCTTGCGTTATGTGCCGAATAACGATATTCCCTTAGCCAGCAGCCATAAAGAAGTATTAAAGCATTTACATAGATTATGGGGTTTCACTGTCACCTTAGAGCAAAAAAATGAGGATGCGAGTGTAACAGTATTAGCATCCTGCCCTGAAGCGGCTAAACCAGAATAATAAACCGAATAAAAAAGCCGTTTCCATTGGAAACGGCTTTTATGTATTTATCGCTATTTTAATGCGACATCAATCGCAGCAATTAATTATCCTGTGCGATAGACGCGGGCATATCATCGCGTAATTGTAACCACATCTTACCGCTGTTCATGCCGTAGGTGCGCATCAGCGCAGGGACGTCGAGATAATTTTTCGCCTGGGCCAGTAGCTCTAACTCTTTGTAAAAGTTCAAAGCCAATAAACGCGCATCGGAACTAGTAAAATAATAGCGACCGACTCGGCTATACAATCCCTTAAATCCATTTAATATCAATACGTAAAGTGGATTTCCAGAGGAAAAAGCTAAAGTGTGATGCAATAAATAGTCAAATTCGGCATAGGATTCCGCCGTATCTTCAAGTTGGTGAATTTTGGCGAGCACATCCACAGCGGTATCTGGGTTATAACGCAAAGCACCGCGGAAATAGATAGCGCTGACGTTAGTACGAGCCGACAAGAGTTGGTCAACCAATACCGGAAATCCTTCGGGATTGAGATCGGCAATCGTCTCAAGAATGTTTAAGCCTGAGGTTTCCCAGAAGTTGTTCACTCGCGTTGGTTTACCGTGTTGGATTTTCAACCAACCGTCACGAGCCAAGCGCTGTAGCACTTCACGCAGAGTGGTGCGAGTCACACCTATCAATTCCGAAAGCTCACGTTCAGCCGGTAAAATGGACCCTGGAGGAAATTTATTATCCCAAATGGATCTCACAATATACTTCTCTGCAAAACTTGCAGGTCCTTTGGCATTGATAATCATCAGCCCACTTATCCAGTTGTTGTGCGTCGTAATGGTCACTGATCATACCAGAGCGGTAAAAAATGGAAACCATTCACTTAAATTCACTGTGTTATCGCCGTGTAAATGTCACACAATCGCTCAAAAAAACGACCAAGATCAAGGCAAGAAACGCCAATTTTGCCGATTAGCTCCGCTTTTTGAAATGTGGGTATCAGTATCTCGTTACATTAGCTTTCTCTTTAGGCTAGACTGATTTAACAAACGCAGGTATTGATATTAAACACGTGCAATTTTTAACATAATTAGAAGAGAGGCTGCCATGCCGGCGACAATGAGTCAGGCGTTTATTGGGAACTTCTTAGGAAACTCTCCTAAGTGGTACAAAACCGCAATACTGTCATTTTTAATTATCAATCCACTACTCTTTTTCTATGTCGACCCCTTCGTGGCCGGCTGGGTATTGGTGCTTGAATTTATTTTTACCTTAGCAATGGCATTAAAATGTTATCCATTACAGCCTGGCGGATTATTAGCAATTGAAGCTGTCGCTATTGGCATGACATCGGCAAGCCAAGTCTTACATGAAATAGAAGCCAACCTCGAAGTATTATTACTCTTGGTGTTTATGGTCGCTGGTATTTATTTCATGAAGCAATTGCTGCTATTTGGCTTCACGAAAATTATTACCAAAGTGCGTTCTAAAGTTTTAGTGTCACTGATGTTTTGTTTGGCATCGGCGTTTTTATCTGCCTTCTTAGATGCGTTAACGGTTATTGCCGTGATTATCGCGGTCGCTGTGGGTTTCTATTCTATTTACCACAAGGTCGCTTCTGGAAAAGATTTCGGCGCCGATCACGATCATACTTCCGAAGGTAAAAACGCTGCGGGCGAAGATCAGTTAAACGAAGAAGAACTCGGTGCATTCCGTGGCTTTCTGCGTAATCTGTTAATGCATGCGGGTGTCGGTACTGCACTTGGCGGTGTATGTACTATGGTGGGTGAACCTCAAAACCTGATCATTGCCGCACAGGCCAATTGGCAGTTCGGTGAATTCGCCGTACGTATGTCACCAGTTACAGTCCCAGTATTGATTTCTGGTATCTTAACCTGCTACTTAGTTGAAAAATTTGGCATTTTTGGTTATGGCGCTAAATTGCCAACGGCCGTTCATCGGATCTTATGTGAATATGCCGCCCATGAAGATGCGCGCCGTACCAACAAAGACAACATGAAGTTAATCGTCCAAGCCCTAGTGGGTGTCTGGTTGATCGCAGGTCTTGCCTTGCATTTGGCTTCAGTGGGCTTAATTGGTCTTTCTGTGATTATTTTAACCACAGCCTTTAATGGCGTCACCGATGAGCATGCCCTTGGTAAAGCCTTCGAAGAAGCACTGCCTTTTACCGCATTATTAGCGGTGTTCTTTGCGGTTGTTGGCGTGATTATCGATCAACACTTATTCGCCCCCGTTATCCAATGGGCACTGGGTTATGAAGGCAATACCCAATTAGTGATTTTCTATATCGCCAACGGATTATTGTCTATGGTGAGTGATAACGTGTTCGTCGGTACTGTGTATATCAACGAAGTGAAGGCGGCATTAATTAACGGCCAAATCACCCGTGATCAATTCGACTTACTGGCCGTTGCGATTAATACCGGAACTAACTTACCTTCGGTGGCGACACCTAATGGTCAAGCGGCGTTCTTGTTCTTACTGACGTCAGCCTTAGCACCGCTGATCCGCTTATCCTATGGCAGAATGGTATGGATGGCATTGCCCTACACTATCGTGCTATCCATTGTGGGCGTTATGGCGATCCAAACGGGATTCTTAGAACAAGCCACTCAATATTTCTATGATTCCCATACAATCATCCATCACAGTGCAAAAGAAGTGTTGGGCACAGTGTCTGGACATTAATCTTCTCTATTGACTGAACTTTATTAAATAAGTAGAGTCCAAAAAACGCCCCATGTCTGAGGGCGTTTTTTGTTGATATGGAGCTCACTTTGACTGTTATTACTCGCTTTGCCCATTCCCGTTCATCTTGGTTTATTCTCGCAGGCACAGCCCTAGGCTTAGAGTTAAGCGCACTGTATTTTCAACATATAATGAAACTCGACCCCTGCGTTATGTGTATTTATCAAAGACTTGCTGTATTTGGTATATTAGCAGCGGGCCTTATCGGCATGACAGCGCCAAAATATCGCATAGTGAGGATTCTCGCGGCTATTATTTGGGCTATCAGTGCGACTTGGGGATTAAAGCTGGCGCTATCGCTGGTAGACATGCAAACCAACCCATCGCCTTTCTCAACATGTTCATTCTTACCTGAATTCCCAGCTTGGATGCCATTACACGAATGGTTCCCCTCCATTATGATGCCTACTGGCATGTGTACTGATGTGCCTTGGGTCTTTATGGGTGTAACCATGGCCGAATGGATGGTAGTGGCTTTCAGTGGCTTCTTAGTGGCTTGGTTACTCTTTATTGTGCCTATCTTGAGTGGTTCAAATAAACCTTCTCTTTATAAGTAACGACTTTGAGATATGGCAGGGATCAACCCTGCCTTTTTTATTAACGATTTTATTCACAGTTTACGACTGATTCCCGCCGCTAATTCCATTCAATACCCGCAACTTAGACTTATGCCAATAGCAAAACAGCGAGAACGCGCTACACTGGCTCAATGAAAAGTGGTGATTTGGAAACTGGTGATTATGGGAAAAAGTTCGACATCTGAGCCACACACTGCCTTAACCCAATGGCAAAACAGTTTGCCGTTCAAATTTAGCCTTATCCAACTCGTCATTGCCGCTATTTTGATTTGCAGCACAGCTTGGGTGATTCTGAGTATTCAGCGTCAACAAGTGCTTGATCAACAAGCCGTGTTAAACCAGAACTATGGCCAGTTAATCATAGCCAAACTGCAGGAAATGACTTCGCAGGTCGAAACCGTTGTAGGCTCCATTTCCAGTATTGCAAAACTTTATCGCTATGATCATGAGCAACTGGTGAAAACCATCCCCAGCTTGCTGACGCTCGATAACCAACAGCGCATCATCTCTGGCGGTGGCGTCTGGCCGGAGCCCGGCGCATTTAATCAGCAAAAATTTCGCGATAGCCTATTCTGGGCCCACAATGTAAACGACGAGTTAGTCGCGATTGATAGCTATAACAAGGACACGTTTCCTAGTTATCACACCGAAGAATGGTATCGCCCGACGCGCTATTTCCCTGCGGGCAAAATTTTCTGGTCAAAATCTTATTTCGATCCCACCACCCATGAATCCATGATCACGGCTTCAGGCGCTATGTGGATGGACCATCAGTTTATTGGTGCCGCTACTGTGGATATCAGCTTAGAAAAGCTCAATGCCCTATTACGCAACGCTATGGTCGATGTCAGGGGTTATGTCATTGCCTTAGATCATCAAAATCAAGTACTCGCCTATCCCCATGGCAATAATAATCTTCAGCATCAAGCCAATACCAGCCACACCTTTGTCACTTTTAATCATCTCGTTGACCAGCAGCCAGACTTCAGCCCCATCGAAGCGGCATTACACAATGCCGATAAAGCCTTTATCGAAGAAGCCGTGGCCGAGCGCGTATTTACCCAAGAACAGATGCAGCATTTGACCCGACTAAGTCATCAAGATGAGCGCGACATGTTAGCCGCCATCGTCAATAACAATGCCTTAAACCATTTCACCACCCCAAAACTACTGACCTCAGTGACCTTAGCCCATGATCCCATTTTGAAAACGGCGTCCCTGGTTTCGGTATTTTTGATGCCCAATACCTATTGGAAAGTGTTAGTTGTCACCCCGATTTCGCCACTGCAAGATACCGCCAAACACTTAGTTGAAAAGGTTGGTATTTATTTAGTGTGCATCCAGCTTTTAGGCTTAATCCTCCTATTCTTACTCCAACACCGGCTGTTTATTACCCCGATTATTGAAATCGTCCAAGCCTTAAAGCGTAATGATTCCGCATCAATTGAACTTAAAGCCAAAGACAGTCACGACGAAATTGGCTTATTAGCCAAGACATTCCTGTCGCGCACGCAACAACTTGAAGTGGCGATGGCGAGTTTAGATGCCAGTAATCTTGCCCTAGAGCAACAATTGCAGAGTCAGAACCTATTCCAACTTGAATTAAAGCGCCATAAAGAACAACTAAGGGCTTTGCTGAAATTTTCCCAAAACCTTATCTATGTCAAAGATCTGCACGGTAAATATATTCTGGTGAATGACAAGTATTGTGAAATTTTAGGCATAGAACGCAGACGCATTATTGGCGCCTCGGATTTTGAGGTATTTCCCAGCCAATTTGCCCACGAGTATCAACAAAATGATCGGCGCGTACTGCACAATAACGAAGCCATTAATTTTGAAGAGGCCATCCCCTCGCCACTGGGGAATCTTATTTATATCGTGACCAAATTTAAGATCAAAGATGATGACGATACTGTGATTGCGGTCGGCGCTATCGCCTTTGATATCACGTTGAAAAAGATTAAAGAGCAAGAACAGGATAAATTACTCTTAGGGCAAGTCGAGACGCTCAATCATCTACAAGAGCAAGTTCGCCTTATCAATCAACATAATAATGAGCTTTACCAAGAGCAAGAAGCATTAACTAAACTGCTTGAGAAGCATCATCAACTCAATCTCAGCCGTGAACAAAGCCAACAGCTAATGCAAAACTTCTTAGCTGAAATGATGACGCAGATCATGCATGAGCAAGATCAGCTACTCGCCAAAGTTTGCCAACTGCAGCAAACGGACGAGGCAAATTACAGAACTCAGATCACCGAAATCATGGTAACTCAGGCAGAGAAATTGCGGCATATTGCCCAGCTGCTGACCAATCATCAAAACGATATTCGTCCATTACATCTGGCGCAATTTATGCGCCATCTCTTAGGTTTGTTAAAAGTGCAATTAGCGAAAGCAAACGTAGAGATAGTGCTCGATTGCGAGGAAAACATCATCATCGATGGCCCTGCTTGGCAATATCTGCAACTCTTCTATCGCTTAATTACTAACACTTTGAATCATGCTTTTAAGACTCACAACGAACAGCGTGAAATTACCATCGCCATCGACAAATCGAACGACGTGCTGCAGATCAGTATTATCGATAATGGAATTGGTATGACGGAGGCGCAGCTCACGCAATTGCGACAGGAACTGGAGCAAGAACTCTGCCTCGGAACCTTAACCTGTATCAATCTGTGGCTCAAAAACGATCTTAATGGCAGCCTGACCATCAGCAGCCAGTTAAACCAAGGCACACACATACAGTGTCATTGGCCGCTTAGTACAAGCTTAGCGTCGCAATAAAGAAGTCGGCTTACTGATCAAGCCATGCTTTTGCTTGGGTTTGCTCATCGGCAGCAAATACCTTTACAGGGCACGGCAGCATGCAGGCAAGCGCATTGACCATAGCGCTTGTTTGAGCTTGGTTAGCAATCATCACCACTCTTGAGAAATCACTTAAGTGAAATAAGCCGAGTACTGCATCGTCCCACAGGGCAGCGACAGATATGCCTTCAAATTCAGGGGAAAACTCGTACCAGAGGCGAATACTGGCGTGATCTTGCAGCTTAGCTTCAATGGCGGGAACTAGATAGCCTTCAATATCCTTATGGTTAATACGACCAGATGCGACGACTGCCAATATGTCATGGGCATGGCCCGAAGAGATCGTTAGCATTGAATACTCCTTATCAATACACGAAGGGGAAAATAGTTAAAGCTCACACACTAAAGATACACAGACAATGGCATAAATGCTGGAAAAGAGAGTGGTTTATTTTACGCTAAGCCGATTTAGTCCTCACCACTCAAGTTTTAAAATCACTCGAGCTAAGTGTCAGCCAGCAGAAAAAGTCACAAAGCGAAGTGGCAATACAAGACTGAAAAGTGATGAACAAGTAGAATAACTCGAAGGGAAACGGATAGCAGATTTAGCCTCACACCAAATGTTTTAAGCTTAACGCTAACTAGCGCAGCGACTTAAGACTAGATTCAAGGTGAGGAAACACATGGCACTCAAGCGTGGCAATCAAGCGGCGAAAACATGACGGTTAAAATAGGCAGTTAACACTAACTGTTACAACGAGCTGAAATTACTCCTTAATTTTAATACCAGCACGCTTGCCACTCAAAGCTAGAGCGCCCTTCTGACTAGGCGCTGACTTGCTGTTTAGCGATTTCTTGATCGAACAAATTCTTAATTAAACCGGAAAATTCGGTAATAAATAACGTCTGCGCGGGCGTGGCTTTATGATTGGCAACCGAAGCTAAAATCTCTTCTAAATCATATACTATCGCATCCACTTCGCGGATAATCATGTTGCGCTGCGTGAAAGACAATGACGGATTTTGACCACACACCATAATGATCTGCGCCGACAATTGCTCTTCAAATAATTCCATCACAGTATCGTCTGAAATCACCTCAGAATTTGGTGTTTCAAATAAGCCAAGATGTTCAGTTAAATACTGGACCAAATGCATGTAACCATCTTTATCTGTGACCATTTTTTACCCTTTAAACTCATTAACTTAATATCTAGTGTGGTGCTATTAATACCACAATCGGAAATATCAAAGAAGCCGAAAGTTCGGCTTCTCATCGAGATCCAGCATACGCCACTTATTCAACTCTAGCCTATCTTCGATAACCGACGTATTGATCTACACCAATCTTATTGAAGTTACTGAGTTAAGGTTAGTACAAATGACACAGGAACAGCTTGGCTAATGCTCGATAAACCCGCAATTTCACGTAATTTATCAATGCCTGCGACAAGATCAAACTCATTGGCATTCACAATTATCGGCTGAAAACTGTTCACTAACAGCTTTTTATCAGAAACTTTAGTGATAATTACCGAAAAAGTTTTAGTTTGCGATTTACCATGCAATGCAATTTTACCATCGATATCAACGACTTTAGTCTCACCAATGCCGAGAGCTTTTAGCATTTTAGTGTCAACTTGAGACGACAGTTTAAGCTCAGGATATAAAGACACTTCGAACAATAAATTCTGCATCCGCTCATCGCGGACATCAATACCAGTGGCGACGCCCATTAACGGAATGGTTAATTCGAATTGACCATCCTCTTTTAGCGTACCTTTGAGCTGTTTAAAGTGATGGACTTCACCAATGTCACCTTTCTTTACCGAAATAAAACTGACTCGCGAATCTTGATCCATTACTTGCCATTGCGCGGCGCAGCTAAAACTGGCGATCGCCGATAAGGCGACAATTCCCATCCATTTTTTCATCGTATCTGTCCTCAAAGAGTGAGTTTAAAAGCCATGCAGTAAAGCAAATCGACATCTGCAGCAGGCGAAAATCCTGCCCAGTTAAACGTGACCCACATCACCTAACTTAAGCTAAAGATACTCTTTTTATCCATTAGCGACCAGTAAACTATGCTTCATACTCTAACTAGCCATTTATCTAAGCTATTGGCAAAAGCCTGTTTATCCGCTTGGGAAAACGAATCCGGCCCGCCGGTGTGCACACCTGAACCCCGCAAATCTTCCATAAAATCGCGCATCGTCAGCTTTTGTTTTATGTTATCGACGGTATAAAGCTCGCCGCGGGGATTGAGTGCCAAGGCGCCCTTTTCGATGATTAAAGCCGCTAAGGGAATGTCCGCGGTGATCACTAAATGTGTCGGCTCTACATGGTCGACAATGTATTGATCAGCCACATCAAAACCCGCACCGACACGAATTTGGCTAATATAAGGCGATGGAGGTATACGGATCATTTGATTGGCCACCAGCACCAGCGGCAAAGCTTTACGCTCCGCCGCGCGGAACAGGATTTCTTTTATGGGATTGGGGCATGCGTCCGCGTCAACCCAAATTTTATAATCACTCAATGTCTTTTAACTCTGTTGGTGTTAGGTTCACTGGCTCAATTATACACAGTGCTATGCCGTACTATTCGCCCTACTATGGTGCTAAACGATCGATTTCCCACTCAGCATCATGGCGAGTATAAATAAAGCGATCATGCAGCCTGTGTTCTCCACCCTGCCAAAATTCGATACTCGAAGGTCTGACTAAGTAACCGCCCCAAAAACTGGGTAAAGGCACATCGCCCTTGGCGAACTTAGCCTTCATTTCGAAGAATTTACCTTCAAGTACTTGTCTCGCGCTGAGTTTACTCGACTGCTGCGACACCCAAGCAGCAATTTGACTGTCCTTAGGACGGGTCATAAAGTATTTAAGCACTTCGGCGGTAGACAGCGCCTGCGCTTCTCCGAGCACAGATACTTGGCGCTCTAAAGGATGCCAAGGGAAATGCAAACTGACTTTATTATTGGCGGCAATTTGCTGGGCTTTGCGGCTGCCTAAGTTGGTAAAAAACACGAAGCCAGTGTCATCAAAACGCTTAAGTAACACTATCCGTTGAAAAGGTTGGCCGTGCTCATCCACAGTCGCCACACACATGGCGGTTGGATCGCTAAGTTCCGCATCCCTCGCCTGCGTCATCCACAATTCAAACAAGTCCATCGGGTTTTGCGGTAAGTCGGCACGTCTTAAGCCGCCTTTTGCATACTCGCGGCGGATATCACTCAGATCTGTCATGGGGTTTCCTTAAACAAATGCCAAAAATTACATGAATTCAGGGATCAGCACTTCAGCATCAAGCTGCTGATAGTGACTAAAACTAATTTCATAACCTTGCTCGGTCGTTAATGAGCCACGCCCTAAGCATAAATGGGCAGGAAATCCCTGCGTTAAGTCGTCGGTATTAAAGCGGATGGTGTCCCAGCTGACGGGAGAAAACAGCGCTAATAGCCGTCCCAAGAGATCTTGCGGATACTGGGCTAAATCAAGATTCGTTTCAAAGCTCACATAGGAACTGGCGCAGGCATTCTCGCTTTGAGGCGTGATATGCAAGGTGACATAATATTTGCCCCAGAGGCCATTCATCGAAAAACCTGAGGGGTCAAATAAATGGGCGTCAATCTCAAATTCGGGGAGTAAATCGTTAAGTTCGAGTGCGGCGCAAATCTCATCTTTGCTTTGCGAACCACCATTAAGATAGTCGGCTAACTTGCCACGAATGTGGTACATCAACAGCTCACTGGCTTGATCATCCTTTGGTGCTCGATAATCACTGTCAGAGCAGAAAAAATAATGATGGTGACTGTCTAAATGCCCCACTCTCATTGCCTTACCCGCGATACGCTGACGCAACTTGCCAACATCATCGGCAAAACTGCTGGCTTGTAGGTGGGCTTGGTATTCGTTTTTACGCTGATAACTCACCAGCGCCATCACAGATACGCCAAGCGCATCGATAAAATAGCAAGCGGCATCCACTAAAGTGCTATTGCCGCAGGTGAGCATGACAAATCTGTCGTGCCACACGAATAAGCTGGATTCGCTCAACAGGTAGGCATCGCAATCAGCATTACTTATCTGCGACAAAATCTCGGCATGGGCACAATTGACTAAGGCTGACCAAAAGCTCACATCGAGTTCGCGTAAATTCGGCGCAGACGCCGCCACGATGATCTCAAGTTTCTTTTCTGAGCCTTCAAAAAACATCAAATCCTTAACTCCATTAAACGCTTTACGCCCTTGCAGTTGACATCCTTTATACCGTAATAGCTCCCACGGACGATAAATAAATATCGTCCAGAAAGCAAAAATCAGCCTAAGTTACCTTAGGCTGATTTATTTTAACACACTAAATCTTAAGAAAAATATCTTAAGAAAAATCTTCCAAATAAGTGTAGCCTTTCAGGCCGACTTGCAATTCTTCTAGAATTTGTGCGCGTTCATCTTCGGCAATATGCAGATTCACTAACTCTTCGTAAGTGCGCATAAAGGCCACTGCATCTAAGTTAACGTAACGCAATACGTCAGCGACAGTATCACCCGCTAATACCGATTCAATGTTCGTCACACCGTTATCTTCGATGCGAACAACTGCAGAGTTAGTATCACCAAACAGGTTATGCATATCACCCAAGATTTCTTGGTATGCGCCCACAAGGAAGAAACCAATCAGGTACGGGCTATCCGCACTCCAGGCTGGTACTGGCAATGTGGTTTCAATCCCTTGACCATCAACGTATTGATCGACAATACCGTCAGAGTCACAGGTAATATCGAGCATGACGGCACGGCGCTCAGGGGCTTTATCTAAACCCGATAACGGCAATACTGGGAACACTTGGTCAATACCCCAAGCATCGGGTAATGACTGGAATAATGAGAAGTTAACAAAGAACTTATCAGCTAACTTTTCATTGAGTTCATCAATGATAGGTCTGTGATAACGGTTCTTCGCACTCAATAGTCCTTGCACTTCATGGCAAACACGTAGGTTAGCTTGTTCAGCCCACGCACGTTCTGCCAAGCTCAATTGACCTAAAGCAAATAGCGAATGCGCTTCTTGTAAGTCACTTTGGCTATCGTGATAAATCTCAATCAAAGCACGTTGATCGGCGCGGCCACTAAGCTCAGACCATGAATGCCACATGTTATGCAATAACTGTGGTGACTCTTCCGCAGGCGGTTGAATATCTTCAGGCTGATAAGCTTCAGTACCGATAACATCGGTGATAAGCACAGCATGGTGCGCGGTTAAGTAACGGCCAGACTCTGAAATAATACGTGGCATAGGCTGCTCGTATTCATTACAGATGTCGGTCAATACATTAACGATATTGTTGGCGTATTCGGTCAGGCCGTAGTTCATCGAGTTATTACTTTGGCTACGTGTGCCATCGTAATCCACCGCTAAACCACCACCGACGTCGAAGCAGTTAACGCTTGCGCCTAATGCACGTAATTCACAATAGAAACGACCCGCTTCACTCACACCTTGGCGAATATCACGAATGTTAGCGATTTGCGAACCTAAGTGAAAATGCAGCAATTGCAGCGAATCCAGCATATCGTTTTGCTTAAGTTGTTCAACAACCAGCAAAATTTGCGCAGCAGATAGACCGAACTTAGACTTCTCGCCGCCGCTCGCCTGCCATTTGCCTTTGCCTTGGAACGCTAA
The DNA here is from genome assembly GCF_052850535.1 of Shewanella sp. 1180_01. NCBI lineage: Bacteria > Pseudomonadati > Pseudomonadota > Gammaproteobacteria > Alteromonadales > Shewanellaceae > Shewanella > Shewanella sp. 1180_01. The sequence goes on from NZ_VXCT01000020.1 coordinate 29,398, forward strand.
ACGCGCACGCAGACCTAAACGCGGTGTTACACCAAGACGTTTAGATTCCGCTAACACCATTTTCAATTCAGACAGTTTTTCTAAAACGATGTAAACCTTGTGGCCTAACTTTTCACCAATCAATGCTAAACGGATATATTCATTATCTTTATAACCATTACATACAATGACTGAACTGGCTTTTTGCGCCATGGCTAACACAGCCATCAGCTCAGGCTTACTGCCTGCTTCTAAACCCAGTTGTGGTACTTCTTTTGATGCCTGACTCGCCAGGATCTCTTCCACCACAGTTTGCTGTTGGTTTACTTTAATGGGGTAAACCAGCAAATAGTCCGCCTGATACTCGTATTTCTGTATCGCTTGGTCGAATGCTTGGCACAAACTGTTCACTCTGTGGTGCAGGATCTGCGGAAAACGAACTAGTACAGGTAAAGCGACGCCCGCTTTAACCATGTCTTTGGCTAGCTCATTTAAGCCAATCTTGTAATCAGGATTTTTTGGGTCTGGTGACACTGTCACCTCACCGTGATCGCTGATCCCATAAAAACCTTGGCTCCAGTGAGTAACATTGTACCCAGCACGAGCATCATCAATAGACCAATCATTCATTATTATTTAGCCCGTCTATTAAAAAATGGGTTAAACGGTTATGGCTTAATCGCACAACCGCCCGTTCGACAAACCCAGGCAAAGGGACACCTTACCTGACATACACGAAGGTGGATTTCACCTTCTACTTAATGCTGCAACGTCACGCTAGTGTAAGTGACATTGCCGCGATTTTCATTAATAGCGCAAGAGGCAACTCATCTTAGCGCACTACATCCTATCATATTGACGGGAAAGCTGATTCCCTAACCCCAGTAAAGCTATCTTTACTTGCCCCACTTGTATCTATCTTGAGGCTAAAGGGCGTTAATACCGCCAAAAAGCCGAATGAAGTCCTGAGTCGCATCCTTAAAACATCAAGCTAATAAGCAGCTTAAAGACGTTCGAAAGAAGTTAAGACCTTCAGAAACCGATAACACAAGTAGAAAACGAAAACCGATAACACCGAACTAGCGAAAACGCCAAACCAGCTTATCTCTAGGCAAGATTATTTTAACAGGGGACTATTGGCTTCTTCGCGGCCAGAATTGATGCGGATCAACGTGAGATGCTTAAGGCCAGTATCATCGTATGGCACGACAATCGAGCGTTGGCATTGGGACACTTTTAGGCAAAGTGCAAAAAATGGATGCTTGTGCATTAGCTAATAAAAACCCTCTTAACCCCATGTAACTACATCTATTTGTTAATTACACGGTTAATGACTGCTGAACCATAAAACCTTTACTACTCACGTAATATTTGTAATGTCTCTAACGAGCGAAGTCGTTGAACGGCGCAATTAAACCGCGCAATGTCACAGAATGCAAGCAAGAATCTCATTTAATATTTTGCATTAAAATATAATAAACACTCGCTTAACAATCACTCACCTTGCATTAGGATTAAGCTGAATAATATTAGCCAGTTAGCGCATGAACGCCGCACTCATCTGTTCAATATTTTTTAATAGCCTTTGTAACTTTTTTGACATTTATCCCAGAAAATACCCCTGAATTTTGTGTGTCACTTTAGCCCCGCCCATGTGCAGCCATTGACTAAAGCCGAGCGCTCAATATCACAGTGCAAAATTCAGCATCAATAAGCCGTAAACCGAGGCGCAAATACCGCCTCAAACTTAGACCTAATACTAGATACAATCCTACTTACCAACATGGGTTCAGGCCTAGTCACATTACTAGCCGCATTTCTAGTCACAGCCCAGCCACAATCCGAAGTACCACAATCCGAAGTAAAAGTGGTGATGATTAACGGCTGAGTCGCCACTAAGATAAAACCCAAAGACAATAATGCTGCAGTTTCAGCCCCGAAGTGTATAATCGCAGCCGAATCACATTCCATTATGCACAGAGAGATCCATGGTACAGATAGGTAAAACCTGCAAACTTGAGGTTGTAAAACAAGTCAGCTTTGGCGTGTATTTAAACGCCCACGAATTAGGGCAAGTACTGCTGCCAAACAAAGTCACCCCCAAAGACTGCCAAGTCGGTGATCTACTTGACGTGTTTCTGTATCTAGATTCTGAAGATATCGTGATAGCCACCACGCGCCGTCCATTGGCACAAGTAGGCGAATTTGCCTATTTAAAAGCCGTTGCAACCGGTCCTTATGGCGCCTTTTTAGACTGGGGCTTAGATAAAGACTTATTACTGCCATTTGGTGAGCAACACAAGCCTATCGAAGAAGGTCGCTCTTATCTGGTTTATGTGCACGCTAACCGTGCCGATGAACGCATCATGGCCTCTTCAAAAATCGATAAGTTCCTCGATAAGACAGAGCCTGAGTACACAGTGGGTGAGCAGGTCGATTTATATATCGGCGGCACCACAGATTTAGGCTACAAAGCCATTATTAATCATGCCCATTGGGGCGTGATTTATGAAAACGAAGTGTTTCAAAAACTGCGTTTCGGCCAAAGACTCAAAGGTTTTATCAAACAAGTGCGCCGCGATGGCAAAATTGATCTTGTGCTGCAACAAGGCAGTAAACAAGAGTTAGATAAGCACGCCCACATTATCCTGATCAAACTCAAACAGGCTGGCGGCTTCTTAGCCCTAACCGATAAAACCGATGCCGAAATCATTTACGATCAGCTTGGTATGAGCAAAAAAGCCTTTAAAAAAGCCATAGGTGGCTTATTTAAGAATGGGCAACTGAGCATAGATAATGATGGTCTACGTTTAACTGAAACTGCAGAATAATCAACTCTATTCAGTACTTAGCGTTAAAGTTGTACAGTTTACCGCCACTAAGGCAGAGTTTGACTGACAACTCCTAGGATATTAAGCATGGCTCTGTTATAAACAAAGCCATGCTTTTTTCTTTGGAGCTTATATGGAACTCACGTTACACGAAGCCAGAGTCATCGGATGCCTGCTTGAGAAAGAAATCACTACCCCTGAGCAATATCCACTCTCGCTAAACTCTTTGACCTTAGCCTGCAATCAAAAAACCAGCCGCGAGCCGGTACTCGAACTCAGCGAAACCCAAGTGCAAATCGCCGTTGACTCCCTTAATCGGAAACGTTTGATCAGCGAACAGTCGGGATTTGGCAGCCGCGTCGTTAAATACAAGCACAGATTCTGCAATACCGAATTCAGCGAACTGCAACTGTCCCCCGCCGCACTCGCCATCGTCTGTTTGTTGCTATTACGTGGCCCACAAACGCCGGGAGAATTGCGCACCCGCAGCAATCGCCTACACGAGTTTAAAGACGTGATCGAAGTGGAAGATTGCATCCGCCAATTGATGAGCCGCGAAAAACCTTTCTTAAAACAGTTGCCCAGAGAAGCCGGTCGCCGTGAATCCCGTTATGTGGAATTATTCTCCGCCGCCTCATCGCAACTCGAAACTGCGCAGCCCGAAAGTGCGAGCCATACCGTCGCCCATGTCGCTGTGTCTTTGGATGCTAAGCCGCTTGAATTGACTAAAAGAGTGACCGAGCTTGAGCAACAAGTGGCTGAACTGACGCAAAAACTTGATGAGTTAATTGCCTCATTAAGCTAATCGCCTTTTTAAGCGAATCGTAGCGTTGTTTAACTCGCTTTTAATGCTGGAACCTAGTCTGTATGTTATAGCAGGATGCTTTGATCATATGTTTGAGAGCATCAATAGGAAGTCGAAAACCGATTGAATACAGTGCCATTTGGGCAAAATGGCACTTATGGACTAATTCACTGTCTACCCAAGGGTAAGAAACTTAACTGCCCCAGAATCATAGCGCCAAGAATAATAGAGACAGCACATGACCAATAATCCACCCAGCAGTTTCAACAACATGCTTATCATCGCCATGTTTGAACTGCGCAAATTTTTATTTAATACCCGAGGGATCATCGCCTTGGTCGCCTTTGGTTTAGTGTGGGGCGTACTCCTGCTTTATCCCATTCAAAGCGCATCGGCGATGTTATTGCAGCCGAATGTGAAAGATGTCATCGACAGCTTATTTGGTGCCAATACCCTCAATGTGCTCTTTGAGTGGCCCGTGGCCGAAATGGCGGTGTTTTGGTGCTTTGCGCTGTATTTGTTCCCAATGTTCAGTATTTTGATCGCCGCCGATCAGTTCTCCTCCGATAAAACCCGTGGCACGCTGCGTTTTTTAACCATACGCACTAGCCGTGACAGCTTATTGTTCGGGCGTTTTCTCGGCCAAATCCTGATCCAAGGCTTGCTGATCCTATTGACGATTATCGCAACTGTCGCCCTCGCACTCAGCCGTGACAGCCAGCTCTTTTTACCGGCGTTAACCTCTGGCGCCTTAGTTGGCCTTAACCTCATCATAGTGATCTTGCCCTATACGGCAGTGATGACCTTATTGTCCCTGTATGCGCGCACGGCACGCCAAGCTATGGTGTTTGCGACCATTTTATGGACAGTGATTTCCATCACCATCATGTTTTTAGGCAGCCAATCTAGCGTATTGGCACAGCTGCAATGGGTATTACCCGGTGCTCAGCTGTCGGACATGCTCAATACAAATGGACTCAACAGCTTAGCTTATGCTCCGATTCCACTGATCCAAACCGCTGCGGCCCTCTTGCTCGGCAGAATTTATATGCAAAGGAGCTCGCTATGAGTCTGATCCAATGCCAAGGGCTGTCGCAACTTTACGGCAGCAAAAAGGCGCTGAATGATGTTAACTTCAGCCTAGAAGCAGGTGCGCCCATCGCCCTTGTCGGTCCAAATGGCGCGGGTAAAACCACGCTTTTCAGTCTGTTATGCGGCTATTTGTCGCCAAGTGCAGGGACAATAACCCTGCTCGGTGAAGCGCCTAATAGCCCTAAACTTTTAGGCAAAATTGCCGCTTTACCCCAAGATGCGGTGCTCGATCCCAATTTGACCATTGCTAGCCAGTTAAGCTTTTTCGCGCGTCTGCAGGGCATGGGCGTAGAACAAGCCAGACAAGAGGCCATTCGCGTATTGACCTTAGTCGATTTGGCGGATGTCGCCGAGCAAAAACCACCAAGCCTCAGCCACGGTATGAGTAAACGTGTGTCGATTGCGCAGGCGCTGATTGGCTCGCCAGAGTTAGTGTTATTAGATGAGCCGACGGCGGGACTCGACCCTGCCAACGCGAAAAAAGTCCGTGAACTGGTTAAAGCCTTATCGCCCACCACGACTTTTATGATCAGCTCCCATAATCTCGATGAGCTCGAAAAGCTGTGTGATCAGGTGTTGTATTTAGATAAGGGCCAACTGAGCCAAGCCGTGTCTATGCATGCATCGACCGGCAGTGATTACCTGACGTTAACCATGCAAAGCTGTGACAGTGAGGTGCTGCAAGCGGAAGTGGCGAAACTGGCGGGCGTGATGAATGTCAGCTCAAAACAGAGCAATGTGTTTATTATCCAACTCGCAACGGATGAAGAAAAAGCACAGAGCAGTGATATCGAAATGCGCCTATTTGCCCTGTTTAACCAACATAAGTGGCAATACAAGATGCTGCTGAAAGGTCGTACCTTGGAAGAAACGCTCTTTTCATAGGCGAGCTTTAAAAAGTTGGTATCTCATCAGCCAGCTGTTGAATAGTGTTACTCATGGCTTAAGCGCAACACGCCTTGCGCTTAAGCCTTTTAACTCAGTCTTTAGGCCACTCAACACTGACAAACTGCTGCTCACTTTCGCAACGCTCAGCCACCAAAAGCATCACAAGTCTGTCAATAAAACACCAATCAACCGCGCTAAGCTAGCTATGACTTTCAATCTTAAGGCGAGCTTGTTATAACTCCCCTTCGATTGAACCTAAGCTGACTTCAGAGGTATCTATGAACAAAGCACAACTTATCCAACGTATTGCCGCCGAGCTCAATGCATCGCAAGCGAGCACTAAACCTGTGGTTGAGCAGATTTTGCAACAGATCCACATCGCCTTAAGCGAAGGCGAAAAAATCTACCTGCCACAATTTGGCACCTTTGAATTGAGATACCATGTCGCTAAAACGGGCCGTAATCCACAAACGGGCGAAACCATCGAAATCGACGGCTACAATCAGCCCAGCTTTAAAGCCTCAACGGCATTGAAGCAACAGATCAATCGCTGATAGCGACGCTTAGCGTTAATGTGCAGTCACTCATTTGCGAACATTAATCGGCAGCCTTGATAGAAATAAGCCTCACCTAATGTGAGGCTTATTTTTTGTCTAAAGACATTAGCGGTAACGCTTAGCGGAAAACATTAAGCCGCTCAGCGGCTAAACATTAGTTAGGCACTGCCTATGCATTAGCCTCTGCGCTTTGAAAAAGCGGCGAAGTATTAAGGTAATCGGCGGCATTTTCAGCACTGGGATCATCAAGAAAAGGCACACAGCCGAGGAAAGGCGCTGACATCATCTCTTTAAGGCTCGCCAAGTTTTCCGCAAACATACTCATATTCGGGTCGACACAATTGGCGACCCAGCCCGCAATCTTAAGCCCATCGGCCAGTATTGCCTCTTGAGTGAGCAGTGCGTGATTTAAGCAACCGAGCTTCATGCCCACCACGAGTATCACTGGCAGTTCTAATCTCTGTACCACTTCCGATAAATATCGGCCTTCGCCTAAGGGTAAACGCCAGCCACCCGCGCCCTCAATCAAGCAAAAATCCGCTTGAGCAAATGCCGCTAAATCCAAACTTTCGAGAATAGCTTCAGGTGCTAAGCTCACGCCCACTTGGGCGGCAGCAATATGCGGCGCAATCGCAGGTTCAAAGGTAAAAGGATTAATGACAGGATAAGTAAGTTTCAGCGACGATGAAGTCATCAACTGCAGTGCATCGGCATTACGCAAGCCTTCGGAGGTTTGCGCGCAGCCAGAGGCGATGGGCTTAACGCCTAAGGTCGACAGCGTATTAGACGCCAAAATACTCACAGCCGAGTCAGCACTGGCTATCGCGCCCAAACGGTTTACTGCGGTTAACAGCGCCGATGAAACTAAGGTTTTACCACTGTCGGTATCTGTACCTGTTACAAAAAACATATTAGGTCCTTATCTGTCGCTACTGAGTGGTCTTTATGAAATACACTCTGGATGAAGCTAAAAGCAACCAATCCATAAATCTACACACTAAAGCCGCTCACCAATGCTAAATATATTTGCATGATGATTGCTGTAGCTGAAACACTGCTTTAGCTTAAACATAGCGCGAAACTGTTATATCCCGCGCCGAGCACGTATCTGCACTATCTGATAGGTTAACGGTAAACCTTGGGGTACACGTAAAGATTCGGCTTTGGCCTGCATTGCCAGCCAATCTTGGCGACCACGCAGCCGCGGAGCTAAATCTGCAGTGGCTATTGCACCAGCAACTTCTCCTGCTGACTGAATCGTTGAACTATCTAAACTGATTGAATTGGCTAAACTGATTGAATTGGCTGAATGGGTTACACTGGCCGATTGCACCGAGGCGCCCACCCCTTTGATGGAATAGAGTAATGCTTTGAGAGTATCAAAATGCACTGTCATAGGAATGAGCTGCACCTCTAAGAACTGCCATGTATTGAGTTTAAATGCGGTTTTTAGCGCCTCCAGTGTCGAAAAGTCATTCACTCTTAAGCCTAATTCGGCCAATTGATTCAAACTCCCCTGCGACACTAAGCTCAAATGACACTCGCCATCCGGCTTTAGCACCCGTGCCATTTCAGCTACCGCGGCGGGAAAATTCGCACACCACTGCAAAGCCAGATTCGAATAAATCACATCGATGCAACCATCGACAAAGGGTAAACACTCGGCATCGGCACAAACGCCGTGATAATCGGGATAAGTTTGTTTTAGCTTGTGTAACATGCCAAGGGCGATATCCACGGCAAACACAGCTGTCGGTGGATTTTGTATCGAACCATGCGCAGAGTGACGCTCTGATTGATACCCTGATTGATGTGCCGATTCATTATCAGAGTGATGTTCAGATTCATTATCAGAGTGATGTTCAGATTCATTATCAGAGTGATGTTCAGATTGATGCGCATAGTGATACGCCGAAAAATCGGTCCCAGGGCCTGCGCCAATGTCTAACAGATGACCTTTGGCGGTAAACTCACTGAGTAAACTGGCCGCGCTCAGACGCTGTAACTGATTATGGTCTTGATAACTATGGGCCGCAGCGGAGAATCGTTCAGCAATCTGAGCACCGTGAACATTGGATTCTTTGTCAATTGCTCTTTTTCCAACAGCTGGTTTTTCAAAAGCTTGCATTACAGCAGATTCGCTCACACTCAACTCGTAAGGTGTTAACTCGCAAGATTTGGACTCACTCGACTTGGGCTCACTAGGCTTGAGCACGTTAGAGCTTGATTCACTCGCCTTGGGCTTGCTGGATTTAATCGGGCTTGGCATTGCAGTTAACACTCAACCATAAAAACTTAAAATTCAATAGAATAACGCGTTCTATAGCGTACATTTATCTGTGATCATCCGTAGCTTGTCGTTCAGTCACAAGCGGCACACCGACGCGACTGAGCACTTGAGCTAATTGCGCAACACACGTTGCGATATCTTCCGTGGCGTGGGCTGCCGTTAAAGTAATACGTAAACGCGCAGAGCCTACAGGCACGGTCGGCGGGCGAATCGCGCCAACCCAAATTCCTGCAACCCTTAGCTCCTCGGCCACTTGCAATGTTTGCCGCGCATCCCCAATGATCAGCGGCTGAATCGCGGTATCTGAACCTAAAAGGGGTACATTCGCCTCAAGGCATAACCGTTTGAATAGCGTGATATTCTCACGCAGTTTTTGCTGTAACTCGGGATGTGCTGTGCTGTACTGAGTCGCGGCTAAGGCTAGCGCCGCATTGGCGGGCGATAAAGCGGTCGAGTAAATATATTCGCGGGCGTTACTGACCAAAAAATCGATCAGCGCCTGACTCCCCAACACGGCCGCGCCTTGGCAACCTAAGGCTTTACCAAAGGTCACCACTTGCACATCGATAAGCTTGGCGGCCTCTGCATTGTGATAGCCATCGAGCACCGCAAAACCATGGGCATCATCGACAATCAACCAAGTATGATGTTGGCGACAAAGCGCCGATAACTCAGAAATCGGCGCGCAATCTCCGTCCATGCTAAACACGCTTTCAGTGATTAACGCCGATGTTTGATTTCGAGCGAGTAACCGCTCAGCGCTTTCTGAGGAATTGTGTAAAAAACGTTTCAGCTGCGCGCCACTATCTTGCAAACCATCAATAATGGAGGCATGTACGAGTTTGTCGGCAACCACAATATCGTGCTGATCAAACAGGGTTTTCATCAGCGCCGTATTAGCACTAAAGCCTGAGCAAAATAATAATGCCGCTTCATGTCCCGTTAAGGCGCAAAGTTCACGCTCCAGCGCCAAATGTGCGTCACTGTAACCTGTCACTAAGGGCGATGCGCCGCTGCCCACACCGTAGGTTTGTGCGCCAAGGTGCAAGGCCTCAGCGAGCTCAGGTACGCGGGATAAACCTAAATAATCATTACTGCTGAAATTGATATAGGCGCGACCTTCGAACACAAAGCGCGGACTCGAAGTGGATGCGTTGGTGTTAAGGTCATGATCGACACTCAGCACTTTACGTTGTCGCAGTAATCCTTGCTCACGCAAAGCGTGCTGACGGGCGACAATTTTAGTCTCAAGCAGAGAACTCATCGATGTAGCCTCAAGCATGACTGTCTCAAATATGACTGTTTCAACAATGGTCTCAACAATGATTACCCTATGAGCGTTCGGTTCTAGACGGTTGCCTTAGAAATGGAGCACAATGAATAAGCCTATCAGCCGCAGTCAAAACAGACTACGACCAACAGGATTGACATGTTATTCAACGATGTGCGTCAGATGACATGAACTCAGTATTCTTACAAAGCACCCGCGTCATAGAATTGTGCCGATGACTTATCTTGATAGGCCGCCGCTTTGGCTAGAACAGCACTTTCTTCTTCCAATTTTGCCGCAGCGCCCTGTTCTGGGCGTAAGCCTAAACGTCGGAATAGCCCCATATCATCGCTTTCTTCTGGGTTTGGCGTGGTCAGCAATTTACAACCGTAGAAAATCGAGTTGGCGCCAGCAAAGAAACACATAGCCTGCAGTTCATCACTCATATTTTCGCGCCCCGCCGATAACCGCACGCGCGAAAGTGGCATTAAAATACGTGCCACGGCAATGGTACGCACGAACTCGAGTGGATCGAGATCGTCAAGCTTCTCAAACGGCGTGCCCGCCACTTTGACTAACATATTGATCGGTACTGAATCAGGATGCTGGGGTAAATTGGTCAGCTGTTGCAGTAAGCCTGCACGATCCGTCGCCTTTTCACCCATGCCGACAATCCCGCCAGAACACACTTTCATGCCAGAGGCACGCACATGTGTCAGGGTATCTAAACGATTTTGATAGGTACGAGTGGTGATCACATCGCCGTAGTATTCAGGCGAAGTATCTAAATTGTGGTTGTAATAATCTAAGCCTGCGCCAGCTAAATCGTTCGCCTGCTCTTCAGAAAGCATGCCAAGCGTCATGCAGGTTTCCATGCCTAAGGCTTTGACTTCTTGTACCATTTGCTTAAGGTACGGCATGTCTTTTTCTTTCGGGTTACGCCAAGCGGCGCCCATACAGAAACGAGATGCCCCCGCGGCTTTAGCACTGCGCGCTTCGGTCAGCACAGTTTCCATTGCCAGCAAACGCTCTTTCTCTAAACCTGTGTCATAACGGGCGCTCTGTGGGCAGTATTTACAATCCTCAGGGCAAGCACCGGTTTTAATCGATAACAAGCGGCTAATTTGCACTTCATTGGGATCGTAGACTTCACGGTGAATGCTGTGGGCTTTAAATAACAAATCATTCATCGGCAGCGCAAATAAGGCTTCGATTTCTTCCCGCTTCCAATCATGACGAACTTGCAACTGCGACATTGAACACCCTTTTTATTCTGTCTTTTATCTTGGCTAGGATAACCTCAGCCCTTAAACTGTCAACGCCAACCAGTGAACTCAGTTTACTACTGGCTACTTTACCACCAACCTAGTGAGCATTTATGCGCAATTTACTCGATTTTGATTTTGATAGCGCCCATATTTGGCATCCTTACACCTCAATGACCCGTTCTCTTCCTGTTTTTGGTGTACATAGCGCAAAGGGCTGCGAGCTCGAACTCGTCGATGGCCGCAAGCTAGTCGATGGCACTAGCTCATGGTGGGCCTGCGTGCACGGTTATGCGCATCCCGAGATATTAACCGCGATGGAAAAACAACTGCATCAGCTGAGCCATGTAATGTTTGGCGGCATCACCCATGAGCCCGCCATTGAACTGTGTAAAAAACTTATCGCTATGACCTGCGAGCCGCTGACGAAAGTCTTTTTATGCGACTCTGGCTCTATCTCAGTGGAAGTGGCGATCAAAATGGCGCTGCAATACTGGCAAGGCCAGAGTTTACAAGGTAAGTGTTTGCAAGGTCAAAGCTCGCAGGAACAAATCGCACATCAAGATCTACCGCTAAAACAACGTATTCTTACCGTTAAGAAGGGATATCACGGCGATACCTTTGCCGCCATGAGCGTGTGCGATCCCGAAGGTGGCATGCACACTATGTTCGGCGATGCGGTCACTAAGCAATCCTTTGTGCCTGCACCACAAACCGCCTTTGGCGAAGCCTTACAAGCCGATGATTTAACAGCAATGCGCGACATATTAAGCATTAATCACCATGAGATTGCCGCTGTGATCGTAGAGCCGATCATGCAAGGCGCAGGCGGAATGCGTTTCTACAGCGCAGATTATTTAGTGGGTCTTCGTGCCCTGTGTGATGAATATAATGTGCTGCTTATCCTTGATGAAATCGCCACGGGTTTTGGCCGAACCGGTAAGCTGTTTGCCTATGAACATGCCAATATTACCCCAGATATCTTATGTTTAGGTAAAGCGCTAACGGGCGGTTACATCAGCCTAGCAGCAACGCTATGTACCGATAACGTCGCCCAAGGAATCAGCCAATCTCCCGCCGGCGTGTTTATGCATGGGCCGACGTTTATGGGTAACCCGCTGGCCTGCGCGGCCGCGTGTGCAAGCGTAGACTTAATCAATCGCAATGAATGGCAAGCGCAAGTGGCCGCTATCGAGCAGCAAATGCGCTTAGAACTTAAGGATGCGATTGATTTACCGAGTGTTAAGGACGTGCGAGTCCTCGGCGCTGTCGGTGTGTTAGAGATGCATGATCCCGTCAATACCGCAGAGCTACAGCAACAATTTGTTGATTTAGGGGTGTGGGTTCGCCCCTTCGCTAACCTTATCTATATCATGCCACCCTATGTGATTAGCTCGGCGCAATTAAGCCAACTCACCGGTGCGATGAAGCAAGTGGCAGCAGGTATTCGCGCATCATCAAACAGTGCCGAGCCACAGCTTATCAGCCACGGCTAACCATGGCTGATGCTTTTTGAGCGAAGCTTATTTTACTAAACTGGAAATCAATGCACGCAGCGCGGCAGGTTTTATCATTTTCGCCATATAGTGATAGCCGCGGCGTTGCACATCTTCCACCAGCTCTTTACGGGTATTGGCGGTGATCAAAATGCCGGGCAAGTCTTTGCCATACAGGGCACGAATACCGTCCATCGCATCGACGCCATTTTGGCCATCATCTAAGTGATAATCGGCGAGCACAATATCGGGCGCGACGCCTTTCAGCCCCAGCTTAATGCGTGCATCGGATAAATCTTTGGCGCAAATAACCTCACATTGCCAACGACTTAATAGACTTTCTAAGCCAGCCAGAATCGCCTCTTCGTTATCGATACACAGCACTTTGATACCCGATAATGGCTGCAACAGCGATGGCAACGCCTTCACTTGTGGCTGGCGTACAGTCTCCCCGAGCGGCACACAAATGGAGAATACCGAGCCGCGCCCTAAATGGGACGAGACTTGAATACCGTGTTCCAGCACTTTACTAATGCGATCGGCAATGGCTAAACCTAAGCCTAATCCGCTGACATTGTTGCTCTTAAGATTATTCAGCCGTTTGAATTCTTTGAAAATCTCTTGGGTTTCTTTTTCATCGATACCACAGCCTGTGTCTAATACTTGGATCTCAAGGTAATGACCCCGATGGCGACAACCAAATAACACTCTGCCACCACGGGCGTAGCGGTAGGCATTGGTTAAAAAGTTTTGTAGGACACGGCGTAATAGCGAAGGATCGGAATTAACGGTCGCGCTGCATGGGATCATCTTAAAACGGATTTGGTTGTCCGCTGCCATCGCTTCAAATTCAACGGATAAGCCATTGATCAGTTCTGAAATCGCAAAGTCACGCCGATTAACATCTACCATGCCAGAATCGAGTTTAGAGATATCCAGCAGATCGGTAAGCAACTCGCCGGCGATCTTAAGCGAGCTGTTCACATGGGATAAGGTGGTTCTGGCCTCGCGATCTAAATTGGGATACTGAGATAAAGATGCGGTAAACAGCCGCGCGGCATTCAGCGGCTGCATTAAGTCATGGCCAACGGCGGCCAAGAAGCGACTCTTCGAGGCGTTGGCTATTTCTTCCTGCGCCTTAGCCTCGAGTAACTCACTGTTCAACATGGCTAATTCGTAGGTACGTTCGTTAACGCGGCTTTCTAAGGTTTCATTGGCCTCGAGCAGCGCGCGCTCCTGCTCGCGATACTGAGTAATATCGGTAAAGGTCATCACAAAGCCACCGTCTGGCATGGGATTACCTTGAATTTTAATCACTTTACCGTCCCTGCGATGGCGCTCAGAAGTATGCGGCGTGCCATTACGCATGTGCTGCACCCGCTGTTCAACCTGCTGTTCGATTTCCCCTTCACCGCAATAACCCCGCGCCGCATTAAAACGGATGACTTCGCTGATGGGCATGCCCTGCTGCAAGAATCCATCGGGATATTGGTACAGCTCCACATATTTATAATTCCAAGCTACTAAATTGAGATCGTTATCTATCACGCTCATGCCTTCATAGGCGTGCTCAATCGCGCCGCGCAGCATGTCTTGGCTAAGCATAATTTTCGATGAAGCTTCATCCACTAGACTGAAGACTTCATCCAGCGCCAAATCACGCCCTTGCAGCACAGAATCCATCACCAGCGCTGCGCTTGAGGCGCCGAGTACGCCCGCCAATAAACGTTCCGTGTGGAAAATCAGCTCAGGCGGCGCAGCTTTATGCCAACTATCACTTTTTACTGCATCAATAGAGAAACGGCTAAAACTCTCGTAGGCGCGTGTTGGGCTGACGAATCGACTGGCAAGAATAAGCAAATCCTGCTGTGAAATCGGACCATTTTTCTTATTGGCGCTGTTTTTCAACTTGCCAGGGCTCACAAAAGCACTGGCCTGAATACGCTCGGCCACACCCGCCCTAAACCAAATCGACCCCAAAATATAACAGGCGATATTGGCAAAAAGTGCCGTCAGCGCATCACGCACATTGGGCGTTATCGCATCTAGCAGGCCTTTCTCGCTCGCGACGCCAGACAAGAACACCGATGAACTTTGCACATCTGTCATGCCCTGCAACATGATGTAAAACCACAGCGTAAAGCCCACGCCGAGCCCTAAAAATACCCCAGCACGATTGCCGTGTTTCCAATAGAGTCCGCCCACTAAGGCAGGCGCTAACTGAGCAAAAGCCCCGAAGGACAACATGCCGAGATGGGATAAGGAATCACTGTCCGCTAAGGCCAGATAACTGCCATAACCTAAGCCAAGAATGATCACGATCGCCAAACGGCGGGCATTGAGCAACAACTGCGAGAACTGGCTGAAGTTTTTCTCGCGGATATGGCCCGTGCGCAGCATCACGGGCACTAGCCATTCGTTACTCACCATCACACTAATAGTCACCACCGCCACTATCACCATGCCGGTTGCCGCCGAAAGTGTGCCCAGCAGTGCAATCACCGCCAGCAAAGGTTGATCTAAAGCGAGTGGTAGATTAATCACATAGGTATCGGCCGACACAGAATCGCCGAGGATAATTTTCCCTGCTAAAGCGAGCGGTCCAACGAATAAACCAAAAAGCGCTAAATAGATGGGAAATAGCCAACGTCCTTTCGACAGCACAGACTCATCGGCGCATTCCACCACCATCACATGGAACTGCCTTGGCATACACAAAAACGCCGCCATTCCGACAAGTAACTCAGGCATTAAAGCTTCGATACGGGGATTGGGATAATTAATCAGCGACTGCGCATTCGCCTGCTGCCAAATATCCCCAAAACCATCGAACACCCCAAAACTAATGACGACGCCGACCAATAAAAATGCGGCGAGCTTCACCAGAGACTCAAAGGCAATCGCAAGCATCATGCCGGGATTGTGCTCGGTGGCATCGAGTTTGCGGGTACCAAATAAAATGGCAAATATGGCTAATAAAGACGTGATCAGTAACGGAATTGTCACGCCATCGAGGGGATCGTTTGCGGGTTGAAACAGGTTAAGGCTGAACACCATAGCCTTAAGCTGCAGGGCGATATAGGGCATGATGCCAAACAAGGCTATTAAGGTGACTAAGGCGGCTAAGGTTTGAGATTTGCCGTATCGGGCGGCAATAAAGTCGGCCACTGAGGTGATATTTTGTGCCTTAGACACTAATACCATCTTGCGTAACATGCCAAAACCTAAGGTGAAAATAAGAATGGGGCCGATAAAAATCGGTAAAAAAGACCAGAGATCCTTAGCCGATTGGCCGACTGTGCCTAAAAAACTCCACGAGGAACAGTAAACCGCTAAGCTCAGGCCATAAATACCGACCTGTAGCTTTTTGGTGATCCGGCTAAACCAACGCTCCGCCCCCCACGCTAATAGGAATAAAAGCGAGACATAACAGACGGCAATAACGGCGACGACTAAGGTTAAATTCATACTTTGCTCTTTTTTCTGATTATTGTGCGATAAAACCTGTCTAAAATCTAGCCGAATTTTTAATGCAACAGACTAAATATAAAGGAAAATTTAAAACTAGACCAAGGTCTAATGGAGTTGCCGCCCCCTTGCATACCATACTCAGTCCACGCAATTTTTCAAAAGGGAAGCCCTATGAGCTCGCAGTCTCTCTACAAAGTCTCCGGCAATATCGCTGCCAATGCACTTGTAAACAACGATAAATATAAAACAATGTACCAAGAGTCGATTGTCAATCCTGAAGGTTTCTGGAGAGAACACGGCAAGCGTATTGATTGGATTAAACCCTATACCAAAATTAAAAAAACCTCTTTTGATGATCATAACTTATCGATCAACTGGTTTTATGACGGCACCCTGAATGCTTCTGCCAACTGTTTAGATCGTCACTTAGCCGAGCACAGTGATCGCGTGGCGATTATTTGGGAAGGCGACAACGCCAGCGAACAACGCAAAATTACCTACGGTGAATTACATGCAGAGGTGTGTAAATTCGCTAACGCATTACGCAACCAAGGCGTGCGCCGTGGTGACATAGTCACGATTTATATGCCTATGGTGCCAGAAGCCGCAGTGGCTATGCTCGCCTGTGCCCGTATCGGCGCGGTGCACTCTGTGGTCTTCGGTGGTTTCTCACCTGATTCTATCGCCTCTCGCGTGATTGATGGCAAATCAAAAGTCATCATTACCTCAGATGAAGGTATGCGCGGTGGCCGTGCTATCCCATTGAAACGCAACATCGATGATGCCTTAAAAAACCCTGATGTCACTACCGTTGAAAAAGTCATAGTGCTTAAACGCACGGGCGGCAAAGTGGATTGGGTAGAAGGTCGTGATGTGTGGTGGCATTCACTGATGGAAACCGCATCAGAGCACAGCCAACCAGAGGAAATGGATGCCGAAGCGCCGTTATTCCTGCTGTATACCTCAGGTTCAACCGGTAATCCCAAGGGCGTATTGCACACCACTGGTGGCTACATGGTTTATGCGTCTATGACCCATGAGTATGTGTTCGACTACAAAGCGGGCGAAGTGTACTGGTGTACCGCCGATGTGGGTTGGATCACTGGCCACTCTTACATGGTTTACGGCCCACTCGCCAATGGTGCGACAGTGCTTATCCATGAAGGTGTACCGAATCATCCAAGCCCTGCCCGTTTAGGTGAAATGATTGACCGCCATAAAGTGAGCATTCTTTACACGGCACCAACCTTAATTCGCGCGCTGATGGCCGAAGGTAAGCAACACTTCGATAAGTTCGATGGTAGCAGCTTGAGGATCATGGGCTCGGTAGGCGAACCCATCAACCCAGAAGCATGGCGTTGGTACCATGAGGTCATAGGTCATGAACATTGCCCTATCGTCGATACTTGGTGGCAAACTGAAACCGGCGGTATTTTGATCACGCCGCTACCAGGGGCGACCGACACTAAACCTGGTTCAGCAACCCGTCCATTCTTTGGTGTTCAACCTGCCTTAGTCGATAACATGGGTAACATTTTAGAGGGTGAGAACGAAGGTAACTTAGTGTTACTCGACTCTTGGCCGGGCCAAATGCGGACTGTGTATGGCGACCACGAACGATTCGTACTGACCTATTTTAAAACTTTCCGCGGCATGTATTTTACCGGTGACGGTGCCCGCCGCGATGAAGACGGCTACTACTGGATAACAGGCCGCGTCGATGACGTGATCAACGTATCCGGCCACAGATTAGGTACGGCAGAGGTCGAAAGTGCGCTGGTATCACATGAACTGGTTGCCGAGGCAGCAGTAGTTGGCTACCCACACGATATTAAAGGCCAAGGTATTTATGCGTACGTCACGCTAACCCGCGGCACTGAAGAAACCGAAGAGCTACGTCAAGAGCTGCGTCAATGGGTGCGTAAAGAAATTGGTTCGCTGGCAACCCCAGATCTTATCCAATGGGCAACGGGCTTACCTAAGACACGTTCGGGCAAGATCATGCGCCGCTTCCTGCGTAAGATTGCCGCTAACGAAGTGACCAATTTAGGGGATGCATCAACCTTGGCCGATCCAGCTGTGATCGAGACCTTGATTGAATCACGCTTGAATCGTACTGAGTAATATCCGAGTTACGAACAACGTCCACAACGCTTAGTCTATACCCAATAGGCTAAGCGTAACCTGAACCTCCCTTTTTAAACCTCAGGTTAAAAGTGAACCCTGTTGAGAGAGTGTGTGTGATTGATCCTTTCTCTAGCTTGCCCCTCCAACCAGGGGCATTTTTTTTGCCTGTTATGTTAAGCTTACGACCTCACTTATTTTCAGCATAGATTTTTTATCAGCGTGTCAGTCAAACTCAGAGACTATCAACAGCAAGCGGTTAATGCCGCCATCGCCCATTTTAGGCAAAGCCAAGCTTCCGCCGTACTCGTATTGCCCACAGGCGCCGGTAAAAGCATAGTGATCGCCGAACTGGCACGCATCGCCAAAGGCAGGGTTTTAGTACTCACCCACGTGAAAGAATTAGTCGCGCAAAATGCCGAGAAAGTCGGCCTACTCACGGCACAAGCCAGTATCTATGCGGCGGGACTCAATCAAAAAGCCACTGAGGGGAAAACCGTCGTCGCCAGCATTCAATCGGCAGCGCGGGGGTTAACCCAGTTTGATCAGCCGTTCTCGTTAGTGATTATTGATGAATGCCACAGAGTCAGCCTAGAAAAAACCAGCCAATATCAGCAAGTGCTCAATCATTTACGCACGAAAAATCCCCAATTAAGATTGCTCGGCCTCACCGCCACGCCCTATCGCCTTGGCACTGGTTGGATTTATCAGCAGCACTATCACGGCAAAGTGGGGTCTCCCGAACATGCCGTGTTCGAACATTGTGTGTTCGAGCTGCCCATAAGGCCGCTCATTAAACAAGGTTACCTCACAGCGCCAACCCTGTTTGATGGCTTAAGTGCCCAGTACGATTTCAGCCAACTTAAAGCCAACGAGAATGGCGAGTATGCCGAAACCGAGGTTAACGATTTACTGGGGCATTACGGCCGCGCGACCACTGCGATTGTGAAACAGCTCATTGAACTGGGCCAACATAAAAAAGGCATTATCATCTTCGCGGCAACGGTGCGCCACGCCAATGAGATTTTTGGCCTACTCAACCAAGCTCATGCTGCACAGAGCGCCATTATCACGGCACAAACGCACGACAATGAACGAGATGCGACGATTGAACGCTTTAAAGCCCAAGAGCTTAAGTTTTTGGTCAACGTTGCTGTGTTGACGACAGGCTTCGACGCGCCCCATGTGGATTTGATTGCAATTTTGCGCCCTACCGCCTCAGTCAGTCTGTTTCAACAAATGATCGGCCGCGGTTTACGCATAGCTGAAGGTAAAAAAGATTGTCTTATCATCGACTACGCTGCCAATGGTTATGACTTGTATTTCCCCGAGGTCGGCCAAGCGAAACCCAACAGTAAATCGGTACCCGTGCAAGTGCATTGCCCTGTGTGCGATTTTGCTAATATTTTCTGGGGACTCACCGACGACGATGGCGACATCATCGAACACTTTGGTCGCCGTTGTCAGGGCATTGTCGAACAGCATGGTAAAAAGCTACAGTGCGACTTTCGATTTAGATCTAAATCTTGCCCTTATTGCGGTGAAGAGAATGATATTGCCGCGCGCATTTGCCAGCACTGCCTATCGACTCTCATCGATCCCGATAAACGCCTGCGGCAAGTGCTCAGTCAGCAGCACCATCATTTGTTCCGCTGCCAACATATGACGCTCATCGACAATGACGGTAATCTGAAAGTGCAATACCTCGATATCGACGGCAATGAATTTAATCGCCGCTTTAAATTGCAAACTCCGGCCCAGTGGCGAGCCCTATATGCCTTATTCATCTTTTCCCATAGCCGTACACCGGGATTAAAACCGAAAAAGTACACTAAGGTGACAGAGTTAATCAGCGACGCGGATAAATTCCGCATGCCCGATCTCTTGCTACTGAAGAAACATAAAAAAGGCTGGGATCTGCTCGAAAGCTATTTTGATTATCAAGGCCGCTATCAAACTGAAAATAAACACGGCTGACATTATCAATTCACTTAGGCCTATGGTATAAAACGACTAAAGTAATCCTAAGGAGCTATTATGTTCGTTGTTATTTTTGGCCGTCCAGGCTGTCCTTATTGCGTTCGTGCTGTGCAATTATCTGAGCAACTCGTTGAAAAACGTGATGACTTTAAGTTCAGATATGTCGATATCCACGCAGAAGGCATCTCTAAAGCAGATTTAGAGAAAACTGTCGGTAAGCCAGTTGAAACAGTACCGCAGATTTTTGTCGATGAGAAACACGTCGGTGGCTGCACAGATTTCGAACAATATGTTCGCGAAAACAATCTGTTAGATTAAGCTCTACACATATGTGACCCGCTTAATGCAAAAGGAGACCTAAGGTCTCCTTTTTAGTTTTTATCGCAAGTAAGTAAGATTAGAGCACATACTTAGCCGAGAACATGATGCGGCTCAAATCACCATCATCGCCATTTTCTTTACTGTTCTTGGCGTACATATACTCGACACCAAAGGTCAGCGGTTTGCTTGGCGAGTAAAGTAAGTTGATATAACCTGAATAAGCATCCTTATTCACGCCTGAACCGGTTAAAGCCGCATCGTTATCCGCTTGCATGCCTGACAAGGTTATACTGCTGCGCCACTGCTCATTCCACCAATGACGGTAAGACACAAATCCACCTAAAGTACGAATCGACTCGATATCACCGTTAGCATCCAGCACACCCGCATTAATGTAATTGAGTGCCATATAACGACCTAAGCCTTCACCATAGGTGGCCGTGAAGCGAAGATCATCTTTGCCGACCGGAATAATGCCTGCAAAACTCGCGCCATATCCTAGGGCTGAGCTATCAATCTGAGTTGCACCAATCTTAGTTTCTAAATTTAACTGACGGGCAATACCCGCAAAGGAGAACGCCGCGCCGCCGTCTGTTTTGAGGTTATACCGCGCGATAACATCGGGGATGACCCCGCTACCACTGGTAATGCGGGCACCGCCCTGATTTGGCGTGACTGTGGTTTCAGGATTTTCGATCGCGAATTGGAAATTACCTTGGGTATAGCGCAATAGCGTTTGGCGGGCGAACGGGGTTCCGTCGGCAGCACCAACAAAATCGAGATTCTCAGGTAACGCAGCAGCATTTTGGAAGGTTGTCCATGTTTGACCTACGGTCCAATTGTCATAGGAGACAAATGCATGGCGAATACGAGGTGAATAGCTGTTGGAAGTACGTTCATTACCATCAGTGTGGGTCATAAAATCGAGTTCAATAAAGCCAGAAAGTTTATGACCATCGACATCGGTCGTCGCTTTGAAATTAAAACGCGTTTCGCGAGCTTGAAAATCCACGACTTGATTGCCATTACCCTCTTTTCCATAAATAGTACCAGGAACATAAAACTGCCTAGAGAGATCGCCCGAATCCGGGGCGCCATTGCCATAATCACTGAACATAATGTCAGCTTTGATATAACCGCCAAACTCAACATCCGTATCTTTTAGTGATGCCGCATTGGCCGAACTTGCTAATGCCAATAATATTGCACTACCCATCAAGCTTAGTTTTGCTTGTTTCATTTTTTGTCTTTCCCCAATTGTTATTATTTATCCGCAACCAATATGGACAAATTAACAAGTGAGAAACATTGGCAATAGGTCTATGAGACAAAAGTAGAAAATGTCAGGATAAATAATATGTTAGGAAAATATTTGAAATGAAATAAGTAAAACGAAGGTATTAAATCTAGTACTGAGAATTGGAATTTAACTTGGGAAATTCATGGAGGAACTTGAGAGAGATAAAGTGGGGTAATAAGTGGTGGGTCGTGAAGGATTCGAACCTTCGACCAATTGGTTAAAAGCCAACTGCTCTACCGACTGAGCTAACGACCCATCTAGGTATTGCGATATAACTGTTCACTTATTTGTTGCATTTATCATGCTGATAATAAGTGGTGGGTCGTGAAGGATTCGAACCTTCGACCAATTGGTTAAAAGCCAACTGCTCTACCGACTGAGCTAACGACCCATCTGGTGTTGCACTGAATTATGCACTTTCAGTAAAGTGGTGGGTCGTGAAGGATTCGAACCTTCGACCAATTGGTTAAAAGCCAACTGCTCTACCGACTGAGCTAACGACCCATCTGGTGTTGCGCTGATTTATGCACTTTCAGTAAAGTGGTGGGTCGTGAAGGATTCGAACCTTCGACCAATTGGTTAAAAGCCAACTGCTCTACCGACTGAGCTAACGACCCATCTGGTGTTGCGCTGAATTATGCACTTTCAGTAAAGTGGTGTCTCGTGAAGGATTAGAACCATTCGACTGATTGGTTAAAAGCCAACTGCCCTAGCTTTATAAAAAAAGCGACTGAGCTAACGACCCATCTAGGTATTGCGATAAAACTGTTCACTTATTTTAAGCATTCAAAATGCGAATAATAAGTGGTGGGTCGTGAAGGATTCGAACCTTCGACCAATTGGTTAAAAGCCAACTGCTCTACCGACTGAGCTAACGACCCATCTGGTGTTGCGCTGATTTATGCACTTTCAGTAAAGTGGTGTGTCGTGGAGGATTAGAACCATTCTACTGATTGGTTAAAAGCCAACTGCCCTAGCTTTATAAAAAAGCGACTGAGCTAACGACCCATCTAGGTTTTGCGCTGATTTATGCACTTTCAGTAAAATGGTGGGTCGTGAAGGATTCGAACCTTCGACCAATTGGTTAAAAGCCAACTGCTCTACCGACTGAGCTAACGACCCATCTGGTGTTGCACTGATTTATGCACTTTCAGTAAAGTGTTGTGCCATTAAGGATTAGAACCATTCAACTGATTGGTTAAAAGCCAACTGCCCTAGCTTTATAAAAAAGCGACTGAGCTAACGACCCATTCTACTACTGACTATCTCATTAAATACCACTAACTTATTCTATTTATTAGAGTAAGTGGTGGGTCGTGAAGGATTCGAACCTTCGACCAATTGGTTAAAAGCCAACTGCTCTACCGACTGAGCTAACGACCCATTTACTGGTATTTTACGCCCCGAACGACCTCGCCGCTCTGAGGGCGCCTATAATACCTTTTTCATCTTCTCATGCAAGCGCAAATTCCCAATTTTTTGTCGTTTGCATGAAAAACAGACTAAGAGTATGTTTTTTAGTTAATTACGCTTTAATTGCAGCCAGTTGCTGCTGTGCAATGCGCGCTGCTGCGCTGTTTGCGTAATCTTTGACGACTTGTTGGTAGTATTGCGTCGCCCCAGCCTTGTCACCGGTTTTCTCGGCGATCATGCCAAGCTTCACTAAACTGTCACCCCGTTTATTGGAATCACTAAAACGGTCAACCACAGTTTTGAAGGCTTGTTTGGCTTCTGCAAATTCGCTCTTATTAAATAATAGCTGCCCTAACCAATAGTTAGCATTCGCGGCATACACAGAATCTGGGTATTGTTTGATAAAAGCACGGAAGGCAGGAATAGCGTCGTCATACTTACGCTCTTTCAAGACTAAGTTAACGGCACTCTCATAGCTTGCAGTTTCACTTAAACTACTTGAAGCCGCATTCGTCGAGGCTACAGAAGGTGTGGATGTCGCGGCTGCGGCAGCAGGAGCGGCAGATGCCTTTGAGGATAAATTAGCAAGTTCATCATATAACTGACGCTGACGCTGTTGCATCTGCTCAATCTGATAATTCTGTTGTTCGGTTAAACCACGTAAATCGAGCACTTCCTGCTGCAGTGTATCAAGACGGCGCTGCATATCGAGCTCGCTTTGTTGTCTTGATTTTACAATACGTTCTATGCGAGCAAGTCTGTCATCACCCGAACCACCAGCAATATCTTCCACAGGAGCAGGTGCTGCAACTGCAGCACCCGCACCAAGGAACATTGCCGTAATTAAGACGGCACGTTTCATTGTGTTACTCTCCGAGATTCAATCTTAGTAAACTAAAACTGCACGACGGTTTTTGCCAAAACCTTCATCAGTGCGAGAAAAATCAAGTGGTTTTTCTTCGCCATAGCTGACTACGCTCATTTGGCTTGGCTGTACGCCCATACCTTGTAGGTATTTAGCAACGGCTTTAGCACGACGTTCGCCCAGAGCGATGTTGTACTCAGGCGTGCCACGCTCATCAGCATGACCTTCAATCAGTACGCGCACGCTTGGGTGCTCAACTAAGTAAGTGCCATGGGCTTCTAATATTGCGGCGAAATCAGTTTGAACTTCACTGCGGTCAAAGTCGAAGTAAATGATGTGTTGCTTTCTCAAGTCTTCTAACTGCTGACGTTGTTGCTCTTCAGCAGACAACATTGCGCCTACACCACCAGTTTGAATGCCACCATTCAGTTCACTACCTGAACCGTTTGTTGAGCCCATTGCATCAGTTTCTGATTCTGAAGTTGAGCTACATGCACTAAGAGCCATAATTGGAAGTGCTACCAACATAGCTTTTAACAACTTATTCAGATCCATTACGTGTTCCTTATAAAATTAAATGTGATTAAATCAAGGTATAACATTAGAGAAACGGTGACCAAGAAGGTGATTTCACCTCACCTTGACCTGCCGGTAATCTTGCTTTAAAACGTCCATCCGTAGAAACAGCTGCTAATACTTGCTTGCCTTGGTATGTGGTGCCATAGATCACCATAGTACCATTAGGGGCCACACTTGGAGATTCATCCAAACGTGTCGATGTCAGCACCTGCATAAAACGCGTACTTAAATCCATACGCGCAATATTAAATTTACCGTTCGTGCGATTAACAAAAATCATACTGCGACCATCAGGTGTAATTGAACCACCGAGGTTCCATTCACCTTCAAAGGTTTCGCGACTCACTTTACCTGAACTCAACTCTACGCGATAAATCTGTGGTCTACCACCGCGCTCTGATGTAAAAATCAACGACTTTCCATCAGGATACCATGATGGCTCAGTATCGATAGCATAGTGATTGGTAATACGCTTAATGGCTTTGGTCGCAATATCTATGATGTAAATTTCAGGCTGACCATCTTTAGATAAAGTGATCGCCAAAGATTTTCCATCGGGTGAGAACGCCGGCGCACCGTTAATACCAGGAAAAGAGCTCACTTTAGTGCGCACTTGGGTATAAAGGTCTTGCACGAAGATCTCAGCTTTTTTGTTTTCAAAGCTTACATACGCTAAACGACGACCATCGGGTGACCAAGTCGGTGACATCAACGGCTCTGGCGAGCGCAGTAACATTTGTTCATTAACGCCATCATAATCAGCAACCATCAATTGATATGGGGCTTTTTGAGTATGATTGACCACAACATAGGAGATCCGCGTTAAGAATGCACCGCGAATACCAGTTAACTTTTCGTAGACGATATCGCTGATCCTGTGTCCATATTGGCGAAATTGCGCCGCTGAAATCACAGTTTGACGGCTGTCCATCAAAAATTCTGTTGCACTAACTGGGCCTTTCAACGCTTGGTTTTGGGCTTTAACTAAATCGATTAAATCAAAGCTCACCAAATATTGATCGGTACCATAAGGTTTAACGGTACCTAGCACTAACGCTTCGGCGCCAACACTTGACCAAGAATTAGCTTGAAACTGTGCCACAGTGCCAATATTACGCTGAGGCAGTCCAAGTTCGTCTAAAGGTTTAAACGTACCGCTACGCACTAAGTCCGACATCACTACATCCGCAATCGCTTGCGGTGCGGCGCCAGGACCTTGCCAAACAAAAGGCATCACAGCGATGGGACGCGCAGCGTCAACACCTTCTGTGATCACAATATCCAATGCCGCTTTTGCGGGGGGGGTGCACAGCAGAACTGCCAATGCTAACCATTTTGCCAATATTCTCATGGGACTCCTTTAATTAAAACGTTGGTTCAACGATTAAGTTAATTTCTTTCATCAAGTTATAAACTGCAGGGTCCGGAGACACTGGCAATTTACCCGCCTTCAAAATCGCTGCTTTTGCTGCACGACAAACGTTAGGATCACCGCCTTTAGTTTGACTGCTGATCACAAAACCATCATTTGCTAATCGTACAGAGACAGTACAAGTCTTGCCACGCATAGATTCATCCACTACCAAATTACGTTGGATAGTCGATTTAATCATTGCCTGATACTTACCCACTTCACTCTGCATCTGCTTATTCATGGTTTGCGACAACGCCGCCTGCTCCGCCGCTAATGCATCAGCCATTTCTTGCTCCTGCTGGGCGCGGGCTTTGGCTTCAGCATCGGCTTTGGCCTTAGCATCGGCTTTGGCCTTAGCATCCGCTTTAGCTTTAGCATCTGCTTTGGCCTTAGCTTCGGCTTTCGCTTCTGCATCAGCCTTGGCTTTTTCAGCTTTGGCCTTAGCTTCCGCCTCCTTCTGCTTCCGATCGGTCTCGGCTTTTGCTGCAGCGCCTTCTTCCACTTTGCGTTTTTCCGCAGCTTTCTGCGCGGCATCTTCAGCGACTTTACGCTCCTGCTCTTTCAGCTTACGGTCGGCTTCGGCTTTAACTGCCTTTTCCTTTTCCTGCTGCTGTTTCACTTGGGCTAGCTTGGTCGCTTCATTGGCCTTTTGGGTTTCAATTTCTTGCTGCTTACGTTCTTGCTCTAACTGTTTAATCTGAGCTTGTTCACGTTCGCGCGCTTGCTTCGCTTCTTGCGCTTTGCGCTCAAGCTCGGCTTGACGTTCTTGCTCACGGCGCTCGGCATCACGCTTTTCTTGCTTAAGTTTCTCAACTTGATTAGCGACTTTTTGCTGATCAACCATAACGGCTTTAACCGCTGGCGCACTAACTTGTTGCATAGGCTCAGGTTTGTGAGAGAAATCGATCCCCAACGCCAGAATAATTATCACGCCAATATGAATACCCGCTGAAATTGACAGAGGTAATGTTACATCTGACTTATCTGCCACCTATTTCTCCTTGGGTGAATCCGTCATCAAACCGACTGATGGCACGCCAGCACCTTGCAAGGTCACCATCAACTGAATCACTTTATCGTAAGGAATATTTCTATCGGCCTTAACCACCACTGGACGCTCAGGCTCTGTCACCATAAGCGCAGCAACTTCCGTCGCGAGCTCTTCCAAGTCCATCGGTACGTTGGTCGAACCGCCTTTATTCAGATAATAATCACCATCACCGTCAATCGAAGCCACCACTGGTGGCTTACTGTCAGCAGGTAAAACTTCCGCAGCCCCTTGAGGCAGCTCCACTTTTACCCCTTGGGTGACTATGGGCGCTGTTACCATAAAAATAATTAACAGCACGAGCATCACGTCGATATAGGGCACCACGTTGATTTCGGCAACGGGGCGACGACGTTTGCGCTGATAAGCTGGTTGCATTATGCCCCTTCCTTCTCACTGTATGCTTGGCGATGCAAAATGCTGGAGAACTCTTCCATAAAGTTTGCGTAGGCCATTTCCAATTTATCGACTTGAGTCGAGAAACGGTTGTACGCAATAACCGCAGGTATAGCAGCAAATAGACCCATAGCCGTTGCAATCAAGGCTTCAGCAATACCGGGGGCAACCATAGCTAAGGTCGCGTTTTCCATCGAACCAATAGCGATAAATGAATTCATAATCCCCCATACCGTACCAAATAAACCGATATAAGGGCTAGTCGAACCAATAGTCGCTAATAAGGGTAAGTTAGCTTCTAACTTTTCCATTTCGCGAGAAAGTGTCACACGCATAGCACGTGATGTACCGTCCATCACGGCATCGGGCACTTTGCTATTTAATTTATTCAGGCGTGAATATTCTTTAAAGCCAGTCACAAATAATGACTCTAAACCGCTATTATCAGGACGAGTCGATAATTCTTTATATAAACGGTTTAAATCAACGCCTGACCAAAATTTGTCTTCAAACTTCGCCGATTTACTTTTTGCGGATGTCAGTAAGCAACGGCGTTGTAAAATCACCGTCCAAGACATCACTGACAAGCAAAGTAAGGTGAACATAACAAATTTCACTAATAAACTGGCTTGTAAAAATAACCCAACAATCGACATATCAGCTTGCACTGTCAAACTCCTGCACAATATTTAAGGGAATAGCTCGGGGACGCATTCGTGACAGCGCAACACAAACAACCAGCACTGTGCCTTCACAATAACAGTCTCCCTGTTTATCGACCAAGCGTTGATGAAAGATCAACGAGGCCTTTTTCAACTCTATGACCTTAGTTTCAACAATAAGGTTCTGTTCAAAACGTGCCGCTTTGCGAAAATCTAATTCCGCACGCTTTACCACAAAGGCGGTATCGTCGGCTAAAAGCGCAGTCTGACTCACGCCAAGGGCTTTTAGCCACTCGGTTCTCGCCCGCTCAAAAAAGTTGAGATAGTTCGAATGATAGACAACGCCGCCAGCGTCGGTGTCTTCGTAATAGACTGAAATAGGCCAATGAAACATCATTTGAAAATAAGCAAATTTTGGTTGAAAAATTGACGCTTACTATACCTAGGGAAACAAGACTTGTGAATGACCCGACGAAGATATAGATAGGAATAGCGCGGGTTTCAGATGAATAGGGGCAATTGTAAAAGACAATGGGGTCAAAGGACCCCATTTTATTAACATAGTTAGTTATTTTGCGATAGTTTGTGGCAGTGTTAAGCCAAAACTCTGCCACAAGAAACTGTAGATATCGGCAAATTCATCAATCTTCATCGCCGTCGGTTTACCGGCTCCATGACCCGCATTAGACTCGATACGCATAATCACAGGTTCAGTGCCTTGTTGCTTATCCTGCAACATGGCTGCGAACTTGAAACTGTGTAATGGCACGACGCGATCATCATGATCGGCAGTCATCACCATAGTCGCTGGGTAAGCTTGCGCTTTCACATTGTGATAAGGCGAATAAGCCAATAGCGCTGGGAATTGATCGGCTTTATCGGCACTGCCATATTCACTCGTCCAAGCCCAACCAATAGTGAACTTATGGAAGCGCAGCATATCCAGAACGCCCACCGCAGGTAATACGGCAGCGAAAAGTTCAGGGCGTTGAGTTACCGCAGCGCCCATCAACAGACCACCGTTACTGCGGCCATAGGCACCTAACTTAGTGCTATTCGTGTATTTCTCACTCACTAGATATTCAGCGGCGGCAAAATAGTCATCAAACACATTTTGCTTTTTATCGAACATCCCCGCTTGATGCCAGCTTTCGCCGTATTCAGCGCCGCCACGTAAACTCGGCACAGCGTAAATACCGCCCATATCTAACCAAGCAATGTTGGCAGGACTAAAGCGTGGTGTCATTGAAATGGCAAAGCCACCATAGGCATAAAGTAATGTTGGGTTTTGACCGTTCTTCACTAAGCCTTTCTTATAGGACAGCATCATAGGCACACGCGTGCCGTCTTTGCTGCTATAAAACACTTGCTCAGAAACATAGTCATCGGGATTAAACGACACCTTAGGTTTGGCAATCACGCTTGATTCAGCGGTTTTAAAGTCAAACTTATAGGTGGTTTCAGGTTGAATATAGCTATTAAACACATAATAGAAATAGTCTTTGCTTGCTTTGCCAAAAGGCCCAGCCACATTGCCTTGACCAGGTAATGCTACGTCTTGGCGTTTCTGCCCACCCATGCTGTAAATCGATAATTGACCTAATACATCGTGTAAATAACTCACCACTAAATGGTCATTAATTATGGCGACGTTATTTATCGGATCTGTAGACTCTGGAATAATGGTTTGCCATTGGGATTTCTCGCTATTGCGGGTATCAATCGCAATCACTTTACCGTTAGGCGCATCTAAGTCGGTTTTAAAATAAAACACTGAACCATCATTACCGAGAAACTCATATTCAGCTTCTAAGTTGAGGATCAATTCCACCACTTGTGATTTAGGCTCAAATAAGGATTTATAGAAGAAACGATTACGCTTATCCGTACCTTGAGAAATCGACAGTAATAGGTATTCGCCTTTCTCGGATACCTCGATACCAAAGCCCCAATCTTTATTCTGTGGGCGCTCGTAAATCAATAAATCTTGGCGCTGATCTGTGCCTAATTTATGGTAATACACTTTTTGGTTGAAATTGACGTCGGCTAAGACATCTCCACCCGCAGGGGCATCATAGCGAGCATAAAACACACCTTGGTTTTCTTTATCCCACACTGCGCTAGAAAATTTAATCCATTTCAATTCATCGGCAAGTTTCTTACCGGTTGCGATATCAACAAACTGCCATTGCTGCCAATCTGAGCCCGAATTTGACACACCATAGGCTAAAATTTTACCGTCGTTACTCACTGCAACACCTGATAGCGCCACAGTGCCATCCGCTGACAGTTTGTTTGGATCGAGAACTGGCTTTTCAACGCCATCTAACCCTTTGACATACAAAACAGATTGCGCCTGCAGGCCATCATTACGGTAGTAAAATTGATTGTCGCCATTCTCAAATGGGGCGGAGACTTTTTCGTAATTCCACAGCTCAGTGATGCGATCGACCACTGCTTGTTTATTGGGGATCTTGGCTAAATAGGCTTGACCGAAGGCTTGTTGTTCTTTTACCCAAGCTTCCGTTTCTGGCGTATTGGCCTCTAAATGGCGGTAAGGATCCGCCACGGTAACACCGTGAATGGTTTCGACGAGATCATCTTTTTGAGTCACAGGGTAAACCAATTTATTTGCGCTTGCCTGCTCAGTCGAATTTTGTTCAGGTGCATTGCCACTTTGGCAGGCACCGAGTGCCATTCCCAATGTGGCCACTAACAAACCTTGCTTTGCAAGGCGAAATCGTAATGCCATCTTGTTATCGTCCTTCTTGTGGTTTCGGGCTTAAGGCCTTTTCAGCAAGTACTATACAAGCAAAAAAAATCATGGCAATGCCGTAACTTAATAAGAAGATTTTTAGGTTGTATCGCAGATTTAACAAAATGGCAGCAAGGATAAGCTTATTGAAGTGTATTATTATGCACTAATAGTGATTTATAAGTTATTAATCAAGGTAAATAGTGACTTAAGTGATATAGATCACCTTTGCAATCATTAGAATTACTAATGTTTATGGGCAATTTTTCTCGTTTGTTTTACCGCCGAGTTCACCATAGAATGTGCTTGTTTTCAGGAGATACCTGCTTGCAGATATCGAAAACAAAGAACTTTTAAACTGGTGTGTTCCCAACACTTCAGTTTCTTCCCTGGTTCTTATGCTTGACTTCCTTCCTTCAATTTGTTGATTGCAAATGCATTATTTTTGCGGCCCGCTTAGTTTAAGCGGGCTTTTTTTTATCCATTTCAAACACCATCCTACTTACGACGATATCAGGCTTTATGCCGCTATCACTATTCATGCCCTCACCCCAGTTAATTTGTCTAAGGTGCTTAACGGTTACCTGCTCGCGAATATCACAAATAAGAAAAACTCATAATCCTATTCAAAGCTCGCTGATGCTGCAAAGGTTGAGGTTGAGGTTGAGGTTGAGGTTGAGGTTGAGGTTGAGCGAAATACTGCCAAGCTATCCAAAAATAACCATCTCCGCATCCAGAAATGACAATGCCAAGTCAGTGACTTGGCATTGGATTAGGTTTAACTATATTGATGTAGCACAGGTTAAACACTGCGCAAATGCACTACAAAGGCTTACTTATCCGTATCACAACGCGGCGGTTACGTGCCCTTTCGTCCATATCATCGTTCGAAGCCACATGACGGCGCTCACCGTGCCCTACAGTAACGATACGATCTTGCGGAATACCACTGGCAACAAAGAAATCTTTTACCGACTCAGCCCGTTTATCTGAGACTTTTTGGTTAACTGAACGGCCACCGTAACTATCGGTATACGCATCCACCAGCACTAGCTCCACCAAAGGATCATAGGCTAAGTATTCTTGAACCCGAGATAGTTGCTGCTGGGAGAAACGAGTTAAATCGGTTCCGCCTTCATCATAGTTCAGCACAGTAAATGCGATATCTTCAAAACTATAGGGCAACAGGTGCGCTAGACAAGCTTTGAACTCGCTATATTTACGGCCAAAATTAACCGATGACAAACCCACAGCGATCTTATTTGACTCGTTATACCAATCGGCATAGTAAAACGTCGGCTCCATACCGCGACTCAACTCAGCCAACATAGACCAAGCAGCACGTTTAGGCACCTCACCATTAAAGTACTTTTGATAATGCAGTGACGTGATCTCTTTTGAGACCACTCCCGGACGCCACTGTGGCGCGCGACTAATTAACTTAGCTTGCGTGACTTGATCCGGTTTTACCCACATGTCTAAGGTAAAATTCATATTCTGCTGCTTACCCGCTTCGCTGGTAAAAATCGCTTTACCGTAGGAAGGGATATCGTGCTCGAGGCGACAAACGATGGGAGAATTCTCGCTCACTCGCCATTGGGAATCACTTAAAGAGGCGACATAATGGCGCAACTCTGCCGTTGCAGTTGCTGGAACGCATAAAATTGATACTAATATCAGTTTTCGCCACATAGCCTTTACTCATGTTTAATCGGTTACATGGCTTTATCGGCAAACTATTTAGTTCCTTTAGCTCATAAAACCACCAATCAAGCATGACACACCCCAACACATTTAGCATAATAGCGCCCTGTGAATTTTCTAGAGTACTTTATGAGTGACATTTGCGACGCGAACAAATTGAAATACCGATTTCGAGGCTACTTTCCCGTAGTCATTGATGTCGAAACTGCGGGCTTCAACTCTCAAACCGATGCGTTGCTAGAAATTGCCGTCACCCTACTGAAAATGGACAATGAAGGCGTGATAGGAATCGACAAAACCCTACACTTCCACATTGAGCCCTTTGAAGGCGCAAATTTAGAACCCGAAGCGTTAGCATTCAACGGCATTGATCCCACTAATCCGTTACGCGGAGCTGTGAGCGAGAAAGAAGCCTTTTTAGAAATCTTTAAAGCGGTGAAAAAAGCCCAAAAAGCCTCTGACTGCCATCGCAGTATCATAGTGGCGCATAATGCCGCCTTTGATCATGGTTTTGTGAGTAAGGCGATTGAACGTTGCGACTTAAAACGCTCGCCGTTTCATCCTTTTGCTACTTTCGATACTGCTACACTCGCCGGACTTGCCATTGGTCATACCGTACTGGCCAAAGCATGCATCATGGCGGGCATTCCCTTCGATAATAAAGAAGCCCATTCTGCGCTATATGATACCGAACGTACCGCAGAGCTTTTTTGTCACATAGTGAATCGTTGGAAATCATTAGGCGGCTGGCCGTTACTGGCCGTGGATGAGCAGGATACACCAAGCGATACTGAGGCATAAATTTAGCGGTTCACACTAGATCTTAAGCCATTTAAAAACAAAAAAGCTGCCATTGGCAGCTTTTTTCATTTAACGAGCAACTGTGATTAACAAATACTAATTACAGTGAGCTTGCGTTTTCAGACAGGTAAGCAGCAACACCTTCAGTGCTTGCATTCATACCTTTATCGCCTTTTTCCCAGCCAGCAGGACATACATCGCCGTGCTCTTCGTGGAATTGCAGTGCGTCGATCATACGTAGCATTTCATCAACGTTACGGCCTAATGGCAGATCGTTAACAACTTGGTGACGAACCATGCCTTCTTTGTCGATCAGGAATGAACCACGGAAAGCTACACCCGCTTCAGGATGCTCAACATCGTATGCTTTACAGATTTCATGTTTAACGTCAGCCACTAACGTGTACTTAACTTGGCCAATACCGCCTTTTTCAACTGGGGTGTTGCGCCATGCGTTGTGAGTGAACTGAGAATCGATAGACACACCGATCACTTCCACGCCACGCTTAGTGAACTCTTCCATGCGGTGATCAAATGCGATCAACTCTGATGGACAAACGAAAGTGAAGTCAAGTGGATAGAAGAATACGACTGCTGGTTTGCCTTTGATGGCAGCAGTTAAGTTGAAGCTATCAACGATTTCGCCAGAACCTAATACAGCTGCAGCAGTAAAATCAGGAGCCTGACGGCCTACTAATACGCTCATTTTATATCTCCATCTATGAGTTGAACTAAGTGTAAGGCAAGATGCCCTTTCGCCAGTATGCTCTCCTCAACCTAGGTCGAGTTAAATCCTTACTGATTAAAAGGTGTTCTTACCAATCAAATCTTTAGGCATTATAAGTCGTGTGCTGTGCCTTACAACCTATTTAAGACCAATATCACATTTTTCAAGGGCATTTCCGTTTTGCCTGACTAAGGATAGAGCAATCTGCGTATCCTGTGTGCGCAACAATCCACATTCGGCTAACAGACAAAACCCAGCATGATCACATTTTCAGATATTTTTCAGATAAGCTATCGGCAAACTGGACATCCACAGCCTTTGCAGTCAAAAATAGCGTCTTTGGCTTAAAGAATTAAGAAAATTGACTATGAATGCAGTCGTAATTGCAGTGTGCTTAATGTTGGCACTCAGTTTAGCTAGGGTGAATGTAGTAATCGCCCTCACCGTAAGCGCCCTAGTGGCGGGACTTGTGGGCGGAATGGATCTGCACCAAACCATAGATGCCTTTAATACTGGCTTAGGTGGCGGCGCGCAAATTGCGCTCAGTTATGCATTATTAGGAGCCTTTGCTGTTGCACTCTCACACTCAGGTTTAACCACACTGATCTCAAGAAGCATCATCAGTAGTCTTGGGCAAGATCCTAATCCCACCAACACTAACTGGGTTCGCTGGTTACTGCTGCTATCGCTCCTCGTCATGTCGATGGCGTCACAGAATATTTTACCTATTCATATCGCCTTCATTCCGATTTTAGTGCCGCCTCTGTTGCATGTGATGACCAAACTGAAGATTGACCGTCGTTTAGTCGCCTGTGTTTTGACCTTTGGTCTCGTCACTACCTATATGATTTTACCGATTGGATTTGGTGGTATTTTCTTAAATGATATTCTGCTTTCCAACTTAACCAGCAATGGCTTAGCGGCTGTACGTGAGCAAATTCCACCAGCCATGTTAATTCCAGCGGCGGGCATGATAGTTGGTTTACTGACAGCTGTGTTTATCAGTTACCGTAAACCTCGGATCTACGATGAAGCCAAAGTATTGGTTGCTGAGCCAGAAGAAACCCTCAACAAACGCAATATTATCATTGCCGCAGTGGCGATATTAGCCACCTTAGTGGTGCAACTTGAAACCGATTCGATGATTTTTGGCGCCCTAGTCGGCTTCATGATTTTCAGTTTCTCGGGCGCCTTAAAGCATGTCGCCGACCAAGATATTTTCAATCAAGGCGTGCGTATGATGGCCAATATCGGTTTTATCATGATTTCAGCCGCTGGTTTTGCCGCAGTAGTGAAAGAAACCGGTGAAGTAGGCACGCTTGTGGCTTCGCTTAGCGACATCATTGGGGATAATAAAGCCCTCGCCGCCTTCTTGATGCTGCTAGTGGGTCTACTGATCACTATGGGGATCGGCTCGTCTTTCTCCACCATTCCTATTATCGCGACCATATATGTGCCTTTGGCGTTAAGTTTTGGTTTTTCGGTGGCGGCGACAATAGCGTTAGTCGGCACCGCCGCGGCGCTGGGTGATGCGGGCTCGCCAGCATCGGATTCCACCTTAGGGCCTACTGCGGGTTTGAATGCCGATGGTCAACACGACCACATTCGTGACAGCGTGATCCCCACCTTCATCCACTACAATATCCCACTGTTAGTGTTTGGCTGGATTGCGGCCATGGTGTTGTAACACCGAACAATACACCCAATAAAAAGGCCGAATTGCATTGCAATTCGGCCTTTTAGATCGAGCGCCCAAATATTAACAAGCTATATGAATAGGCATGTTAACAGGCACAGGAACGATTATTTAGTACCAAAGATTTTATCGCCCGCATCACCAAGACCAGGCAGGATATAGCCCTTCTCATTGAGGCACTTGTCGATAGCAGCGGTATATAACTCGATATCAGGATGCGCCGCCTCTAACGCTTTGATCCCTTCAGGCGCAGCCACTAACACTAAGGCTTTGATTGAAGTACAACCGCGTTTCTTCAATAAATCGACGGTCGCAATCATAGAACCACCGGTCGCGAGCATTGGGTCGACAACTAAGGCGATACGCTCGTTCATGTCGCTGGCGAGCTTTTCAAAGTAAGGCACAGGCTCTAGAGTTTCTTCGTCACGGTAAATGCCGACAACTGAAATGCGCGCACTGGGGATATGCTCAAGCACACCGTCCATCATGCCCAAACCCGCACGTAAAATCGGCACAACAGTGACTTTTTTACCTTTGATTTGGTCGACTTCAACCGGACCGTTCCAGCCTTCAATCGTCACCGTTTCAGTTTCGAAATCTGCGGTAGCTTCATAGGTTAATAAACTGCCCACTTCGGCGGCTAGCTCACGGAAACGTTTAGTGCTAATGTCACCTTCGCGCATTAAACCGATTTTGTGACGCACTAAAGGATGTTTAACCTCGACAACTTTCATTTTTCTCTCCTACTTTATTTTTCGGCGTATTATTTTAGGCAAATTTTTCAGATTCTAGTTGATTTGTTTACTAGGTAAAACATAAAGTTTTGCCATTAGACCTAATCGTGAGCTATCTCCCAAGAATAATTCCCAATCGACTAAGATACGTACCTTAATTTACTATTTTGTGACCAATCTCAAGACCTCAGAAACTGAAATACAGTTTTACTCGGCCAAAAATACTCCGCCGAGGGGCATAAATCCAAATCATGACTTTCGACCCCTAGCACAAGCTGGTAGAATACCGCCGCATAAAATCCAATAACGATGTACCCGAGAGGATCCCTCCGTGAGCACACCTACCCCACTGAGCTATAAAGATGCCGGCGTTGATATTGATGCAGGTAATGCACTGGTAAGTAACATTAAAGCAGCCGTTAAACGTACCCGTCGTCCAGAAGTTATGGGCAACTTAGGTGGTTTTGGCGCCCTGTGTGAAATCCCCACTAAATACAAGCAACCGGTTTTAGTGTCTGGCACCGACGGTGTTGGGACTAAATTGCGTTTAGCTATCGACTATAAAAAACATGACACAGTCGGCATAGACTTAGTTGCTATGTGTGTGAACGATTTAATCGTTCAAGGTGCTGAGCCACTGTTTTTCCTCGATTACTATGCAACGGGCAAGCTAGATGTTGAAACCGCGACGTCTGTCGTCAACGGTATCGGCGAAGGTTGTTTCCAATCTGGTTGTGCGTTAATCGGCGGTGAAACCGCTGAAATGCCAGGCATGTACGAAGGTGAAGATTACGACCTAGCAGGTTTCTGCGTAGGCGTAGTTGAAAAAGCCGACATCATTGACGGTAGCAAAGTTGCAGCGGGTGATGCGCTTATCGCATTAGCCTCGAGCGGCCCTCATTCAAATGGTTACTCTTTAGTACGTAAAGTATTAGAAGTGAGCCAAGCAGACCCTCAACAAGATCTCAATGGCAAACCGCTAATTGAGCATCTCCTTGAGCCAACCAAAATTTACGTGAAATCATTGCTAAAACTGATCGCAGCATCAGACGTACATGCCATGGCACACATTACTGGCGGCGGCTTCTGGGAAAACATCCCACGCGTACTACCAGATAATTTAAAAGCGGTTATCCAAGGCGATTCATGGCAATGGCCTGCTGTTTTCAGTTGGTTAATGGAAAATGGCAACATTGCAGAATATGAAATGTATCGCACCTTCAACTGTGGCGTCGGCATGTTAGTCGCGCTGCCAGCCGATAAAGTGGATGCAGCACTTGCATTACTGGCTGCAGAAGGCGAACAAGCTTGGCTGATCGGTGCTATCGCAGATCGTGAAGGCAATGAAGAGCAAGTGGAGATCCTGTAATGCCCCAGAGCTGTCGTGTAGTTGTATTAATTTCCGGAAATGGCAGTAACCTGCAAGCGATTATCGACGGTTGCGACGATAATATGCAGGCCGAAGTTGTCGGAGTCATCAGTAATAAACCCGATGCCTATGGCCTAGTGCGCGCCCATCATGGCGAAATTGATACCAGCTGCGTGATAGCTCACCAAGGTGAATCTCGCTCTGAATACGATGCACGTTTAATGACAGTCATCGAACAGTACCAACCCGATTTAATCGTGTTGGCAGGATTTATGCGGATCTTAACCGATGATTTCGTGAATCATTACCTAGGTCGCATGATCAATATCCATCCTTCACTGTTACCGAAATACACTGGCTTAAACACCCATCAACGTGCCATTGACGCTAACGACAGCGAACATGGTGCCAGCGTGCATTTTGTCACGCCAGAGCTTGATGCAGGTCCGGTGATTTTACAGGCCAAAGTGCCTGTTTATGAAGAAGATACCGCTGACATGCTCGCCGCCCGCGTGCATGAGCAAGAACATGCCATTTACCCACTCGTGGTGAAATGGTTTAGTCAGCAACGTCTTAACATGCAAAACGGCCAAGCCTATCTTGATGGCAATCTCATCGGCCCGAGCGGTTACGCGCCTGATTAGTTCCGCTTAAAAGCAATGGTAGCGAGATCACAAATGGAGACCTTAGGGTCTCTATTTTTTTAACTATTTTCCACAAAAGCATTGTTTTCTGGGGCAATGTGGCATTAGATAACTTAACGAAAAGTGATTTTTGCTCGGCATGACAAGAGACTATTAGATGAAAAATATTATCTGCGATATCGATGGTGTACTACTGCACGACAATAAACTGATCCCCGGCAGCGACAAATTTATCCAGCGCATTTTAGAACAAGGCAATCCGTTAGTCGTATTGACTAACTATCCCGTACAAACGGGTAAGGATCTGCAAAACCGTTTAAGCGCCGCCGGTATTGATATTCCTGAAGAATGCTTTTATACCTCCGCCATGGCAACCGCTGACTTTTTACAGCACCAAGAAGGCAGTAAAGCCTATGTTATTGGTGAAGGCGCCCTCACCCACGAACTCTACAAAGCAGGCTTTACCATAACCGTGGTCTAATACGTATTGCACTTATAGTAACGCCCTCTGCACTACTTCACAAACCTCATTTTAAAACAGCTAGTTACCTCCCCTACTTCTTGCCATATCTACATAACGCGATAGAATGCTTCTAATAGCATTTTGCACAGTAATAGGAGCACACATGGAAGTAAATTTCTTTAAGGATTTAGAAACTGAAATCAAAGAAAAGCTAAAAGATTTTGGTTACCCAATACCTAGTTTTGCAGAGCTAAGAAAGCAACACATTAGTGCTACAGAAGCTCACTTGAGCTATAAGCATTATGATATACAAAACTTAGTGCTTCACTTTCTTACAGTGACTGAACGCAGAATACCGATCAAAAAGTGGAACATTCACATATCTCCACAGCTACAGAATCGCACTGAGATAGTAGATATCGTATCAATGCTATCTAAGGGTAAAGATGTAAATCCGTTTCTTAGTAAACAAGTTAAAGGCCAACACCAAAATAAAAAAACTGACTTACTTCGCTTTGAATGGGGAATCTACCATATTCATTTTGAGGAGGGAGGTAAAGGTGATGAAATGCTATTCGTGTATTTTGATGGCAATGAAGCTTACTTGCTAGACATATTACTTCATGAAAAAAACGGTGCTAACCACATCACTTGGACTAATACTGATTTGATACAAATATTACACGACAACTGGCCTCACGTTATTGCACGAGCGATTTTTAAAACTGATAGCAAAGAAACTCTAACTACTGAACAACGACAGATCTTGCGTAACAAAGCGGCGAATACTAATGTTACCGTCCGAGATGGAACGGAATACATGCCTATTGGTGGTGGTTTTTCATGCAGTAAACATCCACAAAAAGCCGCAGAAAATACATTACGCATGCTTAAAAGAACGGAGGAGTTAGAGTCAATGGTTTTGAACAACAACAATAATAATATCAAAAACCTACTACTCATTGATAAATCGAGCAAAAACATAAAAATCAAACTTGAGTTAACTGATGGGCTTAATCTTAAAGTTATTAACACTGCCAATAAGAGTTCATTTGAGATTGATGAACCTTATTGATGTAATAATCAAGTTAAAAATACACATCGAAACCCTGCTAAACACATCTATTTTTTGTTGTTATAGTAAGGGTTAAACCCCACAAGTCGGGTGTCAATATCCAAGTGGTCTAATACAATCTGCACTTATAGTAATACCTCTCGCGCCACTTCACAAACCTCATTTTAAAACAGCTAGTTACCTCCCTACTTCTTGCCATATCTTGCTAACGCGATAGAATGCTTCTAATAACAATGTTTTGTGAGGCATTGATGGACAAACAAGAGATCATTGAAAAGTTAGTTGAACTTAAAATTAAGCTTATTGAAGATGTTTATCAGGCGTATGGCCGTGAAACATCTGATTACGGTCGTGAACGTTTTGATACTTGGAAAAGATCCGTTACTAAGTTCTTAAACCAATATATCCCTAACGAAGTCCAACGTTTTAATGTGAAAGCAAACCCTACATGTGGTGTGTTCCTGCGCCGTAACGGTATGCCATACCATGAGTTTTTCTGGAAAACTGATGGTAGTGTTATGAATGCCTATATTGAAAGTTTAATTCTTGATATCAAAAATGATGAATATGATTTCACCCCAAGCAACAAGGAAGTTCAAGACGTGAAAACTATACCTGAAGCTAAATCCAAAAAAGTGTTAATCGTGCATGGACATGATGGTGAGGTTAAATATCGCACTGCTGAATTTCTTCGCAGACATGGATTTGACCCGATTATTTTGCATCTAAACGCAAGTAAAGGTGACACCATCATTCAAAAACTCGAACGTTTAGCTAAAGATGTTGGTTATGGTGTTGTCCTATATACTCCGGATGACATGGGTGAAACAAAGGCGAAGGCTAACCAACATGAGCTACAACCTAGAGCGCGTCAGAACGTTGTGTTCGAACATGGTTACTTGATGGGGCTTATTGGTAGACCAAATGTTGCGGCTATTGTTGAAAGTTATGTGGAAATGCCCGGCGACCATGATGGAGTTGTATACATACCAAGTAGTAACTGGGAAATGGATCTATTAAGAGAACTACATGGAGCTGGTTACCCTATAAACCCCGCTAATCTTTAGCTTTTCATCGATTTAAGCCCTTACTAAACACATCAGCGTATTCTTGTTATAGTAAGGGTTAAACCTTCAAGTCAGGTGCCAACATTACCGATATCAACCCTGACTTTGTGATTGTCGGTGAAACCCGCTCCTACAACTGGGAGATGATCCATAAAGCCGCGGGCTTCATCGCACGTGGCGCGCGCTTTATTGCCACTAACCCTGATACTCACGGCCCAGCTTATAGCCCTGCCTGCGGCGCACTCTGCTCACCTATTGAGCGTATTACCGGTAAGAAACCTTTCTACGTGGGCAAACCGAGCGCTTGGATTATTCGCTCTGCACTTAATCATATTGATGGACACTCGGAAGACACTGTCATTATTGGCGACAATATGCGCACCGATATTTTAGCGGGTTTCCAAGCCGGGCTTGAAACCATTCTGGTCACCAGCGGCGTGAGTAAGCTTGAAGATATCGATAAAGAGCCTTTCCGCCCGAACCATGTGTTTGCCTGCGCGGGCGACATCGATGTTGTTTAACTCTACACTTTAATTAAGCTTATTTCCCAACGTGTGCCCAGTGCTACGTCGCAGGGCACCATAAACTAAATACCTTAAATAAATTTATCTTCGGTAGTGACACATTTATCTAAATAACTGCTCCTAATTATGCTACATCGTAGGGTATCGCACACAGGCACGGCATTCACTCTTCCCTGAGGGCGCCACCGCGCTATCCATGGCGCAGAGGGCCTGCTTACCGATATCCTACTCGCTCTATAAAATGATCTACAATTCGAAACGGCTATTTAGCGCATTTTAGAACAAAAAAATCCGTTGGTCGTTTTCCAAATCGACACTATAGACATGAGCGTTGCTCATATCTATAAGACTTAAAATGAAAAGTTCTAGTCAACATTAAGCTTAGCTGTGACTCTCCCGTCTAAACGTGGCAGAGAGACATGTATTTATCACTTACTCATATATACAAACTCTTCTGCTTTCTATACTGAGCTGCTCAGCTAAGTCATGATTATTTGTTAACTGGGCCTGCACTATCAAGGTTTTAATCTGCTCGCACTTATCGCCCTGTTCCTTGCTGACTAGGCCGCTCTGGTCTTTCTGCCATTGAATGACTCCAGCAATACCGTTATAACTGTCCCTGTATTCTGGCGTTCTATCCGCTTGATAGGTCTCTGGTATCTGAGATCCGCAGCCTACCAGTAACAGTATTATAGGTGCTAGTTTCCTCCACCCTTGAAACATCGCTCGCATTCCTGTTATTCCTGTTATTCCTGTTATTCCTGCAAGGGTTTTACGTCGCGATCTTCAGTGAAATTTGTATATTTTTCTTCAACGGAAACGCTTTCAATAAATTGTTTAATGCGAGGCAAATAACTTTTTTCATCTTTAATAAAAGTATCGCAATGCCCGCCTTCGGCTACAGGATAAAACGAACTCAGTGTATTGCTAGATGCCAAATAAAGGGCTTTGCCCATACTAAAAGGAATGTTGCTGTCTTTTTCACCGTGAATAACCAGTACGGGTTTACTAATTCCTTTTATCATTGAAATATTGTCAAACTTTAGTTTGTTATCAAGCTCAATGTTAACCAGACCACCAAACAAGTTGCGTGACCGATACAAAACCACCATTTCAGCAACATCGGTAATGCCACCTTCAATAATCAGACCCGCGACGCGATCATCTTTAGCTATACTGGTTGCCATCACAGATCCAAGTGATAGGCCGTACACATAAATTTCTTCATTTTTGCTTAATGCGGTTATGGCAAGCTGTGTGTCACTTAACATATTGGAAAAGCTAGCTTCGCCATCACTAAAACCATAGCCCTGGTAATCAATAGCCAGAATATTGAAGTTCGTAGCGGCAAGCGATTCTAGAACGCCAAACCAAGGTTGCAGGCTCATATTCAAAGCATTGCCATGTAAGACCAGCAAGGTTGTTGTTTGGCCTTCTACTTTTCTGCTCAGTGCATAAACTTTTTTGCCTGTTGCTGTAACCAGCCATTGCGGACTGTAACCATGCACCTCAGTTAACTGCTTC
The DNA here is from genome assembly GCF_052850535.1 of Shewanella sp. 1180_01. NCBI lineage: Bacteria > Pseudomonadati > Pseudomonadota > Gammaproteobacteria > Alteromonadales > Shewanellaceae > Shewanella > Shewanella sp. 1180_01. The sequence goes on from NZ_VXCT01000020.1 coordinate 72,527, forward strand.
AGATTGTTATCATCTATTTGTTTTGATGGCGACACGACCATACTGTCTTTCACCACAACTGAGCATGATGCTAATAATAAACTCATCACTAACACTATGTAATTTAATGTTTTAACTTGCATCATTTTTATTAATTCCTGTTGGTTCTTGAGTTTTAAAGACAAAACCTAAAGCGGTTTTAGCCAAAGCATAAAAAAAGAAAAAAATAGCAATGTAGTGAATAACTAGTAAGGTCGATTTAAGTACAATTGAAAAATCAATTTCAGATACGGAAAGTATTTCGTTGAACATAGTTGGCCCGATGTAAATTAGAAAACGCAATACCAGCACGGCAACCAGTAAGGGCGAAAATACAAAAAAAAGGCTATAAAGTATGTCAAGAGCAGTGACCGTTTTTTCGTCGGATAACAGCCACTGAATCACTTAGCAAATCGCGCCTATTAGTTAACTCATTGATAAACCAATAACCGTCATTACGGTAAACCGGTAGTAACCTAGTATTTAGATCCCCGAACCTATCGCCCGCCCCTCAGATTGTTAAATCTATGCTTTATTTTGTAAATAGAATTGGTTTTATTTTACAAATATCATGCAAAATGATGAGTTCAGATGAGAAATTAAATATTTTCTTAGCTGTGTTGGTTCCATCACTAGATTTGCTTTATATCGAACATTTAAGGCTCTGTAACTGAGCACTTCTGGCGAAGCAAATTACAACCTCATGCCATGCTGTTTAATAATCACTCTCGAAAGATCAACAGCCCCTACAATTGAGACATGATCCATAAGGCGCAGCGCTAGCTTCATTACCACGAATCCTGATACTCACGGCCCTATAACCAATCCAGCCCAAAGGCGTATTGCATAGGGTAAAGCAACATTAAGTAACATATTCACCTGCCGCTCAGCCTTGTGGCTCGCTGCGGCTTGCTTCATGATAAGTCTCGCTTCTGATTGATTAACAGAAATCTAAAATTCCTTAATTAAAACAACAGTAGGATTAACCTATGCGACGTCTGTATCCACTCTGTGCGCTGGCTATGCTCAGTGCCTGTAGTCCGAATTCATCCCAATCCGATGGCAACAGTACTTTGGCTGAACTCAAACCCGTGCAGTTTAATGAAGCGCGCTTTAGAAATGATATTAAAACCCTGTCATCCGATGAATTTGAAGGTCGTGCGCCGACCACTCACGGTGAAAAACTCACCTTGGACTATTTGACTAAAGCCTTTACAGAGATGGGACTCAAGGGCGCGTACCAAGGCAGCTTTTTGCAACCTGTGCCTATGGTCAGCTATACCGCAGATGAAGCGCAGAAAGTCACGCTAGCAGGATTACCCTTTAAATACCGAAAAGATCTGGTGCTCAGCAGTCGCCACGATAACGGTGGTATTAGTATTGAGAACGCACCATTAGTCTTCGTCGGCTATGGAGTGAACGCACCCGAATATGGTTGGAATGATTACCAAGATCTCGACATGAAAGGCAAAATTGCAGTGATCTTAGTTAACGATCCCGGCTTTGCCCGCCCTGACTCGGGTAAGTTCAATGGTAAAGCCATGACCTATTACGGCCGCTGGAGTTATAAGTTTGAAGAGGCCAGCCGTCAAGGCGCCCTCGGTGCACTGATCATCCATGATACTGAGCCCGCCTCTTATCCTTGGTCTGTGGTAGAAAATAGCTGGACTGGGCCACAGCAAGATCTGGTGCTGAGTAAAACCGAACAAGATAGCCGCATCCAAGTCGAAGGCTGGCTTACATTGGGTGCAGCAACCCAATTGTTTGATAAATCTGGTTTATCACTGCCGAGTTTGATGGCGCGCGCCGCCGACAGCTCAATCAACGTCCCCCTTGAGCAAACGGCCAGCATCGCCTTTAAAAACAAAGCCGAATACGCGAATAGCTACAACGTAGTCGCCACGCTCCCCGGCAGCACACAAGCTGACGAGCAGATCCTCTATACCGCTCATTGGGATCACATAGGTAAAGACGAGACGAAAGCAGGCGATCAGATTTACAACGGCGCCATGGACAACGCCTCAGGCACTGCCGGTATTCTCGAAATCGCCAGACAATTAGCCGATAATGCGAAACAAGGCCACGGTTTAGCGCGCTCGGTCACCTTTATTGCCACCACAGGTGAAGAACAGGGCTTACTCGGTTCGCGCTATTACGCTGCCAATCCACTTTATCCTATCGACAAAACCGTGGCAGTGTTAAACCTCGACAGCACCAATATCTACGGCAAAACCAAGGATTTTACGATTGTCGGTAAAGGGAAATCTGAGTTAGAAACTTACCTTATTGATGCGGCGAAACAACAGAACCGCATCGCCATGGGTGAGAAAAATCCCGCTTCGGGCGGTTTCTTCCGTTCAGATCATTTCAGCTTTGCCAAACTGGGCGTCCCAGCGGTCTTTGCCGGCGGCGGTAGCGACCCCGTTGATGAGGCCACGGCTGCTTATAAAACCCAGATGCAAGCCACAATGAAAGGCTGTTATCACAATGTCTGCGATGAATACCATGAAGACTGGGATTTGAGCGGCGCGCTGCAAGATTTGCAAGTCTACTACCAAGTCACGCGCACCTTGGGCAACAGCAAAGATTGGCCGGGATACTATCAAGGCACAGAGTTTAATAACCTGCGCCCAGCTAAAACGACGCTTGTGACAGATGCAAAATAGCAGCTTGTATCAGTGACAGCTTGTGAGAGGCGACTTAGTGAGTCGTCTCTCATTAACGCCTGCTAGTAGAACCTGCGAAATAAAGCGCCAGCTTAATAAAGCGTCTCCTCCACCAGCCAAAGCGCCAAACAAGACCTACAAGCACGTGAACCATTCACGTGCTTTTTTTGTTTTCAGCCCACAAACAATGCCGTTATCGCGAAATATCCATCCTGCGACACCATTCTGCATAGGCTTATGCCATTGGTTGATGTCAAACTCGGCGCATTAATTGATTAAAAATAAAACACTTAAACGAGCCAACTCATTATTTAAGGTCTTTTTAACGGTTTTGCTGTCATCGACACTTTTTTAAAACACATTGTGAATTCCCCAAAACCCCTCACGCCAAATCAGACAATAAAAACAAATCATCAAAAATAACGCAAATTAAATGAATTATTCTCAAATAAAAGCATTAAACACAAACATCTAAATCAACAAAAACACCAATAAACAGATAAAACATCAAAAATAGTGTTTGGAAAATACCTAAATTGCTGGCACATTAAACCTCAATTGAGACATCCTCAAATGACAGACAGTGTGGGAGTTGTACTATGTGTTCAATCTTTTCGATTTTAGATATCCAATCTGATGCCAAAGAACTGCGCCAAGTCGCGCTAGAAATGTCTAAGCTAATGCGCCACCGTGGCCCTGACTGGTCAGGTATTTATGCCAGTGATAAGGCAATTCTTGCCCACGAACGTTTAGCCATTGTTGACATTGAACACGGTGCTCAGCCACTGCTGACCGAAGATGGCAGTTTGATCCTTGCGGTCAACGGCGAAATCTATAACCACAAAGAATTGAAAGCCCAGCTAGGCGATAAGTACAGCTATCAAACCAACTCTGACTGTGAAGTCATTCTGGCGCTGTATCAAGAATATGGCACTGACTTCCTTGATAAATTAAACGGTATCTTCGCCTTTGTGTTATATGACAAAGCCCAAGACAGATACCTTATCGGCCGCGATCACATGGGGATCATCCCGCTATACACAGGCCGTGACGCTGCGGGTAACTTCTATGTTGCCTCTGAAATGAAAGCGCTGATGCCAGTGTGTAAAACGGTAGAAGAGTTCTTACCGGGCCAGTATCTGTATTCAAAAGATGGTGAAGCCGTTAAATACTATAGCCGCGATTGGCAAAGCTATGATGCGGTTAAAGATAACCCAGCCAGCCAAGAAGAATTACGTGACGCATTAGAAGCGGCGGTCAAACGCCAATTAATGTCAGACGTACCCTATGGTGTGTTGCTATCAGGCGGCTTAGATTCATCGATCATTTCCGCCGTGACGCAAACCTTTGCTAAACGCCGCATTGAAGACGATGGCGAAACCAACGCTTGGTGGCCACAGTTGCATTCTTTTGCTGTCGGCCTTGAAGGTGCGCCGGATTTAATCGCCGCCAAAAAAGTCGCAGATGCCATTGGTACCATTCACCATGAGATCCATTTCACCTTCCAAGAAGGCTTAGATGCGATTAAAGAAGTGATCTATCACTTAGAAACCTATGATGTCACCACCATACGTGCCGCGACACCTATGTATTTAATGGCGCGAAAAATCAAAGCTATGGGCATTAAGATGGTGTTGTCGGGAGAAGGTGCTGATGAGCTATTTGGCGGCTATTTATACTTCCATAAAGCGCCAAACGCACAGGCATTCCACGAGGAATTAGTCCGCAAACTCGATAAGCTGCATCTGTTCGATTGTCTGCGTGCCAACAAAGCCATGGCCGCTTGGGGATTAGAAGCCCGTGTGCCCTTCCTCGATAAAGAGTTTATGGATGTGGCGATGCGCATCAACCCAGAAGCGAAAATGTCTAAGGATGGTCGTATCGAGAAACATATTCTGCGCCAAGCCTTTGAGCACAAGTTGCCAAAAGAAGTGGCATGGCGTCAAAAGGAACAATTCAGTGACGGCGTCGGCTACTCTTGGATTGACGGTTTGAAAGAACAAGCTGCAGCGCGGGTGGATGATTTACAATTGGCAAACGCGAAATTCCGTTTCCCATACAACACACCAGAAACCAAAGAAGCCTATTTCTATCGCTGCTTCTTTGAAGAACATTATCCATTGAGCGGCGCTGCAGAAACGGTTCCAGGTGGTAAATCCGTCGCCTGTTCAACGCCAGAAGCATTAGTTTGGGACGAAAGCTTACGCGGCATTATCGACCCATCGGGCCGAGCAGTACGCTCAGTGCACACCTCAAGTTATTAATGGTCTAACGTTGATGAGCTTGATTAATCATATAAGTTAATTAACTAGATTGATGCACAGGTTAAGATAGCCAACCACAAAAGCCACCCTAGGGTGGCTTTTGTATTTCGATGCAGTTTACTTTTATTGCTTACTCACGCACTACATTGTGGCTTAACTCGAAACCAAGCTAGGCCGACAGCGCACTAAATGGCTGGATTTGAGAGTTAGCTTGAGAGTGAGCTTGAATGTGGGTTTGAGTGTGAGCGTTGGTTTGCACTTGAGGAAAATAAGCATTCATCTGCGTCAATGCCATCGGATCTTGGGTTAAAAACTGCTTTCCAGCACTCATGCCCGCATGGTAATCATGGCGTAAATCGGCATCGGAACTCCCCAGTAACTTACTCTGTAAATTCTCAGCGGAAAAAATCTGCACTATCTCCACATCCTCTGGCGGATTCGCCATAAAATCCAATTCATCCTGATAGGCTTGTTCGTGCTGCACTAGATAATCTATGGTTTTCGGGCAAAAGCCAGAAACACAAATCCAAGATTTAAGTTTATGCACCCAAGCCGATTGCGCCTGAAAATCCTCACTCACAGTGCGGATCACCACAATTTTACGGGCACCACGACGATAGGCCTCACGCACAGGTAAAGGCGCGGCTAAGCCGCCGTCGAGATAAAAATCATTGTCGATAGCTCCGCTCAATGCTGCGCTATGATGAGACACGCCATGATTAGCCACGCCGTTATTACAGGCGTTGTCACTATTACAGGCCTTGTCATTTAGCCAAGGCGTGAGTTTCACTCCTTGTTTATACAAAAATGGCAATGCGCTGGAGGCTTTAAGCAATTCGCGCCACTGGCTTTTACTGCTTGGACTTAAAAAATAACCCTTGCGATCACTGGCATTGGTAGTGGTGATCAGTAACTGCCGATCACCGAGTGAGGCTGTCGCCGCGTTAAGATCTAATTTAAACATCCCTTGTCGCGTCTGCTCAAAATACCAATCTAAATCGACCACATTGCCGCCGACTAACCCCCGACCGAGTCGATAGAAACGTTTATGGCGCGACAAACCGCGGATCAAACGTTTGGCATAACCCTTTTGACGGGCTAAAAAACTGCTGAGATTCTGTGAGCCTGCAGATGTACCAATAAATAAATCAAAGGGATCGAATCCGCCATCAAGCCAAGCATCGAGCACGCCCGCGGTAAAAATGCCACGCTGACCACCACCTTCTGCAATCAGGGCCACCTGTGGGCTAGCATTAAATTGAGCGTCTTTGGAGGCTAAGTGGCTGACGGCGTGCATAGGGAAACCTTATCAAATAATTCATATAAGGCGAGTCTAAACAAGCTGAATGAGAAAGGATAACGGATAGAAGCTATCATCTTAATAGGAAAATACTATTAAGATAGTGTACAAGCATTAGCCGGTGATGATAACGACAGCAAATACTGGCAGAAATCACGGCAGTGATGAGCAAGGTTAGGCAGGTTAGCTTGTTCGTCATCCTTAACGAACAAGCTATTTTCACATCAATGCATTAAAACTTATGACTCAGTTCAAGCGTGATATTGCGTGGCTCACCGGGAAAATGGCCATTACGTTCGCTAAACCCACTGACGGCATATTCTTTGTCGAAGATATTTTTAAGATTTAAGCGAACTTGAGTTTGATCCCACTGAGTCGTCCAGCTCATATCAAAAATCGTATGGGGCTTCACTATTTGACCATCGAGGCTGAACTGCTCGCCCACATAGTCCATACCAAAGGCAATCGCCGAATCGAGTGCATTGATATCGTAACGGGTCCATATTCCCGCTTGATGACGCGGCGCATTGGCAAAGTGCTTACTGTCAAAGGTATTGGTTAAACTATCGTTCGTTACCCCTTTAACCACTTCGGTCTCGTTATAGGCATAGTTTGCTGTGACGGTCAGGTTATCGGTTAAATCCCCCACCAGCGTCCATTCAAGGACTTGACTGTGTACTTCACCCAAATTAAGTAAAGCGGGAATGCCATCGTCATCGCCAGTATTTAAAGGGTTAGCTTGAGCGACATTTTGTTTTTCAATGCGATATACGGCGAGCGTGGTCATAAACTGGCCATCAAGCCACTCATTTTTCATCCCAAGTTCAATTTGATTGCCCGTTTCTGGATCGAGGAAACCGTCAGCAATATCTTGTGCTTGATCGGTTAAAGATGCTGGATTAAAGCTCTCAGAGTAATT